>JBFXBK010000523.1:0-5251 GCA_050183255.1 Polyangiaceae bacterium | reverse complement strand
GCCTGGGTAAGCTCCCGCCGCTGCCGACTGAGGTGTTTCCATTCGACGAGGTCGCGGCGGCCCACGCCCGCCTCGAGTCGGGGCAAACTACGGGCAAGTTGGTGCTGAGCCTCGAGCGCTAGACGCTGCTCGCACCCAAGGACTTTACGTGAGCCCACCCGAGTGCCATGTCCCCCTCCCCGTGAGTTCCAAGATCCCTGTCAGTTGGAAAGACCCTCCCAGTGAACTGCCAGCGCCGGTTTCGCGCCGCGTGCGGCTGGCGACCGGCCTCGAGTACCACTGCCTGGAGTGGAACGCGGACACCGACGCCCAGCACACGGTGTTCCTGATCCACGGCTTCTTGGATCTCGGGCGCAGCTGGCAGCCGGTGGTCGAGTCGGGGTTAGGAGCGGGGCTCCACCTGGTGGCGCCCGACATGCGTGGCCACGGCTGGAGCGATCGGGTCGGGCCGGGTGGCTACTACCACTTCATGGATTACCTCGCGGATCTTGCCTCGCTGGTCGAGCTGGTGGGGCGCGAACAGGTGAGCCTGGTCGGTCACTCGATGGGCGGCAGCATCACCAGCTACTTCGCTGGCAGCTTCCCCGCACGGATCAAGCGCTTGGCGCTGCTCGAGGGCCTTGGACCGCCGGAAGACCAAACGGCGGTACCGGAGCGTGTGACAAACTGGATTTCCGCATGGAAGCGCCAGGCGCATGGCGCGTTGAAGTGCTACGCGGACGTCGCCGAGGCCGCCAAGCGCCTACAGCGCCTGGACCCGCTGCTCGACGATCAGCTGGCCACGTGGCTGGTCGCGCATAGCACCCGTGAGCTCCCCGAAGGCGGGCTCTGCTTCCTGCATGACCCGCTGCATCTGACGACAGGGCCGTACCCCTATCGCCTCGAGATCGCCGAGAGCTTCTGGCAGCGAGTCGCCTGTCCCACGCTGTTCGTCGACGGTGCGGAGTCGTTCTTGCGCCACGCCGAGGCGGAAGCAGCGCGCCGCAAAGCCTTCTTTGCTCTGGGGCGAAGCGCGCTGCTCGAAGGCGCTGGGCACATGATGATGCGCCACCGCCCCCACGAGCTCGCAGCGCTGCTCCAGGCGTTCTTGACGGAGTAGCCGCGACGCCACGCCGCTTGGCAGCGCGACCGCTTGGGGGTAGATGATCCGCCAGCGGAAGATGCGCGACCCATTCATCGGAGCCGACCGAGAGACCGTCTCTCCCCGCGAGCCATCGTTCAAGATGTCCATCGGGCAGATGGGCATGATCGGCTTCCTGGCGTCGATCGGGATGATCTTCGGCGCGACGATCATCGCTTACCTCGTCACGCGAGCGAACAACGCGGTCTGGCGCACGGCAGAGATGCCTGGCTTGCCCCTAGGCTTGCTGGGCACCACGGCAGTCATGTTCGCTCAAGCCGCCTGCATGACCTGGGCGCTGCGCTCCGTGCGCGCCAACAAGCTCGCGACGCTCGAGCGCGCGCTGTGGTGGTCGCTGGGCCTCGGCATCGCGTTCATCCTGGGCCAGAGTTTGAACTGGTACGAGCTGCAGAGCGCTCACCTCACGGTCAGCGCCCGCAACCTGTACGTCTTCACCTTCTACATGCTCACCGGGGTGCACGCGCTGCACATCGTCGGTGGCCTGCCTCCGCTCGGCGTCGTGATCTACAAGACGCGGCGGCGGGAGTACTCGAGCTCACGCCACGAAGGCGTGAAGTTCTGCGTGCAGTACTGGCACTTCCTCGGGGTCGTCTGGTTGATCCTGCTGGGGGTGCTGTTCTTCGCGACCTGAACGCGTTAGCGCGATCACTTCGCGCTGGTCGGCTGCGCGGCAGACTTCTCCGCGCCCTTGGTCTCGCTGACTTGGAACTTCGTGCGCGCCAGCTCTTGGCCGTCGGCGCTGGTGACGATGGCCTCCCATTCGCCGCCTTGCTTGATGTTCTGGGTGCGTCCCCAGGTGCGCCAGCGGCGCTGCTTCGCTGGGATGTGGAGCTCCACTAGCCCGACCTTGCGCCCCGAGCTGTGGACGAACGTCAACATCACGTCCTGCTCGTCGTCCGCTGCATTCTCGAGCTCCATGAAGGCGTAGATCGCGCCGTTGCCCGCCTCGAAGCTCGACACCTCGACGGGCTCGCGCTTGTCGATCTCGGTGGTCACCACCAGGCGTTTGATCTTGAGCGGCACCGCCGCGGTGGACTTCACGTCTGCGGGCTTCGTGTCGCTGGTACCTACTTTGACGCTCGCGGGTTCGGTGGTGCCGGCGTGGGGCTTCTCCGAGTCCGGGGCGGACTTGGCAGCCCGCTCCCGCGCCGGCTCGGCGACGATCGCCGAGTCATCCTTGTTTTCTTGCGGAAGCGCCAGAGGCTTGTTCAGCCCAGGCTTGCCTGGATTGATCTCCACGCTGACCTTGGCCGGATCCGGCTCGGCGTGGGTGGTGTCCCGTCCGCAGCCAGCCATCGTCACCATCAAGGCGCACAGGCCAACGCCCAGCACACTCCTCCGGAGCACGCTCTGAATCGGGGTCACACTCGTCATCTCAACTCACCTTTCCGCCAGACAGCTCCCCCGCCCCACTGCGGGGTTTGGGGGCCGCGCGTCCTTGGCAAGGAAGCTAAAGGGCAAGCTTCGAACCACCCAAGTTTGTTGCAGGCGAATTCGCGACTTTTTACGGGATTTTTGGGGGTGAGGAGCGCCGCAGGGCGTCACGACCGACTTTCGGAACCGTGTGCCTCACGAAACCGTGTGTGTCCCGAGAGACGCAGGATCACTGCTGCGATCGCGCCGTGGCGTACGCCTCTGCGAGGTGCAGCAGCGCGGCGCTGATCGAGGTGCAGAGCTCGTAGCGCGGCCACCCGCCTGGCTCGGGGACTGATCCGCTGGGGGTGAACACCAGGTAGTCCCTGGGCTCCACGTCGAACCAAGTGCGATGGCGCAAGCGCTTCAGTAAGCCCTCAGTGAAGTGGAGCTGGGTGTCGCCGGAGGCCAAGGGCGCCTCACCCCCAACCGCTTGGGGATCTCTGGGGACCTCGAACAGCTGGCCGTAGCGCTCGAAGACGCGAGAAACGCTTCCGTGCGGTAACTCAAGCGGCGCTGCGTCTCCGACCTGGAGGGCGGCGCCGCGGTCGAGCGCGATGAGCCAGGTTTGCTCTCGGACTCCGGGCGCGACGTCACGCTCGAAGATACAGAGCCGCGGGGCTTCCGTCACTCAGACGCCCGCGGCCTTGCTCATCAGGGTAGTCAAGCGTTTGGCCAGAGCGGCTGGATCTTCCAACGGGCTCCCTTCAGCGAGCAGCGCTTGATCGTAGAGGACTTCGATCCACTCGCTGACG
Source organism: Polyangiaceae bacterium (assembly GCA_050183255.1). Classification (GTDB taxonomy): domain Bacteria; phylum Myxococcota_A; class Polyangia; order Polyangiales; family Polyangiaceae; genus JAHBVY01. Next base: position 1,942 of record JBFXBK010000523.1, on the reverse strand, counting down.
TCGCCGATGTCCTTGGCGTCGCTGTTGAGCGTGTCGAGGCGCTTGATCAGCGGGTGATCCGGGTTGATCTCCAGCACTCGCTTCTGGGGTCCCATGCCGAGCTTCTGGGCGCGCATCAAGCGCTCGATGTGGGGCGCCAGGCCGCCGTCGGGGATCACGAGGCACACCGGGGAATCCTCGAGACGCGTGGAGGTGCGCACCTGTCCGACGCGATCGCTCAACACACGCTCGAAGCGCTCGATCAGCCCCTTCAGCGCTTCATCCCGCGCTTCGCGGGCCTTTTCAGCTGCTTCCCCGTCGCCGTCCAGATCGAGCTTCTCGCTCATGGCGTTCACGAGCTTGTGGCCGTCGTACTCGGTGAACTGGGTCACGACGAACGGATCCACCGGATCGGTCATGAACAGCACCTCGTAGCCGCGCTTCTTGAGCGCCTCGAGGTGCGGGCTCGTTTCCACGAGGCGACGCTCCGCGCCGGTGACGTAGTAGATCTCCTTCTGACCCTCCAGCATGCGTCCCACGTAGTCTTTCAGGCTGTAGAGGTCGGCCGCAGAGTGCGTGCTCTCGTAGCGCACCAGCTCCTGGAGCTTGTCGGTGTGCTCGGGCTCGAAATGCAACCCCTCCTTCAGCACCGCGCCAAACTCCCGGAAGAACGTCCCGTAGTCTTCCGGGCGCTCCTTCGCCAGGTCGTCCAGCATGCTCAAGGTCTGACTCACGACCTGCTTCTTCATGATGCGCACGGCCTTGGAGTCCTGGAGGATCTCCCGCGAGACGTTGAGCGGTAGATCCTCGCTGTCGAGCACGCCGCGCACGAAGCGCAACCACTTCGGCAACACCTCTTCGCAGTCGTTCATCACGAACACGCGCTTGACGTGCAGGCGAATGCCCTTCTTTGCCTCAGGGTCGAAGAGATCGAAGGGCGCCTTCTTCGGCACGAAGAGCAGCCCCGTGAACATCTGAGTGCCTTCCACGTGGAAATGTTTCCGCGCGAGGGGTGCCTCGAAATCGTGGCTCAGGTGCTTGTAGAACTCGGCGTACTGCTCGTCCGTCACTTCCTTGGGGTTGCGCTGCCAGAGCGCGCTGCCGCGGTTGATGCGCTCGAACGTCGGCGTGGCGTCGGCGTTTTCCGCGTCCTCCGGCTCCTGCTTGAGCTCGATCGAGTGGCTCACGTAGTCGGAGTAACGGGTCACTAACTGACGGATGCGCCAGCCGTCGAGGTACTGCTTGGCGTCATCCTTGAGCTTCAGCACGATGTCGGTACCGCGCTCGGCGCGCTCCGTCGCCTCGATGGTGAACTTGTCTTTGGCCTCTGACGTCCACGCGAAGCCTTCGTCGCTGCCAGCACGCCGGCTCACCACGCGCACTTCGTCAGCGACCAGGAACGCCGAGTAGAAGCCGACGCCGAACTGGCCAATCAGCTGCAGCGCGTCTTTCCCTGCGGATTGCGCCTCCGCGAGGCGCTCCATCAGCTGCCTCGAACCGGAGTGGGCAATGGTACCGAGGTTCGTCACGAGCTCGTCGTGGGACATGCCGATGCCGTTATCGCTGATGGTCAGCGTTCCAGCCTCGGCATCTGGCGAAATGCGGATCCGGAGCTCCGTGTCGTCGCCCATCAGCGTCGGGTCGCCGACCGACTCGAAGCGCAGCTTGTCGAGGGCGTCCGACGCGTTGCTCACCAGCTCGCGCAGGAAGATCTCGGGGTTGGAGTACAGCGACCCCACGACGAGGCGCAGGACTTGGCTGACTTCGGCTTGGAATGAGTGAACTTCAGACATCTCGGGGCGCAGGAATGGCCACCGCTCGGCGTGCTGTCAAGGACAGTGGCAGTGGGCAGTGGCAGTGGGCAGTGGCAGTGGGCAGTGGCAGTGGGCAGTGGCAGTGGGCAGTGGCAGTGGGCAGTGGCAGTGGGCAGTGGCAGTGGGCAGTGGCAGTGGGCAGTGGCAGT
>JBFXBK010000522.1:0-5257 GCA_050183255.1 Polyangiaceae bacterium | reverse complement strand
ACCTTGCGGAAAATCTCAGCGCCCCGATCCTGGTGTTGTGCACCGCGCGCTCGGAGCTCTTGGCGCGCCAAGAGGACTGGGGGACCATCGGAGGCGCACGTCATCAGCTGATCGAGGTTGGCCCGCTGGGACCCGAGGAGTCAGCCCAAGTCGCCAAGGCCATGCTCAGCCCTTGCGAAGGGGGAGCGACCGAAGCGCTGGTGGAAGCCGCGGTGAACCTGGCCGGTGGCAACCCCGGGCTGCTGGAGCAAATGGTCCGGATTTTTCACGACGTTGGCGTGCTGACGGTGAAGGGCGACCCCCAAGACGGGCCTTGGGGCGTCAACCTGGATCGCCTGGCCAGCGCGCGCTTGCCCCTGACGGTTGAGGACGCCGTCGCTGCCCGCATCGCGGCACTCAGCGCAGAGCAGCGCAGGGTTTTGGAGCACGGCGCCACCATGGGCAGTGTGTTCTGGCAGGGTGCGTTGCTTGCGCTCATGCGCATGGACAGTCCACCGCCGGATCTGTGGTCGGCTGAGGCCGCGGACGACGAAGGGCAGCTCGAGCGATTGCTAGGGGAGCTCATCGCGCGCGACTACTTGCTCAAGCTCCCTGACTCTGCTTTCCCTGGGGAAACTGAATACGTCTTCAAGCACAACCTCGAACGAGAGAAGGTGGCGAGCCTCACCAGCGCCGCGCTCTCGCGACGCTACCACCAGACGATCGCCGACTGGCTGAGTCAGCAGGCGGGCACCAAGACCTCCGAAGAGAGCTTGGTGATGCTGGGCAAACACCTCGAGCGCGCTGGGGCGCGCATTCAAGCGGGCGAGGCCTACCTGCGCGCTGGTGATGTCGCTCGCTCGGGGTTTGGCTCCAAGAAGGCCGCGGATCACTTCTCCAAGGGACTCGAGCTTCTGGGCGACACCGACGCGCGGCGGCGCATCGATGCCTTGCACGACTACGGTGACGTGCTGTGGATCGGGGGGCGAAGCGACGAGGCGCAGGCGGCGTTTCGCCAGATGCAGCAGCTGGCTTTTCAGCTGAACCTGAAGGCGAAGGGTGGTGCGGCTCACAACCGTATCGGGCGCCTGTTCCGTGACACCGGCGATCTACAGCGTGCCTTCGATCACTTGAACACTGGGCTCGGGCTGTTTTCCGCGGTGAACGACGAACGCGGCGTGGCCGCCAGCCACGACGATCTCGGCAAGCTGTTGTGGATCAAGGGCGAGTACTCGGCCGCGCTGCGGGACATGAAGACGGCGCTCGAAATTCGGCGACGCCTCGGAGACCGCCGGAGCATCGCGCTCAGCCTGAACAACATCGGCCTCGTGTGGATGGATCATGGGCGAGCCGCCAAGGCGCAAGAGGCGCTCGAGGCAGCGCTTACGATCCGCAAGGAAATATCGGATCCGATCGGTGTCGTGGAGACGCTGGCGAACCTCGGGCGCATCGCGAAGCAGCAGGGCGACCTGCAGCGCGCGCTGGAGCTGTTCGGTGAGGCGTACGACGTCGCGCGAGAGATGGGCGAAAAGGGCCGCATCGCAGTGGTCCTCACCTGCTTGGGTGACACCAAGACCGCGCTAGGCGAGGGCGAACAAGCGCTCAAGCTGCTCAAGCAAGCGGAGCAGATCTGCGACGAACTCGGCGACAAGCTGAACCTCGGTGAGGTGAAGCGGGTGCTGGCCGACGCTTACCTGGCGCAAGATCAGCTGCGCGCGGCGCGTGAATCGATCAAGCAAGCCGTGGACTTGTTCGGTCGCGTGCGCTCCAAGGCCCACTTGGCGATCGCGCTTCGTACCCTGGCAGACGTCACCGCCGCAGGTGCCTGGGGGGAGGGCCACGAAGGCAAGGCGGTCGACTACTACATGCGATCCATCGCGCTCTGCAAAGAGATCGGCAACGAGCTCGAAGAGGCCAAGAGCTATCGCGCCTTCGCGGCGTACGTCACGTCATCGCCGCACTACAAGGGCAACCAGGACATTCAGCGTGAGGCCGCGCGGCTCAGCGTGATCGCCGACGAAATCTTCAAGCGTCACCGCATCGGACCACTCGGGACGGACCCCGGCTCGATGCGCCCGCCCAGCGGCAGCATCCCGTAGACGGCGCGCCTCTCCCCCCCAAAAAAACGCAGGACAGGCGGTGGCGGCTAAACGCTGCGGCAATTGCACGTGGCGTCTGTGTCCTGGCCGGATCTTGACGCGGGGGTGAGGACCGACGTAGCCCCAGCGCATGCAGCCCAAGGTCCTGTTGAAGCGAGTTGGTGAAGTCGAGGTGCCGTTACCCCGCTATCAGACGCCGGGGAGCGCTGGGCTCGATCTATGTGCCGCCCTGAAGGAAGCCGTCACGCTAGCGCCGGGCAAGCGGCAGCTGGTCCCTACGGGCCTCGCGATGGCGATACCGCATGGATATGAAGGGCAGGTCAGGCCACGTAGCGGGCTCGCGCTGAAGCACGGGATTTCCATCGTCAACTCCCCGGGCACCATCGACAGCGACTACCGCGGTGAGGTGGCGATCGTGCTGATCAATTTGGGGCAGGAGCCCTACCTGGTGGAGCCGCTGTCGCGCATCGCGCAGCTGGTGATCGCACCAGTGACGCAGGCGAGCCTGGAGTTGGTTTCCGAGCTGGACGACACCGAGCGGGGCGCCGGCGGCTACGGCTCCACCGGCGTTTGAATTCCCGCGGACTGGGGCAGGTCGAGCTGCTGCCTGAGGTAGTCGGCGAGGCGCCGCTCGAGCTCGCGCCGCTCGATGTCGCGGGTCACGATGTGGCGGCTGCGCGGCAGGATGAGGATGCGCGTTTCCGCGCGAGTCATTGCGCGAGCTGCGGAATCTGCGTTCTTCATCGGACACAGGCGGTCCTGCGCGCCGTGGATCAGGAACGTCGGGCAGCGCACCTCGCTCAGGCGTCCCCGCAGGCGCTTGGCGGCGTCGTGGAGATCCACCGCCGCATGCACCGGCTGCGAGGCGTAGGTCAGGTGGTTCTTGCGCGCGATGGGGTCGCCGAGATCGCTCGCGAGCTTTGGTAGCTGAAAGTCTGGCAGGTGCAGGCGCCCGGCCCAGTCGAGTGCCCGCGCCGGGAACGGACTGCGCAACCAGAGCGCGTTCGAGAGCAGCACGAGGCAGCGGACGCGCTCGGGGTGACGCAACGCGAGCTCGAGGGCGAGCAGGCTGCCCATCGACAGACCCGCGACGCAAATCGGTTGATTGCCGCTCTTGGTGTAGAGTTCGCTCAGGTTCTGCTCAGCGCCGCGCAGCCAGTCGCTGAAGCGCGTCTGGGCGAGATCATCGGGATGCGTGCCATGACCGGGCAACAGCGGAGCGAGGCCTTGGAGGCCGAGCCCTTTCGCCACGTCCATCAAGAGCTCCACCTCGATCGGGGTTCCACCGAACCCGTGTAGAGCCAGGATCGCGGGCGCGGCTCCGCTCACACGTTGGGTGCTTGGATCCCCCGTGCCGAGCCAACCGTCGCGCTTGCTTTCAGCCTTCCCCACGCTTGATGCCATACGCTCGAATCTTCTTGTGTAGGTTGGTGCGCTCGACCCCGAGGGTCACCGCAGCTTTGGAGATGTTCCAGTCGAACTCGACCAGGGTATCCACGATGTAGGCGCGCTCTGCCGCTTCTCGATATTCCCGAAGTGACAGTCTCTCGCCATCGGGACCCGTGATTTGCGGTGCATCGGCGCGCGCAGACGCTTCGCCCGCCTCGTTGCCGTCGTCTTGATCGGCGTCGTCGTCGAACGGAGAAACGTGGGGGTCTTCCGGGAGATCCGCGATCGTGATGACGTCGCTCGAGAGGATCGCCGCGCGCTCCACCACGTTCTTCAGTTCACGGACGTTGCCCGGCCACTTGCGCTGGGACAGCGCCTCGTACACCGCGGGGTCGATGCGCTTCTTTTTGAGGCCGTTCTCGTTGCAGAAGCTGTTCACGAAGGCGTCCGCCAACAGGCGTACGTCGCCGGGACGCTCGCGCAGCGCGGGCACGCGAATGGGAAATACGTCGAGCCGGAAGTACAAATCCTCGCGGAAGCGACCGGCGGAGACCTCTTTGGCCAAGTCCTTGTTGGTCGCCGCCAGCACCCGCACATCGACGTTGATCACGTGCTCGCTGCCCACGCGGATGATCTCGCCGTTTTGCAGGGCGCGCAGCACCTTGGCCTGCGCCGAGAGGTCCATGTCACCGATCTCGTCCAGGAACAGCGTGCCGCCGTGGGCTTGCTCGAAGAAGCCGCGCTTGCGTGCTTGGGCGCCGGTGAAGCTGCCCTTTTCGTGGCCGAAGAGCTCGCTCTCGATCAGCTCCTTGGGGATCGCCGCACAGTTGACCTTCACGAAGGGTGCGTCCATGCGTGGGCTCAGGTGGTGAACTGCGCGGCTCACCAGCTCCTTGCCAGTGCCACTCTCGCCGGTGATCAGCACGCTTGCTCGCGTGGGAGCGACCTTGTCGATGTCCTGAAACAGCTTCTGCATCGCAGGGCTGGTCCCGATCATCTCGTAGCGCGCCTCGAGCTCGCCGCGCATCGCCTCGACCGTGCGCGTCAACCGTGCCGTGCGGATACAGTTGCTGACGCTGACTAGCACACGCTCGCGGTTGAGCGGCTTCTCGAAGAAGTCGCTCGCGCCAAGCTTGATGGCGTTGACCGCGTCGTGCACCGTCGCGTGACCGCTGATCACGATCACCGGTAAGTCCTTGCTCGCGTCATCGCCGCGCAGCTTCTCCAGCGCGTCGAGCCCGCTCATGCCCGGCAGCTTCAAGTCGAAGATCGCCAAGTCCACCGGCTGACTCGGGTTGCCGATGGCATCCAAGCCTTCCTCCGCGCTACCCGCGGAGAGCACCTGGTAGCCCTCCCCGGTCAGCACCATCTCGAGGGTGCGGCGAATATTCTTTTCGTCGTCGACGACGAGCACGGTGGGGGACACCTGGCTCAGCTCTTGGGGCTCACTACTCATTGGTTCGGGCCGATAGTTCAACAGCCAGCGATTTACTGCAACGCTCGCTCGCGCGGGCGCTCGCTCGCGGAGGGGGAGCGGGGGCGCGAGCGGGTGCGGGAGCGGGGGGTTTGGGCTCATTCGCTTCGCGAACTTGCCTGGGAGGGCGTGGGGGAAAGCGGGAGCGTGGGCGTGGGTTGCTCGTTCGCTTCGCGAACATCGCGGCGTGGGCGTGGGGTTGCTCGTTCGCTTCGCGAACATCGCGGCGTGGGCGTGGGGTTGCTCGTTCGCTTCGCGAACATCGCGGCGTGGGCGTGGGGTTGCTCGTTCGCTTCGCGAACATCGCGGCGTGGGC
>JBFXBK010000521.1:0-5277 GCA_050183255.1 Polyangiaceae bacterium | reverse complement strand
CGTCGGCAGGGAGTGGGCCAAAGCCCGCCGTCGCCTCGCACACGCCAGGTTGCCCTGCTAGGGGTGCGCGCCCAAACACCGAGCTATTGCAAGTTGGGTCCGTGTTGCCCCACGGATAGCGCGAACCGCGACTCGTTCCGCGTGAGGCGGCGTACTCCCACTGCGCCTCGCTCGGCAAGTCTCCACCCCAGAACTGGCACAGCGCGCGCGCCGTGCGCCAGTCGATGCACGAGAGCGCGAACCCCTCGCGACCGCGCTCTGAGCTGCTGAAGCTACAGTTCTCTGCGATTGCCGTGCCGAGTTCTGCATCCCGCACGTTGGGAGAGACCGGCGGGGCGAACCCCTCGGCCAGCGCCGCGCGGTAGCGCCCAACGCTCACTTCATCGCGATCGAGCCAAAATCGCCTCAGCGCAACCATGCGCTGCGGTGTAGGCGGGAGGTCGGGGATCAAGAACAGGTCTTGAGTGCCTAGCACCATGGCTCCACCCGGCACGCACACGCTAGCAGCGCCGGTGCGCGGCGCCGGACACGGCTCCTCGGCGAAGTGACCCAGCTGGGAGTCTCGGCTCGACTCGCCGCCACGCACCAGCAGCCGCTCCACGGGCTCCCGTACGCCCGCGGTCGCGATGCAGCTGCTTGCTTCCCCGAGGATCGGCTTGGGCGACTCCGTCGAGAGCCTGACCATGGTGCCCGCACAGGCGCCGTCCAGCACCACGGGTAGCCGTCCGGTCGTTCCGGGCTCGAGCTCCACCAGGAGCAGGCGGTCGACCGTGAGCAGTGGCGCTGGCTCCTCGGGTGGAGTCTGATCTTTCCCGTTCACGACCAGCCTCGGCGTGCCGTCTCCGCTCGAGGCCACGAGGCTCCCACCCCAGTCGCCGAAGCGCTCGCCCTCGTAGTTTCGCACCCCGTCTTCGGGATACGCGCGAAGCCGCACCCAAACCGCCCTCCTCTGCGCCTCGTCTGCCGAATACACACTGAAGCTCAGCGGCCAGTCGCGGGGATCGGGGAGGGCGATGTCTCTCGACTCGAACCACGCGCCGTCCTCGGAGTAGAGGTCCACCCGCAGACGCTGGATCAGGCTCGGCACGGCGAGGTTCGTGTCCACCTCGAGCACCGCTTCGGCGAGGGGCGGCGGCGCAGGATCGCTGCACGCTGTCAGCAGCGGCAGCGCGCACAACGCAACGCGTTTCCTCAAGGAACCTCCACGGTCCAACCTAGGCTGCCACCGTTCAGCGGCGGGCGCTCCGGATCGGGCCGGGTGAGCGCGTAGGTCGTCACGCCGATCCCCACTGCGAGCACGCCGATTCCTGCCCAAAACCACCAACGTTCGCTCAAGGCCACGGTTTCGGGATCCAGCACTGCGCGCAGCGTGACCTCTTCGCCCGAACGCAGGCGCGTGTCGGTGACGTAGGGCTGAAATCCCCGCTCCTGGACTTCGATCCGGTACGTACCCGCCGGTCGACTCAAACGGATCGGTGCCGTGCCCACGTCGATTCCATCGACGCTCACCGCGGCGCGCTTCCGATTCGACTGCACCCGCAGGCTCGCTGGCAACTTGCTGAGTTCCAGCTTGAGCGCGAGCTTGCCAGCAGGGCGCAAGTTCAGGCGCTTGACGTAGTCCGCGTAGCCCTTGCGCGAGATCAGCAACAAGTGCGGTCCTGGATCGAGCGTGATACTCAGGGAGGACTTGCCTGGCGCTTCCGGCGGCCCAGGCTCACGCAGTCCGGCGACGAAGCGTCCACCGTCGGCGGGGCTGAGTGGCCTGCCATCGATAGAGAGCTTCGCGGACTTCGGCTTGAGTGTCAGCGTCACGTGCGCGAGAACTCGACTCAATTCCGCGAGGATCGCGCGAGAGTCATCGAGCAGACTCTGGTCAAGTGGCTGGGCCTTGGCTTCCTCGAGCACCCGTTCGAAGCTCACGCGCGCGCGGGTGTACTGACCCAACGCGCGCTGGCAAATCGCGATGTTGTAGGTCGTTCCAGGGTGTGGACGCAGCTTGGCTGAGGCTTCGAAGCGCTCTAGCGCCTCTCGCCAGCGCAAATCCGCGGCAAGCTTCGCTCCGGTGACGAACGCCTCACGAGCTCTGGCCGCCGTGGGATCGCCGTCGGCACTTGCCGTTTCCGTGTCTCCGGCTGGTTGGCTTTGGGCCCAGGCAGAGGGGGCGAAGAGGCAGGCGATGAGAGTCCAGAGGGTGAGATGGCGAGGGCACATGAAATCAGAAGGGAGGTTCGGTCAGTAGGCGCGGCTTACGCGCGGAATCAGCCGGCGCTGGTGTCGGTGCAGCAGGCGTGTCGAGGGGCTTGACGCGTGCAGCGCTCACCGCTGCCTTCGGAGATTCTGGCTTGAACTGGGCTGCGGGTTCTGCTCGGGGTTTCCGCTTCGGCGCCTCTGGTAGCGCGACGCTCGCGTCGTCTGTCGCAGATACTGGCGTCGCTTTTGCCGTGGGGAACTGGGAGTTCGTGGCGAGTGGCCCTTCAACAAACGCTGCAGGATCGGCCGCCGGGGCGGCGGTCTGCTGAGCAGGTCCGGATGGCCCTCCGCGAGTCACGAATCCCAGGCTGAACAGCCCGCCGAGGCCGAGCACCAGCGGAACGGCCCACCAAGCTCTGCTTTTTTTGGGGGAGAGGGAAGCCACGTGGGAGCCCCGCGTGGCGGCGTCCGTGAGCCGTGCGGCAGCGCTCGCTTCGCCACTCAAGTCGATGCCTCGCAAGCAATCGAGCGCCTCCTGCGCGTCGCTGAGGCGCGCCGAGCGTTCCACGAGCAAGCGACTGACCAGTGGCTCCCAGCTGGGTGCGACCTGCATCAAACGCGCGCGCGGGCCGCTGAAGTCGAAGTGCGCGAGGTGATGCAACACCTGCCCGACGTTCTCCCCGTGGAGCGGCCGCTCGCCAACCAGCGCTTCGTAGAGCATCACGCCCACTGCCCACAGATCGGCGCGCTGGTCCAAATCGGTGGCGCCAAACGCCTGCTCCGGCGCCATGTAGTACGGCGTGCCCACCAGCGTCCCGCTCTTCGTCAGACCCGCGCTGTCAGAAAACGCGCTGGCCAGGAGCTTGGCGACGCCGAAGTCGAGCAGCTTCACTCGGGGGGGCGCGCCCGATTCCTCAGTGAGGAAGACGTTCTCCGGCTTGAGGTCGCGATGCACGACTCCGGTGCGATGTGCCGCGGAGAGCGCCTCGAGGATCTGCGAGAAGACCTCGCGGACCTCGGCTGCCTCCAAGGGCCCGCTGTCTCTCAAGTGTTGCCGCAGGGAAATGCCAGCCACGCGGTCCATGACCAGTACCGACAAACCGTCTTCAGTCGCCAGCACGTCGTACACCGCCACGACGCCGGGGTGCTTCACGGCGCTGGCTGCTCGCGCCTCGCGCTCGAGTCTGGCGCGCTCGAGATCTCCACCGCCATCGGTCGGCCGAAGCAGCTTCAGCGCAACGGAGCGCTGTAGCAGGCTGTCGGTGGCGGCGTACACCACTCCCATCGCCCCGGCTCCGAGGCGCTCGTCCACCACGTAGCGTCCCACGCGGTCTCCCGGCTCCAGGGGCTGAAACGCCGAGCCGAGGGGCTCCAGTTCGTCCGTCTCCGCCTCGCCCGACGCGAGCACCGCCGCGGCGTGCCCGACGAGCTTCCGGCAATCGGCGCAGTCTTCCAGGTGCTCTCGCGCCCGCTCGCGCTCCAGGGTGTCCAGGCCGCCCTCGACGATGCCCTGAATGCGGCCCTCGCTAAGACAGTCCATGTCAGCTCCCGCTCGCGTCCCGAAGGGCGGCCTCTTGGAGTAGGCGACGCACGCTGACGTCGAGCTGGCTCTGCACCAAGCGCACGATGCTTTGGAACTCGGTCTCGCTGATGTTGAGACGCTCGTGCAGGCGGCGGCGGGTCTCGCTGAACAGGTGCTCGCGCGTCTCCGCAATCCAGCGCGCGACGGTGGCGCGATGCACCGAGTAGAGCGCTCCAATGCTCGCGATGTTCAGGCCATCAGCGAGGTAGAGCGACAGGACAGTGCGCTGTTGCTTGTCCAAGTCGCTCAGGGCATCCGTAAAAGCCAAGCGGAAATCAGATGCGTACTTCTCGCGTAGGTAGTCAAGCTCGGGATCTCGACTCACCAGCGCCGCCGCTCGCTCTGCCTCGGACTCGACGTCGTCGCTGTGCTCGGACTTGCGAGCGCGCAGGAGCTCCAGGGTGCAACGCACGGCGGCTACCTTTAGCCACCCGAGGAGGCTGCCGCGGCCCGCGTAGCCCGCGATCTTGGGTGTACCGTCTCCAACCAAGAGTCTTTCCCGGAGGATCTGCTGAACTTCGTCCGGGAGCGACCGCGAGCCATCGACACGGGAGACCATTGCGGGCACGCGCGACAGGTAGTCCCGATCGAACGTCGCGATGGCGAGCGCGTCTCCAAGCTCGCAAGCAAACGCCAAAAACGCGTCGCCCACGTGTTCCGATTGGGGGAGGGGTACGCCAGCTGCATCGCGTGCGTTCAGGCGCGCGAGGAACGCCTCTTCGGTCACGCCGAAGTCGGGCCACGCTTGGCGCCCGGTTCGCGCCAGTTGGTTGCAGTCCTCCTCCATGGGGTCGCGGAGACTAGCCCTCACCCCCAAACCCCGCAAACTCCAACTCCGCTTCAGTCAGGGCGGATCTGCGCTGCTGTCAGGCAGCAGTACTCGCGTTTTCGCCGCCAGCCTTCCCGCGGGGCTTTTCCGCGAAGGAATGTTGGCATGCAAAGTCGGGCGAATCGCGGCGCGGATCCTGGGTCGTGAGAAAAAGGATCGGTTTCGATGCGACAACCTCCCCTGACCCTCATCCCCCTGAGGAGACCGCTCGAGTCAGCGGCGTGAAGGCGACACAGCGTTGCCGTCCGGGACACTCCGGTCGCCTCGCGGGATCGCGAACCAACCAAACACGAACTCAGGGAAACTTAAGATGAATCATTTTTCGGCCATCAAGCTCTTGGCCTCTGGCTGTCTGGTTATGGGCTTATCTGTGGTGCTGACCGCATGCGGATCGGACTCGGGAGGGGGCAACTCCGGTGGGAACGGCGGCAGCGGTCAGGGCGGCAGCGGTCAGGGCGGCAGCGGTCAGGGCGGCAGCGGTCAGGGTGGCAGCGGTCAGGGTGGCAGCGGTCAGGGCGGCAGCGGTCAGGGTGGCAGCGGGAACAGCTGCCAGGTGTTGTGCGATGATGGTTGTCCGAACATTGCGTGCTTTTGCAACAGTGGTGCGGTGATCTACTCCACTTACTGCGACTACGGCTGCTGCGCTTCGGGGGCCGTGACGTGTACCGATGCCTGT
>JBFXBK010000520.1:0-5282 GCA_050183255.1 Polyangiaceae bacterium | reverse complement strand
CCACCAACGCACAGTGATGAGGCGTCGGACCCTTGCGAACATCGACTCTGAAGTGCGTGCCAGTAACGCACATCCCGCACAGCGGGATCTGACCGCGCTCCTGCAGCTATCGAATCATCTTCACGACGCCGGAGAAGAAGGTTTGCTGTTCTTCGTGGTTGAGCTCCCCGACGGCTTCCGCCATGAACTCCGGCCAGGAGCGCGCCGTCTCTCCGAGCGCGATCCCCTCGACGGTAGGCTCCAGCAGGCTCGCCCGGGGATGTCGCGGGTCGGGTTTCTTGACCACCAGCTGCTTCTGCACCAGCGCTTTCACTGATTCGCTGATCGTCGGCAGCGTCACTCCCAGACGCCCGCTCAGCTCTGAGGCAGTCAAGGCGCCCTCACCCACGAGGGCCGCGAGGATCTGTCCTTGAGTCGCAGAGAGCCCTGCCTGATTGGCCTGCTGCCAATCCTGCTGCTTCATCGCCAGGCCAATCTTGTGAAGGCCCGTCGCGATGCGAGCCTCCACGGGCTCCGAGTGGGACTCAAAGTAGGACAGGCGCCTTTTCGAGTTCATGTTCGGACTCCTAACTTAGGACTCCGAACATGTCAAGGCTCAGCCAGGTTTTCCGTCCACTCTGGGGCGCGCCCAGATCGGCAGCGAGGCGAGGAGGAACGTGCCGAACGCCAGCGTCCAGGCGACACCCGCGACGAGCAGCTGCCCTCGATAGAAAGCGGGAAACAACAGCGGGGCCACGATCCGAGCCACGCCGGCCACGAGCAGGAGCCAGAAGCTCACCTCCACGGGGCCTGTGGGGATCAGCATCCTGCCGGTGTGCCCCAGGGAAACGCGGGCCATCATGCCGAGGCAGAGCATCGCGACACACCCCACGGAGAACGCGTGCAGCGCGAGCTGTTCCGAGGCGACGCCCGGGAGCGCCCGCAAGCCAATCGAGATCGTCAGCCAGAGGTTCCCGGCGTGGAGGATCCAGAGGAGCGGAGTTCCGAGGCTCGCCCGCAGGCCCCAGCTCCACGCCCGCACCACGAGCGCAGCGAACGTCAGCAGCGCGGTCACTCGGATGAGCCAGCTCGGCGCCTCCACCGCGTTCACGATCAAGAGACCAGCAAGGCCTCCCACCGCCACGCGCTCTGCCGTCTGGTTACGTCGCACCTCGAAGCCGGTCGCGTTCTTCGTGAACATCGGCAGCACCCGGGCGGTCATGATGCAGATGATGATCGCGACGACGTCCGCAGCCAGCAGATCCGCCTTGCGCTCCCAGCCGCTCAGCACCCCCAAGGTTCCGGAGTGATGTAAGAAGCTCAAGCCTTCGAGCAGCCCAAGCAGCCCTAGGAAGGCATAGTTGCGGCGATTCCTCGTCGGAACGATGGCTCTCGCCAAAGCGACCAGCAGCGCTGGAATGAACAGCAGGTCGACGAGCGCGGCGGCTTGCGGAGACGAGACGAATGGAGCGACGCGCCCAGCGAGCCAGAGCGCGCCGAGGGCCGCGAGAAATGGTCCACGCGCGGTCTCCCGCCCGGTCCAGTTGGTGACCGCGGTCAGCAAGAAGCCAGCGATCACCGCGAGGGTGAACCCGAACAACATCTCGTGCCCGTGCCAGGTCATGCCTACGCCCGGGATCGCGACCACGCCGGTTACCGCGAGGATCCAGACGGGAACCAACACCGCGGCATGCAGCGACGCCAGCGCGAAGAACGTACGGAATCCTTTGTCGAACAGCGCGAAGCGTTGGGCCGGTGCGCGGTCCACGCTCTCTGTGAGTTGGATCAGCTCTGTCATGGGAACCTATCGCTTTCTCCGGGCGCGCTGCGCGGCCGCAAGCGCCGCCGCGGCGGTGCGATGCACTCCCGGACCATCGAAGTGGGGCGCGAGCGGGGGTGAGGAGCGCTGTTTCGCCGCCTGCGTCAGCTCCCGACTCAGCGTTTCGCCTAGCACCTTCTCGCACTCCGCGTACACGCTCGACTCTTCCAGGGCATCGTGCTGCTCGAGCAACGACGCGATCTCGGCGACCAGCGCAGGATCGGGAGACGGCACCAGGAGCGAGGTGAGCGCGCCGTGCTCGATGCGGAGTTGCTGGGCGCCCTCCGGCAGACCTCCGCTCAGCTTTCTTACCGCGGGGAACAGGAGCTTCTCCTCGATTCCGATGTGCCGCAGCAGGCCAGCCCGGAAGCGGGAGAACGCCTCAGGATCGAACGAGGCGTCTCGGACCGCGGCCTCGAGCTCCAGGTGCAGGCGGCGATGGTCAGCGACCAGGTACTCGGTGATCAGCTCGACGACTACCATGGAACACCTCGAACGAGCGTGATGGCCACCCCGACGAGCAGAAGCGCGAGTATCGCGTTCAGCCGCCCGAGCCGCTGTGCTTGCTTGCGCAGTCGACCCGACTCAACGGAGGCGGGATCAGCCTCGATGGCCCGTGTCGCGCGAGGTCCAACGACGAAGTCGTGGATCCCGCTGATAGTCAGGACGCCAACGAAGAGACCCAGCTTCAGCAAGACGGCCTCACCATATGGAGAGCTACGCCACGTCGCGCTCGCGAGATCGCCGAGGCGCACGCCACGGACATAGAGATTGAAGGTCCCGGTCACGAGCAGGATGACGAAGCAAGCCCATCCAATGCTGCGAAATCGCGTGCCGGTCTCACGCAAGAACACGCCCGCGATCGGTTGACCCCCACTCCGCAACCAGGGCACGACGACGAACACCAGGAACGCGATCCCGCCAATCCAGACGATGGCACACAGGATGTGTAGGTAGACAGACAGCAGGTAGGTGGCGTGCATGCTCGTCGACGAGCGTTCAGCACGTTCCACGCCAAATGTTCGAGGGCGCGTCATCGCCGGATCCCTCCGCCTTTCTGCGGGTTGGCGGTCACCCCGTGTTCCAGAATCGAACACCTGGAACAGCTGGGTGTCCTCCCCGTAGCCCTCCCCGCTGACGCAGCCCAGAGTTCAGGTCGAGTTACCTCACGGAACTGTAGGTTTTGCACTACCGAGCTCGATGGCGCGGCCGTTGCTTTGGAGCTGCACATGATCCCGACGCTCCGTGAGGAGCCTCTCCCATCTCTTTGGAGTCGCAGTACCGCACTCCGCAACGTCCCAGCCCGCATCAGGGCGCGGTGGGCGCGCGGGATGATCGCCTCTCCCTGGCTTGGCCTCGTACCGTGGCCGCGCCGCCAACGTCTTCGCTCGTCGGCGAACTCGCGGGGTGGGTGATGTATTGGAGTCTACACAGGAAAACACCGTGGCTAGTGCTCGATTGCTGGACGATCTTGGTGCGCTGCGGAAGACTTGCAGCGTGGAGTCGACCAACCCTTGCAGCGTGTGTGGAATGCTGCCGATCGTGCCGCGGGCGCACGGAGATGCCGACGTGATCGCCCGCAGCTGTGCGATCCAGGGGCTGTTCAAGCGTGTGTCGAGGTTCGCTCGCACCGAAGCGCCCGTCGTCGTCTACGGAGAAACGGGAACGGGCAAGGAGGTGGTCGCGCGCGTCTTGCACGCGAACTCATCCCGCGCCGATGCTCCGTTCGTTGCGATCAACGTGGCTGCCCTGCCCGCCGATCTCTTGGAATCCGAGATGTTCGGACATGGGAAAGGTGCCTTCACGGGTGCCTCCACTGTGAAACAGGGGCTGTTCGAGGTTGCGCACCAGGGCACGATTTTTCTCGACGAGATCGGCGAGCTCCCGCTGACGATGCAAGCGAAGTTCTTGCGCGTCTTGCAAGATGGAGAGATGCGGCGCGTCGGAGAGACGCAGTCGTTCGAGGTCGATGTGCGTGTCGTGTGCGCCACCCATCGGGATCTCGCGGCCCTCGTGGCCGAAGGTCGCTTCCGGGAGGATCTGTACTATCGGCTGAACGTCTTGACCGTGGAGGTGCCTCCACTCCGCAAGCGCGAGGCGGACATCCTGCCGCTCGCGGAGCACTTCCTGTCCCTCGAGCGCTCGGAGAGCCCAGGCTTCACTCCAGATGCAGAGAAGCGCCTCCTCGCGTATCCCTGGCCCGGAAACGTCCGGGAGCTACAGAACGCGGTCAAGCACGGCGCGGCGCTGGCCGCAGGAAACTTGATCGACGAGGTCGATCTGCCGGACACGGTAAGACTCAATCGCCAAGCCCACCCGAACCTGCCTGCCGATCTGCGCTCCCTCGCAGAAGTCGAGAAGGAGCACATCCTCCGTGTGCTCAGCGCATGCGAAGGCAGCCAGAGCGACGCCGCGAAGATCCTGGGCGTCGCGCGAAATACTCTGTGGAGGAAGCTGAAGGACTTCGGCGACTAGTGTCCTGTCTCCGTAGTCCGCTTCACGCGAAAACCCTTGGAGCGCGCCCGATCCTGGGGCGTCCCGAGTGGAGGGCGACGGCGGGAGAGCACCGGAAGGACGCTTGACCGCTCGGCGTTGACTTCGAGCCACTTCGCCTCCGACCCGGGTAGGAGCGCCTCTTCGAAGATCGCGTCCACCGGGCAGACCGGCACGCACACACCGCAGTCGATACACGCGAGGGGGTCGATGTAGACTCTACGAGAATCAGCGTGGAAACAGCAGACCGGACACACCACCACGCACTCGGTGTAGCAGCAGTCTTCGCACTCACCCGTAACCACGTGAGTCACGCGGGGGAGATCCCCAAGAGCTGCTCCTCTTCCACCACGAGAACTCGCAGCAAGTCACCGAGGGTCTCCGCAGCCGAGCAGAATCGCTGCCACCCGACGCTCTCCCGGGCGAGTTCGCTGCACATGCCCTGCAGGAGGCGTGCGGCGAGGTCGTGTCGGTAGTGGAACGCTCGCAAAGATTCGACGTGAGTCGCACCGGCGCGCTCGACGAGTGATCGCTCGCGGGGATAGTGCAAGTCCACCAACAGACTCTTCAGCGCTCCGGCAACCTCTCCAGCGCGCCAGAGGCACGCATCATCACCCGCGATCCCCGCAGATACCAAACCCTCGAGTCGCTCCACGAGGAGCAGCAGGTCCTGATGCTCCTCGCGAACGACCTCTAGCAGGCTGCCTGTGGCTTGTGCGCCGGACTCCACTACTTCTCCGGAGCCTTGGCCATTCTCAGGTACGGGCGGAGAACCGTTACCTCGCCGAATCTGCGCCTCGCCTCTTCCGTGTCGAGCGCGGGAGAAACGACGCAGTCTGCCCCCGGCGTCCAGTCTGCCGGGGTTGCTAGCTTGTGCTGATCCGTCAACTGCAGCGAGTCGATGACCCGCAGGATCTCCGCAAAATTCCGACCGGTGCTGGCAGGGTACGTGATGGTCGCGCGGATCTTCTTCTGGTCGTCGATGATGAAC
>JBFXBK010000519.1:0-5318 GCA_050183255.1 Polyangiaceae bacterium | reverse complement strand
CGTGGTGAGGCACTGCTTGGCGAGGTTGTTCTTGTCGAGAGACAGCGCGGTCTTGGAGTGCGGGGGAGCGCGCAGGCCCTGAGCGTTCTCGCTCGCGTAGGGCGTGGCCGCTCGAGCAGCGGCGACTCGCATCGCTGCTTGGGTCTTCCCGAGACCGCACTGGGCCTTGATCAGCGTGAGCCCAGGCGGTGCATTGGCGATGGCTTGCTCGAGGTCGCGTGTGATCTCCTCGAGCGACTTCTCCGTCTCGACCAGCGGTTCGGCCGAGTGCGTGAGCTCGAGCAGTTGCCGCTCCGAGTCCGAGCCCAACGCTTCATCGAGCGCCATCGCGACGCTCGGCCACTTCTCACGCAGCGTGCGGTAGCCCGTGACGGGTAGCCGCTGCTGCCAGCGTTCGACGGTGGTGCGTGCGGTGATCAAGCGGTCATCGAGGCGATCGTCCGCCGAGGTGAGCACGCTGATCGCACCACACAGCGCCGGCACGTGCTCGGGCGGCACTTGGCGATAGAGGAACGCACCCGCGAGCGTGAGGAACGGCGAGTGCCACTCGGACCCGACCTGCCGAAGCGCAGCGGCCACCCGCTCAGCGAGCGGTCGCCAACGCGCGGGCAGCTCTCCTGTGAACTCGACGATGGCCTTGCGGGGTCGACGATGCGCAGGCTCGAACGAAGGCTCCTCGGCAGGCGCTGGCTCGGGCGCGAGGTCCAACACCCAGTCGGGCAGTCGCACCGGACGCATCCACTCGAGGTCCACGCAACGCGAGCGCTCTGCCTTTCGATTGCGAACGACGTGAGGCAGTCGGAAGTGCCGCGTCCAGTCACGACACGCCCAGTCAACCGCGATGCCTTGTAGCTCCAGCACCTTGAACCAGCCGTAGAGCCGCGTCTCGACCTCGCTAACCGTGATGGGCTCTGCGAGTGGCTGCACGATGCGTCGGCCGTGCGCCGTGTAGTAGACGCCCGCGTGCTGCAGCGCAGGGGTCGTCGCGTCTTGTTCTCGCGCCGCTTCGAACAGCTCCTCGGTCCATCCCGCGTGGTCCGGGTTGTCGACATCGCAGAACAGGCAGTCGACCTGCAGCGCCGCGTCGAACAAGGACAACCCATCCTTGTTGATGCGTGGCTGCCGCTCTCGCCCCTGAGCGAAGTACGTCACCAGGTGCGCGTCAGATCGATACTCCCGCTCGAGCGCCTCAGTGAGCTCAACGACGCGATACCGATCCGGCACGTCCGTGCGTCCCGGCTTGATCCCCTTCGAGAACTTGTCGGGCGCGACCGCGACGAACATCTCCCGCGGCTCGACCGCCACGAACGGAGCTCGCTCGTATTCGACGAACGCGTTCAACCCAACCTCGGCATCCTCGAGGTAATGCAAAGCCTCCGGGGTTGGGGGTGAGGGACGAGGCTCACGCCCAGTGCTCCAGGGTCGACCAATCGAGGGGCTGGTGCTTGCGGGCGGCGTCGCGCAGCTCGTCGTAGATGGACCGCGAGTAGCGCTTCTTCTTCGGCTTGCGCAGCGTGTCCTCGGTCACCTCGACAAGCGTTCCCTTTGACTCTTCGGGGACATCGCGATCGCTTGCGAGCTGACAGCCGCACTCGGGGCACACCCGCACACTGAGGTGGACCACCGCGTTGCAGTCGGGACACACGCGTACGGGCGCTTCACCAGGCTTGCCCGTGCGTTTCTTCTTCCCCTCGATGTCGAAGTCGCGGTCGTCGTGAGGGAGCCCGTGCTCGAGCACGCAGCCGCCATGGTCGAGCAGGATGGCCTCCTGATCTTCCCAAGGACGCATGATGCGACCGACCTGTTGCAGGTAGAGCCCAGTCGACTTGGTGGGGCGTGCGAGGACGGCGCACTTCACCGAAGGCAGGTCCCAGCCCTCGCAGATGCACATCACGTTGGAGACGACCTGCGTCTCGCCTTCTGCGAGGCGTCGGAGGATCCCATCCCGCTCGTCCGTTCCCATCGTGCCATCGAGGTGCTCGGCGGGGACACCTGCCTCACGGAAGCGATCGATGATGTGCTTCGAGTGCGCGATGGACACCGCGAAGACGACGGTGCGGATCGCTTCTGCGTGCTGCTTCCAGTGCTCGACGATGTTGCCGACCAGCGCCTGGCGGTTCATGGCCTGCTCGAGCAGCTCGGGTGAGTAGTCACCGCGGGCGACACGCACGCCGCGCAGGTCGGGACGCTTGGCCTTCGGCACCGTGAACACGCGGGGCTGGACCAGGTAGCCCTCGGCGATCAGCTGCTTGGGCGTGGTGACGACGATCAACTCATCGTAGGCGTCGGAGAGGCCCTTGCCGTTGGCGCGATAGGGCGTCGCAGTGAGCCCCAGGTGCAGCGCGTCGGGGTAGCAGGCCGCGATGTTCCGATAGGACTTGGCGGTGGCTCTGTGCGCTTCGTCGGTGAACACGACATCGGCCACCGGCTTGCTTCGGTTTCGCAGCGTGTCGACGCTCGCCACCTGGACCGGCGCGTTGGGACGGCGTCGGGAGTCGTTGCCCATCATCACGCCGACGCAGCTGGCGGGCAGGCCGAAGTGAAGCAAGCGCTGGTAGGCCTGATTGATGAGCTCTCGACGGTGGGCGAGGAAGAGCACCCGTTGCCCGCGCTCAATGGCGCGGAGAATCACGGCGCTCGCGATGGTGGTCTTGCCAGAACCAACCGCCGAGACGAGCACGGCGCGCCGCACACCAGCAGCAACACGCTGGTCGAGACGCTCGATGGCTTCGAGTTGATACGGACGGAGGGTCGGTCGTTGGTTTAGATCGGAGTGGGTCACCTCTAGGCAAGGCCACCCTGTTTCCGAAATGGGACATCAAAGTGCGCGCCTCGGTGTCGAATTTTCGGCCGCTCGGGTCGACTTTGCGACCGGCATTGAGTCCGCGCGGAACTGATCGCTATGCGACAAAGAATGTCTCAGAGCAAAACAGCTGTTTCGCTGCGGGTTCGTACGCCTGCCTTACCGAAGCGGTGACGCGAGCACCAAATGTACTTGCGCGTGATGTGTCCATGGGTGCAGATAGCCGATACCTTTCGGGTAGTTGACGCGCGTCGGGGGGATGCGCTCGTCGGACACCCGGTGGAACTGTCGTCGGAGATGAATCCCTCATGCTTGTCGATTCGGTGTCCCCGTTGTCCTCTGCAACTAGCGTCGCGGAGGACGCTGTCTTCGAGGTGATGTCGCTCGAGCAGCTGGAGTCCTTCAGTCCCGCGCTGCTCCTTCGTCTGCTTCGGCCGTACGCCAGGTCCCTCGAAGGGCACGGCGTCCCAACGACCGACATTGCGACCGACGAACGCTGGTTCGGACAGCTATACCGCTGTCTGAACTCCGAAGACCCTGCGCTGCCTGTTGATCTGCGGCAGGCGCTGATGGCGGTGGGAGATCTCGTGAACGATCACAGCAGCGACTCGGTCGTCTCGTTAGTGAGGAGTCGCGGCGTGCATCCTGATTGGATCACGCCGCAGGACTTGGCGTTGCTTGCGTACCTCGACCATCGCGATCTGTTCGAGGCAGCGCACGTGCGCTCTCGGCCTACGGACGCGCGACGGTTCGTGGAGTTCGTGGGGAAGAACTCGCGCGGTCCTAGTGTTGCGGCGTTGGAACACGGGCGCCGACCGCTCGCTGAGAGGCTCGGCCGGTGGTTCTCCGAACGCAACCGCACCGCGTTCTGTGATGTGCGCATCCTGGAGACCGAGCGCGAGGTGCGCTTTCTCATCATCCATGGTCGACCCATGCGCAACCAGGGAGCCATAGAGACCGATGAGCAGCGTGGACGAGTGATCTACGTACCCGACAAACACGACCTGATTGTCTTCGACCGCAACACCGGGCGCCTCGCCGTGAACGCGCAGTTCGCTCGTGAGCAGAACCTGTATCGTGACGCGATCGGAGAAGCCTTCTGGGGCGACGCGGAACATTTCCGTGCGGCTCCTGTCTTTAGCGGGCAGCCACTGCTCGACCTCGGCAGCGCAGCCGTCGACACCTACGGTGTTCCCGGTGTGGAGCGCGTAGTGCTGCGCGAGCTGACCGTGGTGAGCCGTGCGACGCTGGGACAAGCGATCACCTGGACTGGCCCCGACCTGAGCGCACAGCTCGACGGCGGGCTTGGCTTGCTCGTCCGTCAACAGGGGGTGGTGACTGCATTCCGGTTGGACCTGACCATCACAGTGCGGAAGCGCCCGATGCGTCTCGACATCCGCGTGCCCAACCACTGGTGTTTCGATCGCCGCGTGAACGCGGACCTCGTGCGTGAGTATCTCCTCGAAGCGGGCTTCATGAGCCTGCCCGAGGCTGACCTCGCCTTGACTGCCTAGAGACTTTCTTATGCCGCTCTCCAAGCTCCTTGAGCTGCTGGAGGGAGCGACACCACCGAGGCTGCCTGCCCGTGCTTGGCATGGGCTTGTTGGCGAAGGTGCGACCGCTCGCCTCCTGCGTGCTGGCCTGTTGGTACCCAACGGCCTGTCGTCCGTGTTTCCGTGTGATGGCTGCTACGGACGGACGTGTCCCCGTGAAGTTGTTCCAAACCTGCTCAGTCGAGCCCGCCCCTTGCTCGCGGTGTGCGGGAACAGCGAGGGGGAGCAGTGCGAGACGCTGGAGCTGACCGAGGCGGAAGCCGAGGAGCTGGTCTTCTCGAACTACGGCTTCATCCGTCAGCTGCGCCGCGCGTTTGACGTACGTGGTGTAGTGAGTCCGGTCGCCGCCGGTTTCCCCGAGGTGCAGCATCTTGGCGATCGGGACGGGGCTGATGTGTTCCTCGCTCAGTCCCCAGCGCTGCCAGGCTTCGACCTCTGGCTCAACTCGCTGCGGAGTGCGCGCGTGTTGGTTCCGACGGTCCGTGCACTACAACCTGTTCTACGCCAGGGGCTCACGTCTGAGGGAGTCGAGATCGTCGTGCTCGCCGACACGATCCTGCTTGGTGAGCGAGGGCTCGTGCCGGTGGTCACAGTTCCGCGTTCGCAAACGGAAGCTGAGCTGCCCAGTGGGATCTCGGTCACGCCGACGTGCATCCTCTACAGCGAAGCGGGGACACGCGAACTCACGGTGGACGAGTACAACGACGTCATCGCGCAGAGCGAGTCGATGGACTTGTTCCTCGATGCGACTCGCAAGGCTGGTGGCTCACGCTATCGGGGCGGGCGCTTGGACGGGGACACCTTCCACGAGGAATTTCTGACGCACAACGAGGCGCAGGCGATCATCGAATTGGTGCGCACAGGTCGTCCGCTACGAGCAGGCGAGTTTGATTCGCTCTCCCTGAACAACATGGAGCGCTTGATCGAGCGCGCGCGGAAGAAGCTCGATGTCCGGCTTGCGC
>JBFXBK010000518.1:0-5355 GCA_050183255.1 Polyangiaceae bacterium | reverse complement strand
CCTACGACGGGAAGCTGCACGACTGTGACTTCAACCAGATGCTCGACATACCGAGTGGCACCGTGAGTCGCACCGTCTTCGACATTGACGCGCTCTGGGAGCTGGAGAATCAGCCCGTCGCGGTCGGACAGCACTGCTTTGCCTGTACTGCGGGCGCGGGGTCAAGCTGTTCGGGAGCCCTGGAGGCTTGAGGCCAATGTTTCACCCCAGGAGGGATGCGGCCGCGAGGGCCTCACCAAGCTGTCGGGCAGCGTGATGTGCACGGATCTTCACCGCATTCGGCGAAGCGCCGAGAGCAACAGCTGCCTCGTGCGTGCTGTATCCCTGGACACGAACCAGGAAGAACGCTTCGCGACGACCAGACGTCATGCGCCTCAACGCAGACTCGACCACGCCTTGCATTTCCTTGA
This sequence comes from Polyangiaceae bacterium, assembly GCA_050183255.1. Lineage (GTDB taxonomy): Bacteria > Myxococcota_A > Polyangia > Polyangiales > Polyangiaceae > JAHBVY01. The sequence continues at coordinate 4,945 of JBFXBK010000518.1, read as the reverse complement.
GGCATATCTGGGTCTCGCCGTGGGGCTCCGTCTTTAGCGGAGGCGGCATTGGCTCGAGCTTCTCGTCGAGAACTCGAGCGGCCATGGCTAACCGGTTTCCTCGCAAGCGATGGGCGTCGATCACGCAATGCTTTGCAATCGTGAAAGCCCACGGGACGACAGCGGCGCCAGGCGCGAAGCGCTGACGCGAGCGGTGGATGCGCAAGAATGTCTCTTGCACCAGATCTGGTATGGCGTCAGCCGCGCAGCGCTTAGCCAGAAATCGGGAGATCCGTGGTTCGAGTAGACGATACAGAGCCTCAAAAGCCCCACTATCGCCAGCCACGTACCGCGCCATGGCTAGTTCCAACTCTCCCACCGCGTCGCCAGCACGCTCCACGTCTTTCATGAGGTCCTCGAGGTACAAGTACGAACGCCTCGCTATTCGGTTAGAGCAAAAGAGAGTTCGGAGCAGAGATTAGTACCTGTCCGGGCTACGGCTCCGACGTGCGGTCACGGAGGTATGGGATCGAGAGGCAGTTGGCTGCGGCGTGATGACATGCGCAGCGAGTCGCCGCCTGCGTTCCGGCAACGCCAAGGTCGCCATACGCGCTCCTTGTACGAGCAGCGATGCCAGGCGCCAGGGCTGAGCGCGCGGACTCTCGAGAAGCGAACGTCGCATCCTGCCGAGCCAGTAGCTGTTGGACGCCCAGAGCTTCGTACGTCCGCTCTAGCCCGCGCATACCCACAACACTTCTCACCAGCGTAACGGCCACCTAAACCGGCCAACTAGTTCCGCGCGGCATTGATCGGCACCGCAACCAACAATTGACCTTGCTAGGTCCGAACACAAAAGCCTGTATGTCGCCCAACAACGGGGCACGAAGCCCCGAAAGGAGAAGACATGCAGGTGAAAGAAATCCTCGAGTTCCTGAGCGGAGCAGACCCTGAAGACGAGGTGTTGCTCATGACCGACGGGACCAGCCCCGAGGGCGAGCCCATCGTCGCGCTTACCACACGCAAGCGCCCGAACTCAGAGGAGGGCACGCGATGAAGGTCCACCAACTCATCGAGCTCTTGAGCGACCTGGACCCGGAGGCCAACGTGCTGCTCATGCACCAGCCGCGGTGGCCCTTCGAGTACTCGATCAGCGGGATCGCCGTCCGTAAGGACTACGACGAGCGCGAGGGAGAAGGCATGAAGCCGACGGATGTGTTGCTCTGCGAGGGGCAGCAGATCCGCTACGGAGATCGCGACGGCTGGGACGTGCTTCGGCGCCCCTAGCGAAGACCCTCAGATGGGCCGCGGACGCGGCCCATCGCACTTCGAATAGCGCCAAAGCGCCTTGATAGTACCGCACGGCAATGCCTTATGTCCCACCACCAAGGAGGACATCATGACCAACAACGAAGCCAACCCCCTCATCGGAACCTACACAACCTACGTCGGAGGGGAACTCGGTGAGGGACAAGGCAGGCTCACTGGGAAGCAGGTGCGGATCTACACGATCGTCCGCACCTCGATGATCATGGAGGAGGACCAAGACTTCTCAGGCCATCCAGACTTCTGGATCACGGACGACGCTCACCTTCGCAAGCTCGGGGGCGTGCACCCACGCGACCGAGTCGAGATCGGGTTCCCGAACCCAAAGACCGGACGGGACGTCCTTTGCGACGCGCCAGTCACAGACCTGGCGTGCTTCCGGCACCTGCTTGCGGAGTGAGCCACACCAATCGCCGAACGAAGCCGAGTCCTCCCGGGGGCTCGGCTTCCTCACTTTGTGCTCACGACAATCGACCTTCGCGCAGCAGAAAGAGTCCCGAGTTCGCTTGATAGTACCGCGCGGCAATGCCTTATGTCCGTCACCAAGCACGGAGCACGACATGAACGACAGCACGAAAACCAACACGATCATCGGCGGAGACACCATCTACATCGGCACGGCAGAGCCCGAATTCGTTGGCAAGCGAGTCTGCGTCGCTTGGGTCCTCCGCACCTCGGTGGTCCCTTCGCGCGAGCTCGACTTCTGCAACCCGGAGCACCTGGTCGACGACGACTCGCACTTGGCAGCACTCGGCGGCGCGCATCCCGCTGACCGAGCGGAGATTGGAATCGTCGACCCTGCCACCCTGGAGCTCACCCGCGCCGACGTTCCGGTCACGGACCTCGAGTGCTTCGCCCATCTTCGCAGCTAGCACCGGCGCGAGGGGCCGAGGTCGAGTGCCTCGGTTCCCGCGCCCGGGCGAGCTGCCGCGTTCTGTACCGCACGGAAGAGACCCGCTGTCTCTCAACACCCAACCCAACCCCAAAGGAAAACCCATGCAACACCTCGACTTCGACACCCTCAACTCCATGCGCCTGAAGGACTTGCAAGCCACCTACGAAACCGTGGTCGGCGAGCCCACCCGCTGCCCGAACAAGACGTTTCTCATCCGCAAGATTGGCGAAACGCTCCGAGCCCAGGAGGTCGAGGAACCCATCGCGCTCGCCGAAGAGGACGTGCTCGACGCGGATGAAGGTGAGCCCACCGCTGACGAACCCATTCCGGAAGCGGACGATGCTGCCCCCGAAGAAGAGACCGAAGAAGCAGCGAGCGCGGTCGCACAGGAGCCGGACGGCGACGACTCCGAGGATGAACCGCCGCCCGTCTCGTCACCGCGCGCCACCGGGCGTCCACGGATCGCGAAGCCCACGAACCAGCGCCGAGGACGCTTCAGCTCGATGACCATCGAAGAGCTGCAAGCGAAGTACCTCGACGTCGTCGGACGAGCTACGGGCAGCGAGCATCGCAACTACCTCATCTGGAAGATCCGCGAAGCAGAGAAGGGACGCATCCCGGTTGGCCCGCGGCGCGCGCGTCCAGGCGGGATCCCTCTCGAGATGAAGGTGCTCCCGCTTCGACTCGAGGCGACCGCCATCGAGCAGATGGATGCGGCGTGGAAGGAGCGAGGCATCAAGAGTCGCACCGAGTTCTTCCGCCAGGCGTTGGCGCACTACTTGGCCCACGTGGGCGCGGAGAACGCCGCACGCATGTTTGCGAGCATTTGAGCGCGCTAGCTCCGAGGCGCTTCGGCCTGTTTTCTCCAGTATTCTTCAACGGTTCCGAAAGTGTCCGCCGTACCCCCGTAGGTCCTCACGGCGTATACAACCAGAACTAGTTCCTGGAGGCGCAGCGTTAGCAACGCTGCCTTGGAAAGGAACCAACATGAACAAATCCACAAAGGCGAATCTAGACAACCGGGCCAACCAGCTCAACCCCAACAATGCGGCGTACCAGTCGTCGCGAGGAGCTACGCCCGGACAGCAGGCGCAACCCAGCAACGTTGAGAAGGCAACGTCGACTCAACCCAAACCCGACGGAGCGAAGAAACAATGAGCGAACATCGGGTCCCCTCCGGGGGACCCAACCTCTCGGCAATGTGTCTTCTTGGTGGCTTGGTCCGGGCGCTAGGAGCCAACCGGAGGGATGCATCGGATTGCGCGTGCGAACTACTCGGTTCTCGCAACGCACTTCGCGTCTACAAGGGCAACCAGCAACCACGGCGGTGGTGCTGCTACTACTCCGCATTGGTCCAGTTCCTCACGGAAGAGCGCCTGCTCCCAGATGGGATAGAGAACCCCCGCTTGTTGTTCTTCCCACTCGCGATCGATGCCCAGATATGGCAGACGCTTGTCGACCAGCGCAAGGTACGCGATCCGGTCGCACATCTCCGACTGATGACCGTCGTGGCGGGGCACCGACTGGGCGCCCTGCTGGTTGAGTACGACCACAGGGTCCCGATGGTTCTCACCTCCACGTCTTGGGCAACCCAAGAGGGTCGTGGCGAACCGATCAGGGTTATCCTCGGACTGTCTGGGTGGTCTCAACGCAAGCTGGCAGGGCGGCTTGGGTACGCTGAAGAGAGCATCGCCGAGTGGGTACGAGGGGTCCGTCCCAAAGACGCACGTCTAATCGACCTCGCCCAGTTAGCGCACGAGATCTTCCCAATGTTCACCCGTCAAGCCTACGAGCGATGGCTTCGATGGCACTATGCTCTGGCGGATGTCTGCTCAGGACTCGCCCGTGTGGTGGGTGACGAGTCGGTCCAAGAAGCGGCTGATGTTCTGAAAAAGCTGGTGTCTTGCGTTGCAAAGAACAAGAAACCTGAGAAGCCCCGATTGATGCTCGCGTGTGCGATGAAGTCACCATTCACTCTTCCGCGCTCGATGGAGTCATGGCTGCAGCATGCGCGAGGTCATGGCGCCTCCGAGGAGTTTGTGCAGAGCGCGGCTTCGGTTGTGCCCGAATGGCGGGCAGTCCTCGACAGTTGGGCGGAGGCGGACGTCCCAGAGTTGGAGTTCCTGGCAAGCCGCCTCCCAAACAGGAAACGGGCGGAGCGTTGCGCGAAACTCAAGTAGGCTACCAGCTGGACGCTTTCGATCTTTCGCCTTGCCAGTTCCGCGCGGCATAGCCTGTATAGGCGACATGCAACGCCGCAAGACGACAACCAAGGTCGCGATAGACACCAGCCCCCACGCCTGCGAACTAATCAAGCGCGTTCACCTCGGAACGAGCACCTACGGGACCCCAAAGCCCTCCGTTGAGCTGACCGCGCCGAACGGCACACATCACCGAACCCTGAAGGCGCGACTCCATCAGCTCGCTGCGGAGGTCGAACTCGCGAGCATCGGGGAATCCTGGGTGGTCGTTCTGAACGCTTTCGCGGAACGAAGCGGATGCATCTATCTTGAGCTGGTTCACGGGACCGCGGACGAAGCAAAGCGGGCCATGGACGTTCTGGAGCGCGTGACGGGACAGCGCTCCGCGCAGGGTTGAGAAACATCAGAATTCGACCTCAGTTGCCTTGATAGTTCCGCGCGGCAGAGCCTGTATGGCGCCACGCAACGCAGCGCGACGCCGCGCGGAACAGGACGGGCAGCATGAAGAACCTTCGCTTCGGAATCGAGATTGAGACGGTGGGCAAGA
>JBFXBK010000517.1:0-5360 GCA_050183255.1 Polyangiaceae bacterium | reverse complement strand
GGGTGGCCGCTTTTTCACCGGAGGCTTCGCAGGCTGCTTTGGAGCCTTGGCGGGCTTCGGGTGCAGCTTCAAGTCTTCCTTGCCGAGCGCCGTGTCCCCAGGGCTCGCCCAGCTGCCTTTGAGCTTGTCGCCGCTGACGTCGTAGACGACCGCGCCGCTTCCAGCGCCCCAGCCGACGGTAAGCAAGTCGCCAGTCAGCACACCCACGCCGCTGTACTGCTCGCCGCTGTCGAGCTCCCACTTGAGCGCGTAGCTCGCGCCTTGGGGCGCGATTTGCACCTTGCCGGTGTATTTCCCTCCGGATTCATTGGTGCCGAGGGTGATACGGTAGTCGCCGCTCAAGCCGCTCGGGCCCTTGAGGTTCTCGATGGCTTCGGTCGTGCTGCCGTAGCTCGCCCAGCGACCGTTCAGCGTGCCGCCGTTCACCTTGTAGATCACGACGCCGCCATTCGGTGACGCGGTCCACGCCGCTGCCAGGCGATTGCCATCAATCAGGCCAACGCCTTGGTGGGTGTTGGGGGTGCCTCCCAGGTCCCAGCGCAGGTGCACCACGCTGCCGGTGCGCGCGATCTGAACGGCGCCTTGATAGCTGGAGCCGTCGCTGTTGCGACCGTCGGTGATGTCGTAGGTGCCGGTGGATAGGGGTTGAGCCTTCACGGCGCCTGCGCTGGCAGGCTGTGCGAAGCCGAGCAGCGCTCCCAGAGCGATCCCGGGCAACCCGAGTGAGGCAATCAGCTTGGTCGTGTGCATGTCGTTCCTAACCCCCAAACCCCGATCCGGCTTACAGGGAGTTTGACGCCTTTGGCCCTGGGCGCATTCGTTTCCTTCCAGCAAATTCTGCTTTCTTTTCGCGCTTTTTCCGCGTTCTCGCGTCCGCGGCGCTGAAAAACATGTGTGCCGAAAACTGGGCCAATCTGCGCAAGTCATGACAGCCGGGGATCATGATGCGCGCACGATGGACTGTACCCGCGGCCTTGGCCGTCACGTGCTCGGCGCTGCTGTTCGGCTGCAACGGCGGTGGCGGCGAGGAAACGCCTCAGCTGTCGAAGGGCAGCTCCGACGAGATCCCCAACGTTCCAGTTCCCCCGGCGGACGGGCCGCGACTCGGAGCGATCAGCTTCATCACCAAGGTGATGGACCGCCCTTCGAAGGACGGACAGGTGATCGGTCACCTGCACGCAGGTGCGATGGTTCCCCGCGCCGAAGAACCATACTCCAAGGACGGCTGTGAGGGCGGCTGGTACCCGATACGGCCTCGCGGCTTCGTGTGCGCGGGGGAGCAAGCGACGACCGAGCTCAGCCACCCGACGCTGATCGCGATGGCGCAACAGCCGAAGCTCGACGACGCATTACCGTACGCATACGCCCGTACCACCAAGACGACGCCGATCTACCAGCGGGACCCCGCGGACGATCACGCGGTGCAAGAGGTGGGCAAGATCCGCGGTCGCAGCGGGCTAGCCATCGTTGGCTCCTGGAGCGCCAAGGGACCGGAAGGTGACCAGCTGCGCCTCGGTATGATGACCGACGGCCGCTTCGTGAAGGCGGCGGACCTCAAGAAGGCGGAGTTCAGCGACTTCAAGGGCGTTGAGCTCGGCAACGGCACGGAGCTGCCAGTCGCGTTCGTGGTCAAGCGCGGTGTGCGCGCGTGGCAAGTGGAGAAGGGCGACGCCGACAAGCAAGGCAAGCTCGAGTACCACCAGACCATCATGCTCACGGGCAAATACCGCGAGGTAAATGGCCTCCGCTACTGGGAGACCAGCGACAACCGCTTCGTGCGTCACCGCGACGTGACGGTGATTCGCCGCAGGGAAAATTTCCCCGAGTACGCGAAGGCGGACGAGCGCTGGATCGACATCAGCATCGTCACTGGCTCGATGGTGCTCTACGAGGGCACCAAGCCGGTCTACACCACGCTGGTCAGCGTCGGCCGCAATCGCCTGGACGAAGAGGGCGAAGCGGTCACCAAGCGCGGCGACTTCAAGGTCACGGCGAAGTTCGTCAGCGCCACCACGCTGGACCCCACCAAGGTCGCTCAGTACTGGGACTCCTACGACACGCCCTGGGTGATCCAGCTCGACTCCGGCCAACACCTCCACGGCGCGTACTGGCACGATCGCTTCGGCATCGAGCACACCAATGGCGACGTGCACCTCACGCCCTACGACGCGAACCACGTCTTCCGCTGGATCACAGCGCAAATCCCCGACGGTTGGAACAGCGTGCTCCAGTGGCCAAAGGACGAACCGCCAGTCCACGTCGTGATTCGCAAATAGCGTCAGACGTCGCAGACACAAAAAGCCGCACGGAAACTCGTGCGGCTTTTGCGCGTTGTTCGTTTTTCGTGGGGGAGGTCCGCTAGCGCAGACTCTGCAAGATTTCCCGCGTCGCCTTACTCCGGTTCAACGTGTAGAAGTGCAGGCCCGGTGCCCCCGCCTCGAGCAGCTTCTGGCACTGCAAGGTGGCGTGCTCTACCCCGACCTTGCGCACCTCGCTGTGTTCGCCCCCCGTTTGCTCCAGGCGCTGGAGCAAAGGGCCGGGAATGGATGCGCCACACATCGCGGTGAAGCGCTTGACCTGGCTGATGTTGGTCACCGGCATGATGCCAGCGATGATCGGGACGTCGATACCTGCCGCACGGCAACGCTCGACGAAATGCAGGTAGACATTCGGGTCGAAGAACAGCTGCGTGATCAGCACGCTGGCTCCCGCGTCTACCTTGCGCTTGAGCGCGTCCATGTCCGCGTCCGAGCTGGCGGCTTCGGGGTGCATCTCGGGGTAACAGGCCCCGCCGATGCAGAAGTCGTGGCTCTCACGAATGAACTGCGCGAGCTCGTTCGCGTAACCAAAGCCGCCCTGGGTGCGCTCGAACTTCTCTTGGCCCTTCGGCGGATCACCCCGCAGCGCGAGCACGTTCTGAATGCCGGCGTCCTTGAGATCGCTCAGCACGCCGCCGATTTCTTCGCGCGTGGCGCCCACGCACGTCAGGTGCGCCATCGCGTCGATGCCGGTCTCGCGCTGAATGCGCTCCACTAGCTCCACCGTGAGGCGACGGGTGCTGCCGCCAGCGCCGTAGGTCACCGAGACATACGTCGGCTCGAGCTCTTTCAGCTCGGCGACGGTGTCGAACAGGGTGCGCATCCCCTCTTCGTTCTTGGGTGGGAAAAACTCGAACGAGAACGCGGGGGTCTGACTCTTGAGCTTCGCGTCAATCTTCATACAGGCTCCCACAACTACACCAACGCGCCGAGTCACGCCACCGGCGCTCCCGTTCAGCGGCGCCGAACGCGCGCCCGCTGCAGGCGCCGCGGAGGTCCCGTTACTGCACCGAATACGCCTGTTCATGCTAGGTGCGCGACATGCACATTCATGTGGTCGCCGTTGCTGGCACGGGCATGGGCGCGCTAGCGGGCCTCTTGAAGCAGCTCGGCCATCGGGTCAGCGGCAGTGACGTCAGCTTCGATCCACCCATGGGGCCTGCGCTCGAAGCGTGGGGCGTCGAGTGCATGACCGGCTTCGAACCGAAGCACCTCGAGCCCAGGCCGGACCTGGTGGTGATCGGCAACGTGTGTCGCTCGAACAACCCCGAAGCACGCGCCGCGATCGACGGCGGCATGGAGTACACCCATATCGCGGGCGCGCTGCAGCGCTTCGCACTCGAAGGCGCCTGGCCCCTGGTAGTCGCTGGCACTCACGGCAAGACCACCACCACCTCGCTCTGCGCGTGGCTGCTCGACCGCGCCGGCCTCGAGCCAGGCTACCTGGTTGGCGGCATCCCCAAGAACTTCGAAAAAAGTTTCCGCGCGGTTAAATCAAAGGTCACCCTGGGCAGCAATGAAGCGAAGCCCGCAGACGCCGCGCGGCCGCCTTTCGTGGTGGAGGGCGACGAATACGACACGGCGTTCTTCGAGAAGACCGCAAAGTTTCTCCACTATCGCCCCCGCGTCGCGATCCTGACGTCGATCGAGCACGACCACATCGACATCTACCCAACGGAAGAGAGCTACCGCGCGGCGTTCGTTGCCTTCATCCACAGCCTGCCGCCTGCGGGTCTGATCGTCGCCAATGCGTCAGACGCACAGGTAGTCGAGCTGGTGCGCGAGCACGCGAAGTGTCAGGTCGCCTGGTACGCCATCGAGGGCGAGCCCACTCACGGCGTCGCGCCTCACTGGTTGGGCGCACCGGCGGAGAGCACACCGCGCGGAACCACTTTCGATCTATTCGCAGGTGGCGTGCTAGTCGGGCGCGTGGTGTCTCCGCTCTCCGGGCGGCACAATCTGTCGAACACCATCGCCGCCCTCGGTGCTTGCGCCCAGGGCTACGGGGCGCGCTTCGATCGCATGGTGCCGGGACTCGCGGAGTTCGCCGGCATCAAGCGGCGCCAAGAGCTGCTAGGAGAGCCGGACGGCTGCTTCGTGTACGACGACTTTGCGCATCACCCGACGGCGGTACGCGAGACCCTGGCGGCGCTCAAGGCGCGCCACCCCGGCGCCGAGCTGATCGCCGTGTTCGAACCTCGTAGCGCGACCGCCTGTCGCGCGATTCATCAAACCGAGTATCCGCCCGCGTTTCGCTCCGCCTCCAGGGTGATCTTGGCGCCCCTGGGCCGCACGGGGCTCGCGCCGGAAGAGGTGCTCGATACCGCGCGGATCGTGCGTGAGATCGAGTCAATGGGGATCCCCGCACACAATCCGCAGCACCTCGACGAGGTGCTGCGGTTGATCCTGGAGCACGCGCGCCCAGGCTGCGTGATCGCGCTGCTCTCCAACGGTGCCTTCGGGGGAATGCACCAGCGCGTGCTGAAGGCACTCGCAGAGCGCTGAGCCAGTTGTGAGCGCTGGTCCCGAGTGGTAATCATGTGGGGTGCGGGTGCTGATTTGCGGAGCGTGCGGTGGTCCTCTTCCGCGTCCGGGAAGCGAGCGCTATGTAACGTGCGGCTTTTGCGCAGCGACCACAGACCTCGCGAGCGATATCCAGCACGCGACAGTTGCTGCGACAGAGAACGTCGTCGACGCCATCGATCGCTTCGAACAGCAACTCTCTGCCCTCGAAGCGAGCTACATCGCGAGCTTGGACGGGGGCAGCGAGCCTCGCCGCGCCCTACGAGACGCTGCCGAGAGCACCACGAGCGCGTTGTGTGATCCTGACGTGCTAGCCAACGTGGTCTTCGCGCTGGTCGTCGACTTCGATCGCGCGTCGGGTACGTCAGTCGCGGGGCATCCTCACGCAGTGCCCCGGCTGGTGCGCGCTTACTTCACCGCGATTCAGGAGCTTCGCCGTAAGGAAACGTACGAGATCAACCTGCCGTTCTTTGCAGTCACCGATCAATGCCCGGTGCACTTCCTGCAGCGGGTGAGCGC
>JBFXBK010000516.1:0-5368 GCA_050183255.1 Polyangiaceae bacterium | reverse complement strand
TACTCGGGATCCAGCAAGTCGTTGATGCGATCCATGACGATGTCCACGGCGCCCTGGAACTTGTCGCGGTAGCGGTGCTCCGCTTCCGCGGTGAACGGCTCGTAGTCCTCGTCGATATGAAACTCAGCGAGCTCCGCATAGGGGATGGGGTCACCGAAGCGGTAGACGACCTCCCCTCCCTTGGCTAGCGGGCTTCCTCCGGGATACAGGCGATCGCTGCCATTGCAGCCCACCGGGACGATTGTCTTCTTGAACTTCAACGCGATCTGGGTAAGGCCGATGTGGCCCTTGGAGAGCCTGATGGAGCGCGTACCCTGAGGAAATACCAGCAGGTCGAGGCCCTTCTCGAAGGTCTCGCGGTTCAGCTGGTTGAAGCGCTGCATCATGCGCAAGAAGAGCGCATTGATGTAGGCTGCGTAGCTCTGAGCGCTGGGGTCGAAATCTAGGCCCAGGGTGTTGCGCGGCTGCTCCAAGAGCTCTCTTGGGAGCCTGGCAGAGTCGCACTTGGCCGCAGGATCCAGCGACGCGCTGTCGACCCACTTGCGCAGCGTCTCATACTCTTCGTCGCTCGGCTTGCGCCCCAGCGCGAGCATGAAGTCCTTGGTGATCAAGTAGCCGCGACTGACGGTGGGGATATTGTTGGTCAGCTCCATGAAGCGACCGACGAACGTGTTCTCGTAGTACTTCCCCTTCACCCAGGTGGCAGTGAAGCGGTTGAACTGCCGGTACAGCTGATACTGAAACGGCCAGTAGTTGTAGCGATCCGTGTGATTCATCGCGAAGATCACCGGCTCTCGCGGCAAGCGGTCAATGTGCTCGAGGCGGATCTTCACGCGCGGCGGTAGCGCGTAGTTCGGGAAGAGCACGCTCCACGCCACGACGCGCTGGATGCGTGGGCGTGCCTTCAAACGAATGCTCTCGATGCGCGGCAGATCCAACATGGGCGCGCATTCTACCCAGCACGGGGGGCGTACCAAGGGCTTCGACCGCGCTGCACGAAACCGTGACCTTGCGCTGACAGACTCGGCCAGCTGTCAGGTACGCGGCGGCTACTCCTTGCCGTGACCGGGACCGATGATGTGCGGCCAGGCCTGATTGACGTCCCAGTCTTCGGAGACGTGCGGCGGGTGGTGGCAGCTGCCGGCGCACAGCGTCTGGAGCGGCGTGCGAGTGATGAGGCCCGCCTTCTTCGGGTCCTTCGCATGCTTTTCGCCGGGTCCGTGACACACCTCGCACTGCACGTTCGTCAGTCCGTCGACGTGAGTCACCGTGGTGCCGCCGGGCTTCTCGTAACCCGTCACGTGGCAGCTCACGCAGTCGAGGTTGAACTCCTTGTGCTGCGTCGAGAGCGTGGCGTAAGCGTCGGCGTGCCGAGTCGTTTTCCAGAACTTGAACTCGTCGGTGTGGCACGAGGCGCACTTCTCCACGCCGATGTAGCCACTCTCACCATCGGGCACGGGAGGCGGCATGCGATCCTTGAAGGCCTCCTTGTTGTGGTCGTTCACGCGCTTGTAGTAGTTCGCGAACAGCGTCGCGACGCTCTTGCTCTCACCGGCGGACTCTTTCACCGGCACCAGCTCATAGCGGAAGAAGCTGCCCTTGGTCGGCGCCTTCACGTCGGACAGCTTCTTCAGCTTCGCCTTCAGATCAGCCAGGTCACCGCGCTTCTTCTCGAGCTCCGACGGGGGCAGCGACTTCGCACTTTCCCACGCGGGAATTCGCTTCTCGAGATCCGCGATGCGTCCTTGCAGGCTCTCACGCTCGCTCTGAGCGCTGAGGCCGGAACCGTCCTGGAGTTCGAAGGAGCCGTCCCTTAGATAGATGTCCACGCGCGCCACCGACTGGGCGTGGTTCTGGCCCTGAATCACGAGCGTCTTGCCCACCAGGGTCGGCGGGATCGGCTTGTCGTTGGCTTCCCCCTGATCGAAGGGCTTGCCCACCACCAAGATCTGGAAGCCTTCCGCCAGCTCCGCCAGGCGCAGCACCTCGCCTCGCGGCGCTGACACCAGCGCAACCAACAGCTGAGCACCTTGCTGCTTCAGCTCATCCCGTGCGGCCTTGAGCGCTGGGGTGAGATCCTTCGATTCAACGGCGCTCGGGAGGTCCCCGTCGCGCTTCGGCAAGCTCACCCCAGCAATTCCTACTTGGTAATTGCCAACCTTGACCAGGCGGGTTGCCTTGGCGCCCGCCACCCCGCTCAGGTTGGCCGCCAAGAGGTCAGCGGCCGAGGTCTTCGTGAGCTTGCCCAGCTCCTCGTTGCCAGCGGCCCAGTCGTTGTAGCCCGGGGTCCAAGCGGTGACGCCGACGTCTTTCAGGCTCTGGGCGATGGCTTCGGCTTTCCAGGTGTCCTGGGTCTTGCGGCTCTCCTCCAGGCTCGGGTTCATGAAGAACAGCGGGCCTGCGCCGACCACCAGCGTGGGCGCGACTTTTTCCCCCTCTTCGACCAGCGCCGCGAGGTGATCGACTCCGCCAAGCATGTCCTTCTGACAGCCACAGGGCTCGAGCGCTCCAGCCAGGTTGGATAGCGCATACAAACGCAACGCCGGCTCTTTCGGCTCGGGCGATGGCTGCTCTTTCGGCTTCTCCTGGCAGGCGCCACCGAGGCCGAGGAACAGAGCGCTGAGAATCACTCCCAACAGTTTGGCTAGGTTTGCGGGTCTCCGCTGCATCGCGGGGAAGCTACGCGCATCCCGCAATGAGGGCCAGCGGGGGCCGTAGCCCCGGTTCGAAAACCCGCTACAAGTGCGCCGTTCGCGTCGGGGAAAAACCGTCGCCGGGCTCCGGAGAAGAACGCAGCCCAGCCAAAAATCGCTGGTCGCGCGCGGCGGCGAGCCAAAGCGCAACCTGAGCACCCACCAACACGCGGGCGCATGCTCGGTCGCCAAGCGAGAGCAAACCCTCCATAATGCTTGAGTGGGCGAGGGCGACGCACATCCGACACCAGAGCGTGGTTCACGCGCCGTGTTGGAACCCGCGGAGGTGCACCGCGAGGTACCGTTCGGTCCCTTCGTGCTCGAGCGGCGAATTGCCGTCGGTGGCAGCGCCGAGGTGTTCGTCGCGCGTCCCAAGACCGGTACCTCCCCTGCCCCGCGCCTGGTGATCAAGCGTCTGCTGCCCACGGCGCTCGGCGAAGAAGAGTTCGAGAGCTTGGAGCGCGAGGCCGACTTGCATCGGCGCGTGCAGCACCCCAGCGTAGTTCACGTCTTTGGCGCGGGGATGGTGCGAGAGGAGCCGTTCCTCGCCATGGAGTACGTGGATGGCGTCGACGCCTTCCGCTTGATGCGCTTCAGCCAGACCGAGGGGCGGCCATTTCCGCCTGGATTACCCATCTACATCGCGCGGCGCATCGCCTTGGCCCTAGCAGCCGTCCACGGCACGGCGGACAGCCTCGGACACCCGTTGAACCTCGTGCACCGCGATGTCACGCCATCGAATATTTACCTCTCCGTCGCCGGTGAGGTGAAGCTCGGAGACTTCGGCATCGCTCGCTTCGACGAGAAGCCGACGAGCGCGCCCGGCAACACCAGCTCCTACGGACTCAAGGGTAAGCTCGGCTACCTGGCGCCAGAGCAGGTCGCTGGCGAACCCGTGGATCGCCGCGCGGATTTGTTCAGCCTAGCGGTGACCCTGGGAGAGATGCTGATCGGTGAGCGCATCTTCCCCGGCTCCGGGCAGCTCGCGATCCTGCTCGCGATCCGCGACGGCAACATCGAGCCGCTGAGGGCCAACGGCCACAAGTTGCCCACCGGCTTGCTTCCGATCCTGGAAAGAGCTCTCACGCCTGATCCAGCCTATCGCTTCGCTGATGGTGCGGACCTGGCGCACGCGCTCGAAGCCTTCGAACAACCTTCGGAAGTGGAGCTCCAGGCGATGCTCGCCGAGTGGGTGAGCTGGGCGCGCGACTCGAGTCGCCTGGCAAAGAGCCTGCAGAGTCGAGTGCGCGACTCGGTGCAGCGCATGAAAGCGGCGCGCGCCGTCGCACGTGAGGCGCTGCCGAGCTTCAGCGGCGAGGAGCCTGCGCGCCAAGACGGGCCCCACCCTGAATCCCAGGTGACGCGCACCGCGGAGCTCGAGCCCTCGCCCTACAGCAGCCGTGAAGCCGCTACCCGCGCGGAACTGCATGCCTCGTTCGAGCATCCGCCGAGCCAGCGCACGGGGGCAGAGGAGCCAAGCCAAGTGCGCCGCGTCAGCGGTTCGGTGCTGAGTTCGGTGAGCTTCGCCAAGCTGGTGGAGATGATTGCGACCGGTGACTTGGGCCCCGACGACCAGGTAGCCCTGATGGGCGAAGACTTCCGCCGGATCGGCGACATTCACGAGCTCGAGCGGCATCTGCTGCCATCCACCACCGCGGCAACGGGACGCATGTTCGAACCCGGAGTGCCGGACTTCGTGTGCGAGCTGGGAACGATGCCGATGCTCGCGGTGCTTGCGCGCATGCGTCAGCGACGCGAAACCGGCGGCCTGTTCGTGCTGCGCAAGGGCGCAGACCGCGCGCAGCGCAAGGAGATCTACCTGCGTGGCGGCCGCTTGCTCCACGTCGCTAGTTCCGCGCGGGAAGAACTCCTGGGTGAGTACTTGGTGCGGCGGGGGGCGCTGTCCCGTAACGATCTCGAGCAGGCGCTGCGCCTGCTCAAGAACTTCGGCGGGCGCCTGGGGGACACGCTGATCTCCCTGCAGTTGGTGGACGCGCACGATCTGTTCCGCGCCATTCGTGATCAGGGGCGCGATCGCGTCGCCACGATGTGTAGCTGGGACGCGGGTGACGTCGCCTTCTATCGCGGGACGACGCCCGGACACGTCGAGTTCAAGCTTGATTTGGACCTCGCGAGTCCGATCATGGCCGGCGCCATCCTGCTCGGCCAGGGCGAGCCGGCAACCCTGCTGCCGGCGCTTTCCACACGGATCGCTCCCGGGCCGCGCATCCAGGCCACGCTAGATCGTCGAGAGCGCGGGACCGCGCCCAGCTCGATGCAGCGCGTGCCGGAACTCAGCAAGGGCAACCCCACTCTCGCGCAGGCGATCTCGGCGCTCACTCAGCCCGATGTCGACGGTGCCCGGGTGATCGGACGCAAAGAGGCCTGCGCGGCGCTGATCGCCGCCAAGACCGTCGGTTGGATCCAATTCTAAGCTGGACTCGAGGAGGCCTCTGGCCGTTACTCTGCCGCAAGCTTAGTGGAGCCGCCGTCAGCGTCTGATTGAATTTCCCCACGGTTTTCTTGGGGGGAGGAGCATCGCAGCTCGCCGAGTTGCTCCTCAAGCAGCTCGGCCCAAGCAACCATGTAGCGCGCGACGTGCTGATGGTTCCGATACGAGAGCTCGATACGTTCCACCACCGGGAGGCGCTTCAAGACCCTGGGCGACGAGAGCC
>JBFXBK010000515.1:0-5404 GCA_050183255.1 Polyangiaceae bacterium | reverse complement strand
AGACACCGTCTGTAGCGACCATGCGCAGGCGCTTGCCTTGCGTTTCCTGGAGGCAACGTTCTAGCTCCTGCATGTCGCCGTTGGCGTAGCGGTGGCGTTCGGCCTTGCAAAGACGGATGCCGTCGATGATCGAAGCGTGGTTCAAGGCGTCGCTGATGATGGCGTCATCGGTGCCGAGTAGGGTCTCGAACAAGCCGCCATTTGCGTCGAAGCAAGACGAATAGAGGATGGTGTCTTCGGTTTCGAAGAAGCCGCTCAGCTTGCCTTCCAGGCGCTTGTGCAGGTCCTGAGTGCCGCAGATGAAGCGCACGCTCGAGAGGCCAAACCCGTGAGTCTCTAGGCTGTGCTTGGCCGCAGCCATGACCTCGGGGTGAGAGGACAACCCGAGGTAGTTGTTTGCGCAGAAGTTCAGCACCTGGCGATCGCCAGCGGTGATCGCGCCGCCTTGCCGCGAGGTAATGACGCGTTCGCGCTTGGTTAGTCCAGCGGCTTCGATCCCGTCGAGTTCCGTCTGGAAAATGCCCTTGGCTTGTTCGTACATGGTGCCTCCGCGCGCGCGCTTGCCTGAAGTCTTTGGCTAAAACTTGAGCACTACCTTCGGGTAGGTGCTGATGGCTTCCTCGAATCGCTCTGGGGTGAACTCCTCGAAGGGGACAATCGGTCCCTGACCACCATTCAGGATGACCTCCCAGACGAGGTCATGAATGTTCGGATCGCGCGACTCCAGCAGGTGACGCGTGATGTGCCAGGTTTCCCAGATGCGGCGCCCGATCACGCTGTGCATGTTGATGCCGTCGACGATCACGCGGTCAAAGCTCTCGATGATCGCGTCCCCGCTCTTCAACCCGAACAGGATCACGTCGCCGCCGCGACGGACGAGGTGGATGGCGTTGTTCACCGATGAGTTCATACCGCTCATCTCGAGGGCCACATCGACGCCAACGCCGTCCGTCAGGCGTCGGATCTCGGCGCACAGATTCGGGTCATGAGCGTACTCCTCGGCTCCCATTCCGGGTTCGAGCACCACGTCAGCGCCGAGCTTCCTCGCCATCTCCGCGTGGTGCTTCACGGGCTCGACGCCGACGATGTAGGTCGCGCCCATGGCACGAGCGATGGCCACGGCGAATAGCCCGATCGTGCCGCAGCCAACGATCGCCACGCGCTTTCCACGGAGATTTACCTTGGTGCACGCGTGCACCGCGTTTCCGAAGGGCTCCTGGATGGCGGCGACCTCAGGACGCAGGCGCTCCATGTTGTTGCGCCAGATGACCTTGGCCGGCAACTTCACGTAGTCCGCGAAGGCGCCGTCGTAGCTGATGCCGATGATCAAGTCGTCGGCGCACACGTAGTGATCGCCGCTCCTGCACTGATGGCACACACCGCAGAAAATGTGGCTCTCTGCGCTCACCAGATCTCCGACCTCGAGGCCGAAGCTACGTCGAGCTTCGCTACCAACCGCGACCACTTCGCCGAACAACTCGTGTCCGATCACGCGTTGATCCTTCGCGTGCCGCATGGCTTTCGCCTCGTTGTCGAGGGAGCTGCAGATCATGTCTTTGAATGCCTTGCGGAACCAGATCCCACGATCCGACCCGCAGAAGCCGACGTAGCGCGGCTTGATCAGCACTCGGTTGCGGTCGTGGTAGTCGCTGCGCTCGTCGAGGGTGACCCGGGGCACCTCCTCGACTCGCAGTCCCTTGGACTTTTCCCACGGATCCTTCGCTCGATCGTAAACCAGCGCACGCATGCTCTCGGCCATGGGCGACCTTCTACGACCCTCGGTGTGGGGTGAGCAAGCCGAGTGCCTCGGCCGTCGCTACTTTGCGCGTGGGCGTCGCAGCGCGTCAGCAGTGTTGTGCAGAGGCGTTGACCGGTTGGTGCGGACACCACAAAGCACAGACGCCGCCTCTCGAGGAGGCGGCGTCATGCGGGTTGGTTTCGAGCGGGTTGGCGAGCCGAACTCAGGTGCCGGTCGGAGCCGCGGTCGGTAGCTTCAGCTTCGGCAGGCGACGAATCAGTGGATTGCCGGACGCCGAAGGATCGGCAGAAGCCGATGCGGAGGGTTCCGCTGACGCGCTCGCCGAGGCACTCGCCGACGCGGAGGCGGAGGCACTTGGAGCTGCGGAAGCCGATGCGGTGGCGGACGGGTTGATGACCACGCCTGCGTCCTGAGTCTCGACGTCTTCCGGCTTCACGTCGGTCTCGGTCTTCAGCTGCGGACTGTTGACGCGCGCCTGGACCCAGCCGGGGCTGAGCTGCTTGTAGCCAGAGGGGTACTCAATCAGGAGGAAGTTCCCGTAGCTGGCCTTCAGGTTGACCAGCGTGCCCCGGTTGAGGGTGGCGATGAAGTCCGTCGAGGTGTCAGCCTTCTTGTAGACGCGCAGGTTGTTGAGGAGCACGCGTACGGTGCCGCCCATCTTCACCTCTTTGTCACCGTAGCGCTCGACGTCGTCGTCCTTCTTCTCTTCGGCCTTGGGCTCCGCGCTAGATGCTGCGGGCTCGGGCGCGGCCGTCGCTGACGGTTCTGCGGGCGCTTCTTCTTCCTTCTTGCAGGCGAGCAGCGCAAAGATCAAACCAGCTGCGGCAATGGCAGTGGACGCACGTGCGGGGTTGATAACCATCCGTAAGTTCCTCCTCGGGGCCGGACCCTACACGAAAGCCATGAGGGCGCCCACAGCGCAATACGTCCGACCTAGGCTTTTGATCCCATCGCCGCCGGTCGGTTCCGCGTTCGGTGAGCGGTCCCACGGGCAGCCATTGCGCGCCGCCCGCCACAAAAGCGGTGTGGAAACGTGGATACGGGGGCTTAGTTCTTGGGTGCGGGAGGCGTGGTCTCCGAGACCGGGGGACGCTGCTTGAGGCAACGATCCACCGCGGCGTGGAGCTCTGCCTTGTCGTGCTTCGGCAGGGTGGGCTTGCCCATCACACTCAGGCCTACGCGGTCAAGCGTGAGCTCGCCGCTCGAGAGCCAGACGAACATCGCGCGGCCCTTGATGTTGTCGAATGGGACGCCGCCTCCGCGGCCGCCATTCCACGCCCGAGAGTCTTGGGAGTTGTTGCGGTTATCGCCCAGCACCCACACTTCGCCAGGCTTGACCTTGTAAGGACCCTCGAACTGGTCGCGCTCGCCGTCCTGAAACAGCGTCAGGTAGCTCATATCCCCGAGGAACTCGACGAAGAGGTCACCCTGGCGCGGGTCGTCACCCTCCATGTAGTCGTAGTGACCCACCTTGCAGTAGGGCACCTTCCAACCATTCAGGATCGGGTGGCCATCTTGCACTGCCAGAGTGTCTCCCGGCAGCGCGATCACGCGCTTGATGTAGTCCTGACGCACATTGTCCGGATTCGGATCCGGGTAGATGAAGACCATCACGTCGCCGCGCTTGGGCGGCAGGCTCGCGAACAGCCGAGTGTCGGTGAAGCGCAGCTTGGGGCCGTATGCGAACTTGTTCACGAAGATGTGGTCCTGGAGCTGCAACGTAGGCAGCATCGACCCGCTGGGGATCTTGAAGGCTTCGACGACGAACTCCCGCAGCAGGAGCGCCACCAAGATCGCGACACCAATCGACTCGGCGTATTCGCGCACCTCGCTCTTGCGCCACGGCGAGAGGTGCCGATCCACGAGCACGCTCGCGCTCTCATAGGCCTTCTCGAAGCCGGCTTCGTCGAAGGGGATGCGCTCGAGCTCGACGCGCAGCGTCTCCAGCGCGAAATCCAGCTCTTCCCGCGCGCTGGTCTTGACCAGTCGCTTCACCTGTTCCGCGCGGCGATCCAGTATCCGTGCGGCTTCGTCCAGGAGCTGAGCGGCGTGCTCATAGTCGCGGCGCAGCTTGGGCGGTACATCGGCCCGCCCCCCGACACCGAGGTGCTTCGACAGCGGTAGCTGATGCCGGTAGTGATACAGCACCATCTCCACGATCGTGAAGAAGGCGATCCCCGCTGGAACCGGCTGCTCCTTGATCAACAACGCCATCCGGCCGAGCAGGCTCAGGGTGTCGGTGTCTTCAGACGCGGCCAGCACGGTCACCGCAAGCCAGGCAACCGCGAGCGGTATCAGGAAGAACCAGACCAGCAGAAACACGTACCGCAGAGCAGGTTGCGGGCGCACGGAAGTAGTAGAGTCGGCCAAAGCGCGGGACTCTCTTACCTGTCGGACTGACTCTGGGCAACCTCCGGGTCTCGCCCCCGAAGCAGCCCCCGGTTTTTTTAGGGGAGAGGAGCGACGGACGGCTACTGGCGGTCCCCGAGCTGAACCAGGTAGTCGAGCTTTGCGGCTCGATCATCGCCCGCGACCTGCGGTGGGTTCGTCTGTCCGACCCCGGAAGCATTGTCCACAATCAGGTAGTAGATCCCCTTCGGTAGTGGCAGGTAGCCCTTCCACGGCTGACCCTGACTCACGACGTTGTCGAGCAGGGGTTGCATCGGGAGCGCCGCCGGGCCGGGGTTCGTGACGTACTGCTGTAGCATCTGATCCCCAGGCCCCTTGGGGATCACGAATACGTCCACCGCCGCTGCGCCGTCGAGAGCCGCCGTGAAGTACAGCGCCTGGTCATCGTCGGTCACCTCGAAGCCTCCGATGAACTCCTGCTGACCTTGGTGGACCTCGGTGCGGTTGTTCTCGAGTGCGACCTTGGACGTCTTGCTGATCTGGAAGGGCTTGAACGGCTTGCCACCCAGCGCAATGACTCCCATCCCGAAGTCGGTCTCACCCTTGTCGCTGTAGCGGATCACGGTGAAGCCACGGCTCAGCTGCGAGTCGACGAGCTTGCGTCCTGCCGCATTGGCGTCGAAGCCAGCGAGTGACATCCCGGCTTTGGCGAAGCTCGACTCGACCAAGCCGACGTTGAAGTTCGTGGCCTGAATATTTCTCGGGCGGAAATAGATGTACATCGCGTCGTCCTTGACGCGGAAGTCCGGTGCGTACTCGATGAGTCCCGAGCTAGTGAAGCCGATGCGCGAACTCAGGCTGGTCCAGCCGTAGCCCTTCCCGGAGTACTGCACCACGATGCTCTTGCGATTCTCTTCGTCGATCAGCTGCGACTGACAGGTGTCTGCGAAGAAGCGTCCTGCGACGGGTTGATCGTCTGCCAGCTTGAGCGGCACCCCGCGGCGAGTCATCTCGAAGCAGAAGCGGTCGAGGCCGAACTTCAAGATGTCGAAGCGCAATGAACGGTTCTCGGGGTCGTTGATCACGCCCGGCCCGAGCACCGTGACGGCGTCGTAGCCGAGGGCCTCCTGGTTCGGACAGCCAACCAGTGCCGGGGCGAGCAGACTCGCGGCACACAACCAAGCAAAACGTTTCGGGCGCATCGCGGCGCAGCATAGCAAAGCGTCGGCAGAGTCTAGGCCTTCCGTTGACAGCCAGCGGAAGCTGGTTTCAGAGTCGCTGCCGATGACGCAGCAC
>JBFXBK010000514.1:0-5440 GCA_050183255.1 Polyangiaceae bacterium | reverse complement strand
TTGCTCCGCAAGTGCAGCGTTACCTCGGGGAATCTAACTGGCTTCACGGACCCAACGATCGAGTGGCAAGCGCCTGCTGGTGGTGCCGGCGTGGATAAGTCGAATTTGGGCTCGTTCAACTGTCCCTGAGTCGATAGCAAGCCCACAAAACCAAAGCGGCCTCGCTTGCGCGAGGCCGCCGGCGTTTTCGGCTCCAGCTAGCTTAGTTCGCGGTGCCGCCGGTGCCGCCGGTTCCCTCCACGCACTCGCCAGTTTGACCTGGCGGCGGGCAGGTGCAGCCCGGCTTGGGGATATCGGGATTCCGTGCGATTGGGCAGTTCAGTCCAGTGACATCGGGCGGTGCCGGAACGGCGACGGTCGGGCCTGGAGTGATCTGCTGGGCCGTGAAGTCGATGCCAAAGCTCAACGCGTCGCAGGTCGCGTCGGGGACCGGCTTGTTGCTGTTGGCCAGCATGTCCACCGTCTGGTTCAGGTAGCCGATGGTCGTGGTGTAGGAGTCGCACAGGTTCTCGCAGAAACCGATCTCGCGGAACGAGGTGATCTGGTCACCCGGCTTGATCGAGCCGCCCATGGTGGCCTCGGTAACAGACCACAGCTCGCTCTGGGCGTCCTGCTTGATCGCTGCCGCCATGACCGCGTTCTGTAACACCAGGCGCATGCCGGGCGTGTCGGCGTTCAGGCCGTTAAACCACATCTCGGTGTTGGGCGGGAAGTTGGCGATCACCCAGCCGTTCCTCACGTAGGCGGCTGCGTCAGCCCACTTCGAGGCTTTGACCACATCCGTGGTGGGTGGCGCCGCAGGATCGATGTCGCGCTGCGAGAACTGCCACTCCTTCGTCAGGGGCTGCGCCGCCTGCTCGATCCATTTCTGATCGAGCGCGGACGCGGCCGAGCTGTCCATACCCGATCGGCAACGCCAGTTGGCGACCTGAGACACGCCGGTTGAGGAGTACAAGTCAACCCGCACCGAGCTGTCGTCGTTCTGTCCGTTGTAGCCAGTGATCTTGAAGATGATTCCCATCGAGCCACGGTGGATGTTGCAGTTCCAGTCGGACTCCGTCAGGCGGAAGGGCTCGCCCACGATGGGGGAGAGAGACGCGATGGCGAACAAGCTCCCGATGGCGTTGTCCCGGCACTCGTCGCCGTCGAACACGTTCTGGAACTGGTTGGTGCACGCCTTCTTCTTCAGCGCCGGGCAGCTGTTGGCCGCGTCGCCCATCAGCACGCCCTCTGGCCAGGTGGAGGCGTTGCACGATTGGTCTAAGTTGAAGCCGATGCCCTTCCAAGCCTGATCGTCGATCTCGTTCGGATTCGCCATCGCGGCGTCGTATTCGAGGTTCGTTTTGCCACCGAAGCGCACGCGATCCATCACGACGTAGATCGGCCCAACATCGCCTTCCGCCGTGTCGCTGGGTCGGCTGTCTTCCAACGGCACGCCTTCTGTCGGGCACTCCATGTTGTCGCCTTCCATGTCGTGCCAGAACTTGTCGGAGCTGGTGTTGCCCGTCCCCGAGTTGCCGCCAGTGCCGCCAGACGCGCCCGTTCCGCCGGTGCCCGCGCCGCCGTCACCCGGGAGCAGCAGGGAGTCGTCGTACACATTGCACGCGACAACCAAGCTGCCGGTGCAGGTAACGAGCAAGCCGGCTCGTTTCAAAGATCGAAGCAAGTTGGAGTTCATCGAGTGTTGGCCCCGTGATCGCAGATGAGAAGCGAGCCCCCTGGTTGCGTACTCCCCCTGAGCACGCGTCGGAGATGGCTCCGAACGAACAGTCTAGCGCGGTCCGGAAATCCTCTCAAACCTCGTGAGGTTGTCGGATTGTGGCGCCATGCTTTTATGTGGGGGGAGAGGCGCAGGGGTATCAGGCCGGGCGCAAGTGCCTGGCCTTCAACTCGCTGCACCTACGGGCGTGTGGGTGAGCCGCTCCAAGGGGACCAGCCACACTGGCTGCCCAGTCGCCTCGCGCACGAATCCCGCGCAAATCGTCCTGAAATGGCAACCGGCGCAGCGCTCGGTGTGCTGGCGCTGTGCGTGCTCGTAGCTCGGTAAGTCGACCCCTTCGAGGGAGACGTAGCGATCATGAGCCGCTCCCAGCGAGAGCTTCAATAAGTCGACTTCGACCAGGCGTTCGAAGCCTGGCAGGGCGCACACCGGTAGATTTTTCACGCAGAAACTGAGGGTGTTCGACAAATCGTCAGGCGCGCGGATTGCTTCTGCAGACCGCAGTGCACTCACCACGGCTCTGGACATTTCCTCGAGGTCGTACGCGGCGTGTGCATAGCCAGCGCCTCCGGGCTCGAGCCCGAGCAAGCCAATGTTCCTCACCCCCAACCCTGCGAGTAACGTGAAAATTGCGGACAGATCGTGCTGATTCTGACGGGTGAGCGTGATCAGCACACCGAGCTTCAGCGACTGTGGAGCGTGACTCAAGAGCTGCTGGAGGCCGCTCAGCGTTTGCTCGAAGGCGCCGGCATCGCCAACCAAGTTGTCATGCAGCCCGGCGCTGGAGCCATGCAAGCTGACCCAGATTTCGTCCAGGCCGGAGCCCGCGAGGCGCTCCGCGTACTCCGGATAGCTCGCCAAGCGCCCGTTGGTGTTCAGGGTCAGTCGCTGGTAGCCGATGCGTTTTGCGATCTGGATCAGCTGGAACAGGCTCTTGCTGAGCGTGGGTTCGCCGCCATCCAGCTCGAGCACTCGAGCGCCGCGCTGGTGCTCTTCGCTCAGCCGCTGGGTGAGCGCTCTGAGGCGCGCGCGCTCATCTGTTGGTAGGTCATTACCGCGAGGAACCGCTGGCGGGCTGCCCACGCTGCAGAAGATGCAGCGGTTGTTGCACTGGTAGTTCACCGCCACTCGCAGCTTGGCAGGAGCACGCAGCGCCTGCATGCGCTGATCGAAGCTGTGCTTGAATGCGAGCAGGTCTTCGCTGCTGAAGGCTGCGGTCTCCAGGCTGGGGTTGCCTTGGAAGTAGGGGCCCCAGTCTTGCACGATGGGCAGCGATGCAGCCCCCTTGCTCAGCGCCTCGCGCGCGAGGCGGGTACCCGGCAGCGGTGTCGCGAACTGCACGCTGGGTTCCGCGTTGAAACGCTCGTAGAGGTCGAGGGCGAACTCCAGGGTGCCGTTGATCTCCGCCGCGCTCTCCCCTGGCATGCCGATGATGTAGTGGATCAAGAGCCGCACCCCGGCCGCGTGAGCGCGCTCTGCGGTCGCGACGATGGCGCCTAGGTCGAGCTGCTTGCCGACGACCTGATCGACCACGCGCTGCACGCCGCTCTCGGCGGAGATGCTCAGCGTGGTCAGGTGGCCACTCATCGCGGCGAGGTGCTTCGGGCGCACGTAGTCGGCGCGTACGCCGTTCGGGATCTCGAAATGCAGGCCGCGCGCCGCGAGCAGCTCCGTGAGCGTATCGAAATGGCGCTCGTTCACGTTGGCCAGCTCATCCAGCAGGTGCACGCTGCGTGCGCCGTGCTTTTGCAGCCAGTCGAGGTGTGCGGCGAGGCGCTCCGGTGAGTAGCGCCGCTGCGTCTTGGGTTTCCCCGCGGGAAGACCCGGGTTGCTCGAGCAGTGCGCGCAGCGAAACGGGCAGCCACGGCTCGAGAGCATCGGCAAGTGATCGGCGTCGATGGGAAACGCCCAGTGGGGGCGCCCGAGGCTCTGCATCACCGAGCGGTGAAACGCGAAGTAGGCTTGGGTGTCGACCAGGTCCCACGCAGGTAGTGGGAGCTGGTTCAGGTCGATTTCCGGGCCGTTGTTTCCGTCGCGTACTTCCGGTGTGCCTGGGCGGCCGCGTTGCAGTAGCTCCTCCACCCAGGGCAGCAGGTGGCCCTCGGCTTCGTAGCGCAGCAGCCCATCCACCTCGGGGTACGCCGCGAGGACGTCCGCGCTGGGGGCGTCGACCACGTGCTGCCCGGACTGGTAGAGATCCGCCAATAGGATGGGCCGCTCCGGCGCTTCACTGCGCAGGTGTTCCAAGAGCCGGGCGAGCGCCGCGTCGCGAGTCGGTGGCCGCTGGAACGGCGTGTACGCGACGAGCGCGACCTCGGACTCGGGCGCGTCCGCAAGCAGCGTCTCGACGTCCACGCCGAGGCGCACGCGATCGCCTGCCAGCGGCGTGAGGCGCGAGCCGGGCTGGGCGAGGGCGTCGTGCAACGTGACCTGATGGCCCGCTGCGCGCAGCACCGCCGCCGCCTGCACCGCTCCCAGGTCAGCAAAGTAGGGGTAGTCGATGAAGTCGCGGGAGATCTCGAGTGGGGCGAACCACACCGCGACGCGCGCCATTCTCCGAGAATAGCCTACGGATCGCCTCATCACTACGATTACGGGTTGACCCTCCCCGGGGTGGGGGCCCACATAGCGACGGCGATATGCTGCGACGTAGCTCGAGTTCCGTCTTCCGAACGCAGGCTTTTACCCTTGCCGCGCGCTGTCTGCTGGCGGCGCCGTGTCTGCTGGCCGTGCCGTGCCTGATGGCTGCACCGGCGCTCGCCCAGACCACTGAGGGCGAAGGAGCGGCGGCAGCCGCTGAGGCAGCGCCAGCTCAGGCGGCGGGCGACTCGGACAGCTGGGACGGCGACTACGACATCAAGTACGAGCGGCGCTCCGACGTGATGTTGAGCCTCACCGCTTCGGGGCTGATGGGCTTCGTCTCGGGCTACCCGAACGATGTCGACAAGATCGACCAGCCAGAGTTCAAGGCCACCACGGGCGCTGCACCCGGTTGGAGCGGCACCGGTATCCTGGGCGTCGCCCTCCGCGACTGGCTGAGCTTCGGCGTCGGCTACTCGCAGCAAGGCTTCTCTGGCAAGGGCAACACGGGGAGCGCCTACTTCTTCGTATTCCGCACGGAAGCGTATCCGCTGTTCAATGAGTCGGAGCTGGGCAAGAACCTCGGGTTCGCGATCACCGGCGGCCTCGGCAACGTGAAGCTCGAGAAAGACGGCGAGACCACCGCTGACGGCGGCGCCGTCAGCATGGTCGGCGTGGGCGCCTTCTGGGAAGGCCTGCAGGCAGGTCAGCTGTCGGTGGGACCGGCGCTCGACTATCAGTTCGTGTTCAGTGAGCCGCTCCAGGCGCACCTGGTTTCGCTGGGGGTGCGGGGAGTGTTTTATGGGGGGCCGTGAGCAGGGGCCGGGACCGGGTCAGGGGCGGGGGCGGGGTCTGCGTCTGCGTCTGCGTCCGCGTCTGCGATAGCGGCGAGGGCTGAGCGCGCTTCTGCGCTGCGACGATCGCGGCGCGCTTCGCGCGGCCGCTGCGTACAGGGTGGCGTGCTGTTGGGTTGGGGTGATCGCGGCGCGCTTTGCGCGGCCGCTTCTGGTTGGGTTGGGGTTTGGGGGGGCGCGGCGCGCTTTGCGCGGCCGCTTCTGGTTGGGTTGGGGTTGGGGTGATCGCGGCGCGCTTCGCGCGGCCGCTTCGGGTGGGGTTGGGTTTCTTGGCGTTTGGCCTGGC
>JBFXBK010000513.1:0-5453 GCA_050183255.1 Polyangiaceae bacterium | reverse complement strand
GATTCACGCCTGCCTTCAAGGCGATACACTTGGGAAATCATGGGTATTGCTTCGCGGGGCGGTAACGGTCGGCACTCCAGACGTGGCGGGGCAGGCGTGGAGCCACGACCTCGGCGCACGTTGCGCCGCGCCGTGCTCGGCAGCGGGTGCGTTGCCCTGAGCGTGCTGGCCTGTTCGAGCGACTTCGACACCACCCGGCGTGCCCCGCCGCCGTCCACCCTCGGCGACGACATGTACTCCGCGCTTTGCGATCGCTTGGGCGCGAGCGTGTTGACCGAGGATCTGGAGGGCGCGTCCTATCGTGGGATCTGCCACATCGATGCCTCGGGGAAATATGCCGACAAGGTGGACACCAAGCCGCTCGGTACTTTGCAGGGTGAGGCGGCGCTGACTCGCCAGTTCGCGATCAGCAAGCTGGAGGCGATGGCGCGGCGGCGGAGCCAGCTGATCGACGCCTTCAACGCGACCTTCCCCGACGACGAGATCAGCGATCCTTGGGACAAGAACAATGGAACTGTGCGCGGCCACGTGGCGCTCAGCCGCTTCATGAAGGGGATCGTTCCGCTGTACGAGAGCAACCCGGTCGAGCCGCAAGGTATGGAAGACACGCTGCCTTCCGTCACTCGCTCCACGGGGCGGCTGTTCGCTGGCTTGGCGGGTCCACCCAAAGACGATGAGTTCACGAGCGGCATGGACCCCGCTCAGGCGGAGGCGCTGGCCAAAGCCGCACAGGACTCCCTGGCGGGGCTTTCCGGGAGGCAAGGCTATCGTCCGCTTCGGGTGACACTCGGCGCTTTGCGTCCGGCGCTGGCCTACCCGGAGCTGCGCAGCCTAGCTCAGACGCTCACACCGCACTTCGAGCCCAACGGCGACATGTACGATGCGCTGCAAGACGTGTTCGGGATGACCCAAGACGAGCTCTCCACGTCAACGCCGACTCCGCTGCCTGAGCCTTTGCGAGTGCTCGACGCGAGCACCTTGCAGCTCAACCGGCCGCGCACGAAGCTCGAGGTCGCGGCAGCGATGATGCTGAGCCAGGATCCGGTGTTCGCCGGGCAGGGCTCCGAGCCGCGCTACTTGGTTCAGCGCGACCAGCGTGGTGTAGCCATCCCGAGCGCCGCGGTGATGGGCTCGCTGATCGTGGACAGCGACGGCGACGGCTTGGCTGACGTTGATTCCGCGGGGAGATTCGTCGGCCCCAACGGCCTGGCCCAGGTGGACCCGCCGTTCGTGGTACCAGCCTTCCAGCGCGTGCAGGCGCCTGACTTCTACGGACGCGCTCTGACTTCGGGGGGGGAGGAAGTCTACGAGTACATCGACACCTCGCAGACGCTGACCGCGGCGCTGGTGCGGGACTTGGAGCCGCTCCTGAACCCTGACGCGTCTGCACCTGGCGGTGAGACCGTGCTCAATCTGCTGTCCGGTGCCTACCTGCTGTACGGCTCGCCGAAGGAGGTCACCTCCGAGTGGGCCCATGGCGGCAGCTACCCTAGCTTCGACACCGCGAACTCCCCGTTGCTCGACTTGATTCACGCCGTGGGCCAGGTGTTCGCCCACCCGGAGAGTGACAGCTGGCTCCTGATGGCGAAGCAGCTGATGCAGACCAACGAGGGCGATCTGGCGCGACTGATTGGTGCTGCGCTGCGCGCCCGTGAGATCGGCAACCAGTTCCCCAACGTCAAGCTCGACATCAAGAGCACCTTCTGGGACGAGCTGATGCCAGTCGTGGTGAAGCTGCTCAGGAACGAAGGCCTATTCCGCAGGGTAATGGCGACCTTCAAGAACCCCAAGGTGCAGAACGAGCTGATGGAGGCGCTCTCCAAGTTCAACACCTACGCAGACCGCGCGACGTACGACCCCACCAACCTGAACAGTCCAGCCCTGCAGAACCTCTCTACTGGCGACACCAAGGAGCCGGTCCAGGTTCCGGTCGACTACTCAAAGCCAGACGTCATCGGCAACCAGAGCCAGTGGTTCCAGGCGCTGCAGCTGATTCACGACATGAACCACGTGAACTCCTGCAACAAGCAGGGCGCCAAGGTGAAGGTGAAGATGTTCGGCATCAACCTGAGCTGGCCGCTGATCGGGAGCTACGACGAGTGTGAACTCCTGCGCATCCACGACATGGGCTTGCTCTACCTGGATGCGCTGATCGACCACTACGGCGAGCCGCGCACCCCCGAGGGCATCATGGAGATCGAGGATGGCCTGCTGAACGGCATCCTCAACCTCTCGAGCAACATCGTCAGCATCGATCAGGTGTTCGAAGACTCGAGCAAGATCAGCGGCATGAGCCTCAACCCCACCCCCGCGGCGTTCAACCGCTTGGTGTTCTTTGGCACCACGAGCGACAAGTTCGATCCGGCGTTCGGCGGCGCGATGCCGGATCGCGATCCGTTCATCGGTCAAGGCGGCGACGCGGATGACACCAACTCCTTCGTCACCGGCTTGATCGAGCCGCTGTCCACCAGCGTGTGTCCCACGCGCTTCAACTCCGCGCATAACATCGAGCTCGCGGACTGCGCGCTGAGCAACTCCAACGACTTGCTCCGCCTCCGCGACCGCGGCGCGATTTTCACGTGGGAAAAGCACAACTTCTACGCGGGCATCGCGCCCGTGGTCCAAGCCTTCGACGATCCTGAAGAGAACGGGCAGCTCTTCCTCGAGCTGATCGAGGTGTTGTATCGTCACTGGCCGAGCGCCGGCCACGGCCCGGAGTGCAGCAAGACCGGCACCTGGGAGCCAGGTGTCGCGAACTACAACCCGAAGTACTGCTCGGAGAGCGGCCTCAGGTACTACGAGCCGATCCTGGCGCAGATCTTCAAGACGGATCTGATTCCAGCGCTCGGGCGTATGACGGAGGTGCTCGAGGGCACCACCATCAACGACGCGCGCAATGGTCGGCAAGTGGACGGCGTCGAGATGATTCGCCAGATCGGCCTCGCGCTGCTCGACCCGACCTACAGCCAGTCGGTGAACATGAAGGATCGCAAGGGCAAGTCGACGACCACCTGGAGCGACGGCACCCACAGCAACACGCCGATCACTCCGTATGAGCTGTTCGCCAAGGCCATGCAGAACTTCGACAGCGCGCTCGCCGGTAGCTCGCGACTCCCCGGCTGGCGCAGCGCGCGCTCGAACCTGGTGGACACGTTCCTGCAGATCGACGGCAGCGGCGCAGGCGCCAAGTTCCACAACCCGTCGACCCCGAAGGCCACACCCATCTTGGTCGACGTGCTGCGCGAACAGATCAACGCCAACTGCCCGAACCGCGAAACCTCGGGCACGCCCTGCGAGTGGGCCACCACCACCATGACCCAGAAGGCGGGCGAGACCTTCGAAGGACCGAGCTTCAGCACGGTGATCGCGCTCCTGGATCTGCTGAACCAGGATCCTGAGACCCGCATCGCGGTGAGTAACCTGCTGCGCTACTTGCTGCAGAAGGCCAGCGACCACGACGCGCTGAACTCCACGCTGACCTCGCTCAACGATCTGATGCAGCTGCTCGGCGACGACCAGCACATGCCGCCGATCTACAACGCCGTGGCACTCGCGGCTGCGCCAGAAGGCGACGCGGCCAACGGCAAGCCCCGTCCAGGCGCCGCGGATCGCGTGATCAAGCTGACCCAGGCGCTCACCCAGGAGCCCGTGGATAGCTCAGGCATTGCAGGGCCCAATCCGTACGACCGCTATCGCATGCTGGATCGCATCCTGCTCAACTTGGTGAGCCCCATCGATCCAAGCAGCGACACCAGCCCGACACCCCTCGAGGTGTTCCTCGACACGGTCGCCGAGGTCAACCGCATCGACGCGAGCAAGGACCCGGACGAGCCGCTCAGCCCGGAGGATTTCCAGGCGGTATTTGCTACGGTGCGCGACTTCTTGCTCAGCAAGAATCGCGGCATGGAGCAATTCTACGAAATCGTACGCGGGCGCAACGGCAACTAGTCGCGCTCGCGCACAGTCCGCGCCGGGTGCGTCCCCTGCTTAGCTCCCTGTCCCCCGTTCCTCCTTGCCTGAAGCGACACCAGCAGCATGAATCACAAGATCCG
This sequence comes from Polyangiaceae bacterium, assembly GCA_050183255.1. GTDB lineage: Bacteria > Myxococcota_A > Polyangia > Polyangiales > Polyangiaceae > JAHBVY01. The sequence continues at coordinate 1,401 of JBFXBK010000513.1, read as the reverse complement.
TACGGCAATTCTCAGCGCTGTAGCGCTCAGCGCTGGGCTCTGCCTCTTGCCCAGCAGCGCACGCGCGGCCGGACTCTATTTCTCTGATCGCGGCGTACGCGGACTCGGGCGCGGTGGCGCGCTGGTCGCCGGCTCCGACGACGCCGGATCCATCTACTACAACCCCGCCGGGCTCGCCTTCACTGGCCACCAGTTCTTGTTCGACGCCTCGTGGCTCAACTACAGCGGCACGTATCAGCGCCAGTCCCGCGTCGAGCAGACGGATCCCAACACCGGGGAGCCCACCGGGCAGTCCTTCACACGCACCTTCGCCACGGTGGAGGGCACGAGCCCGGTGCTCCCCATCCCGACCCTGGTGTATGCGAATCCGCTCGGAACCAAGCGGTTCAACTTCGCCCTCGGCATGTGGGCTCCCTACGCGGCGATCACGAGCTACCCGGAGACGGTCGGCGGCAGCCCGGCGCCTCAACGCTACTCGCTGATCTCCCTGGATGGCTCCGCGCTGGCGATTGTTGGCGCTTACGCGTCTTGGCGCCCGGTAGATGAACTGGCACTCGGCGCGGGCATCGAGATGCTCAGCGGCTTCTTCGAGACCAGCGTTGCCTTCAGCGCCTGCGTCCCCGACCGCTTCATCTGCGCACCGGAACAGCCTGACTACGACGCCATCAGCAAGCTCAAGGTCGGTCCCATCTTCGCGCCAAGCGGAGTGCTAGGCGCCACGATCGTGCCCCACGAGGACGTGCGCCTGGGCGTCGCCTATCACCTGCCGTTCTCCGTCAACTCCGGCGCCACCGTTGACGTCAGGCTGCCGAGCGCACCGGTGTTCGAGAACGCCAGCCAGTCGGGCAACGACGCCAACGTGAAGTTCACCCTGCCAGGTGTGCTGCGCACCGGCATCGAGTACCGCGGGATCCCGGACACGCGCATCGAGCTCGCTTACGTCTGGGAAAACTGGGCGGTGCACGACAAGATCACCATCGAACCCCAGAACATTTCGCTGAAGGGCGTCGAAGCCTTCCCAGACGAGTACAAGGTCAGCGACATCACCCTGGAGCGCAACTTTCAGAACACCTGGAGCTTGCGCTTCGGAGGCGAGCACACGCTGGAGATCGGCGACTACCCATTCGATATCCGTGCGGGAATTAGCTACGAGAAGAGCGCCATCCCGAACCCTTACCTCAGCGCGACCACGGTCGACGTCGACAAGATCACGGTCGGGCTCGGCGGGGGCCTACACATCGGCAAGTGGCGCTTCGATGGGGTGGTCGCCCGCGTTTTTGGCTCCCCGGTGGACGTCGATGTGGACGAGGCGCGCATCGCCCAGGTGCTGCCGCTGAGAGCGAATCCACCGGATCGCAAGAACTACATCAACGCCGGTCACTACGAAGCCAGCGCGTTGGT
>JBFXBK010000512.1:0-5494 GCA_050183255.1 Polyangiaceae bacterium | reverse complement strand
CGGCCTCGGAGGCGACTGCCCTCACCCCCTGATCCTGAGGCGCTTTGAAGTACCAGGACATCACGAGCCACGCCGCAACAGCGCACGCGGCGACCAACGCAACAGCCAGGTAGACACGAGACGTGCGCTCGGGAGGCGACTCGAGCGCGCTCAGGAGCTCGCTCAGGCTCGCGAAGCGCTCAGCCGGATCGATCGCCAGCCCGCGCCGCAGAGCGCTCTCGATATGCGGAGCAACATTCGCCGGCATGCCGTTCGGAGGCGACTTCAAGCGCTCGCGCAGTTCATCCAGCGTCGTAGCAGGAAACGGCTTTGCCCTCGCGAGTGCTTCGAACAGCACCACGCACAGCGCGAACTGATCGCTGGCCGTCGTCACCGCTTCCCCACGGAGTTGTTCAGGCGCCATGTAGCCCGGAGTACCGATCAGCCTGCCCGGCAGCACCATCGAGTGGCTCAGATCGATGGGTGCGTCGTCGCTCGGCGGCAGCGCGCCCAGCGCGAGCCCAAAGTCCGTGATCTTGGCGTGACCCGCAGCGTCGAACAAGATGTTCTCCGGCTTCAAGTCTCGATGGACCAAGCCAGCGCGGTGCGCTGCCTCCAACCCGCGCGCCACTTCGCTCAGGCGGGCGAGGATCTCAGTGGTCGGGGGTGCTTTGGCCAACCATTGCCGCAGGGTATCGCCCTCGAGCAGCTCCATCGCGAGGAAGGCTTCACCAGTATCCAGCCGCCCCACGTCGAACACCGTGGCGACGTGGGGGTGCGCTAGCCTGGCCATCGCCCGCGCCTCCTCCTCCAGGCGCTCGGGCAACGCACTGGAGCCTTTCAAGAGCTTCAGCGCCACATCACGATCGAGGCGCTCGTCGTGGGCCCGCCACACCACGCCGAACGCACCGCGCCCCAGCTGCTCAAGCAGGCGATAGCGTCCAAGCTCTTCGCCCGCTGCGTGCGGCGTGCCTGTATCAAGCCGAGCCAGCGTCAGCACCAGCTCACGACACAGCGCGCAGTCATCCAGGTGTTCATCGACCGCCGCGAGCGCCGCGCCGTCGAGGCGCCCGGACATCAGGTCCAGAGCAAGCTCTTCCTCGAGGCACGCGCTCATCACACCGAGTGTACTCCGAGCGAGCGCCATGGCTGCCTCCGCCGCGCACCAGCGCGGCTGCGTGATACGCTCCCCTGATGTCCGAGGCATTCGCCCGCGCGCAGAGCCAGTTGCCCGACGTGGCTACCGAGCGCGCGCGCTTCGACGCGGTGCTCGCGCGTGTGTGTCAGCGCAAGGCGTGTGAGGCTGCGGTGATCAGCGACGAGGGCCTCGGGGAGGTGCTGCTGGTGGCGGCGCTCATGGATCACAATCCAGCCGCGCAGCACCACTTTGAGCGCACGATCCTGGACGTCATCGCGCCGGCGCTCAGGCCGATGAAGCTCGGTAGTGAACTGACCGAAGACATCCGCCAGCAAGTCGCCGAAAAGCTCCTCGTGCCCCAAGACGGCGTGCTGCTCCTCGAGCGCTACGCCGGGGATGGTCGCCTGCGCGGCTTGGTCAAGGTGATGGCGGTGCGCAGCGCCATCAGTCACACCCGCAAAGCCAAGCCGGAGCGCGCCGCCGATCTGAGCGAGCTGCAAGCGGGAGACATCGAGTGGGAGCTCGAGCGGCTCAAGCTCGGCTACCGCGACGCCTTCAGGCAGGCGTTTGCGGCGGCGCTCTCGTCGCTCTCCGCGCGGGATCGCAACATCTTGCGTCTGCATCACTTCGGGGGCCTCAACGTGGAACAAGTGGGGGAGATCTACGGAGTGCATCGCGGGACCGCCACGCGCTGGATCGCCCGCATCCGCGAGGATCTACTCAAGGCGACCAAGGCGCAGCTCGCAGGGGAGCTCGGCTTGACGGCCCTCGACGTGGAGTCCGTGATGCGCCTGATCCAGAGCCAGCTCGACGTCAGCGTCGAGCGGCTCCTGGATACGCAGAGCGAGCGCCAAGGCGACTAGCTGTCGCTGCGATGGCGGCTGGTGACCACCCAGCCCTCGTCGGTGTAGGCGACCCCGAGCACCAGGGGCTTCGACACCTGCTTGAGTTTGACCGTGGCTTGACCGTGGGTTCTCGCCTCATCGAGCTTCACGCTCACGGACTCGACGCGCTCATCCAGTCCGACGTCCCGCAAGAAGTCGTAGACCTGCATCAGGGCAAAGTCCTCGGGGCCACCGCAGGCGGCGGCTGGCTGGGCGCTCGCGAGCAGCAAGCACAGGGAAAGAGCGGCGAAAATCGTGCGAAAGAATCGAGTCATCGTGGGTTCCTCCAGAGCTGTTGCGGACTGAACGCAGCCGCCGCCCAGGTGGCGCACACTTTTTTCGATCTTCCTCGCTCGCTCAGCCGGAGCTCTCGAGTAGCTGCTTCAGGAGCGCCAAATCCTTCAGGTTCGCGCGCCGCATCGCGCTCTGCATCAGCGGCGCCATCAGGCCCTTGAAGCCGCTCGGCTCGCCGCGGTTCCGCAGACGCATCAGCGTGCCCTGTGCCGCCGCCTCCCAGCTGTAGCTCGTTTCCATGGGGAATGGGCCTTCCGCGGTACGCATCACGAGCCGCGCCTCAGGCTCGTACTCCACGATCTCGTAGGTGTAGGCCATGCGTCGCCCGAGGAAATGCGCCACGAACGCGACCCGAGCCCCGACACGTACTCCCGGCTGCGAGCGCCACTCGACGCTCTTGATGTTCGCGTACCAGCGCGGCGCGTTCTCTGGGTCCGCGCTGAATGTGGCGACCTCCTCGAGGGGCCTCTGGATCAGCGTCTCGGTCTGTACGTCCACGAACACGATTCGTTCCTTGTAACGCGGAACGCCTGAGAGACAATAGGGTCGTATCGATGACGGATTGGCCCAAAATCGGGACAATAGACCCAGCAGACATGCTCGCCTTCGCTGCCGTAGCCGAGCATGGGAGCTTCAGCGGAGCCGCCCGCAGCCTCGGCATCCCAAAGCAGACCCTCAGTCGGCGCGTGGCGCGCCTCGAAGCGCAGCTCAACGTCCGGCTCCTGCAGCGGACCACGCGCCAGATGTCTCTGACCAGCGTCGGTCAGAGCTACGCAGCGCGCTGTCAAGAGATCGCACGACTCAGCGCGGAGGCCAACGCCCTCGCCATCGACTCGGAGGCGCATCCGCGCGGCAAGCTGCGGGTGACCGCCGACCCGCTGCTCGGCGAGGCATTCGTCGCGCCGCTGGTTGGAGCCTACCTGGAGCTGTTCGGCGACGCACAGTCCGAGCTGCTGCTCACCTCACGCAAGGTCGACCTGGTGCAAGAAGGCTTCGATGTCGCGTTTCGTGTAGGCAGCCTCGCGGACTCAGACTTGATCGGACAACGCCTGGGTAGCGCCAAGGTGCGCTACTGCGCCGCACCGAGCTATGCAGGCTGCCGCCGACTGAAGACTCCTGAGGACCTGGCGCAGTGCGCTTGCCTCGCGGTGCACCACTCCGGTCCCTTGAGCTGGCCATTTCCTCAAGGTAATACCCTGACGCCGGTGCAGATCCAACCGCGCCTGAGCAGCACTAGCTTCAATGCAGTGCGTGACGCAACCTTGGCTGGCCTCGGGGTCGCGCTGCTTCCGGAGTTCGCCTGCGCCCCCTTGCTCGAGGCTGGGCTGCTCCGCGACGTCCTCGGTCACTCGCTGGAGGTGGGTTCGATTTGGCTCCTCCACACCCAGCGCGGCCTGCTGGCCCCGCGGGTCACGGAGTTTCTGCGTCTCGCCCGCGAAGCCGCGTCCAAGGCAGCCTGGCACGCTTAGTTGCTTTTTTTGGGGGTGAGAGCGCGCCGTGAGCCGTTTGAGACGGCGTCGGGCACTGCCACAGCCGTGACCCAAAACTTTACGTCGCCTCGGCAGTGGAACCAGTCAGCCAATCAGCGCACCTCCCCCCCAAACCCGCACCGATTGGAAGCTCCAGCGACACGCGAGTCTACTAGCCTCGCCGCCATGAAGCGTCGTCCCTTTGCCGCCGTGCGAACTCTGCTTGCCGCGTCACTGTTTCCGCTACTTGCCATCGCGTGTGGCGGCGGCACTCCAAACCCAATCCTCTCCGACACCACTCCGACCGGGGTGGATGAAGCGCTCGGCGACATGGACTGCGGCAAGGTGAAGGCACAGGATGCACCGGACCTGATGGGCTGGGATCCGGCGGCGCGTGCAAACCTGGACCGGATGCGCCAGCAAGGCATGGTTGCCGTGCGGTACAGCAAGAACGGCTGCGACGTGAAGCTCGAGCTGTTGCCCAACTGCAAGGTCCGCGCGGGTCGCGGCAAGCGCACCTACGCCTGGTCGCCGTACAGCGCGAACGAGACGAAGATCGCCCACAACCAGGCAGAGCTGTACGCGAAGCTGCCGCTGGGCGCCGTCGGGCTCTCCGCCAAGGTGGGTGGCGAGCGCTCCCTGCGCACCGACTACATGCTGGTCGGCACGCGCAGCGTCGAGGTAGGCAAGACCATCAACACCGATCAGCTCGTGGAGTCCGACGACTGCGCCAAGGCGACGCATGTGATCACCACCATCTACTACGGTGGGTTCGCCCTCGCGTCGGGCGCAAACAAGGAAATCGAGGCCGAAGCAAGCGTCTTCGGCATGGGCGCCGGCGGCAGCCAGAAGAGCTCTCAAGAGCTGCTCGCCAACGAAGGCAACGCGGACGCTTGCAAGAAGGCCCAAGCAAGCGGTGAAGAACAACCGACGTGCAACGTGCCCTTGCGGGTGAATCTAGCTGAAATCGAGGGGCGCCAGAGCATGGCGTCGACCAGCGACGTGCAGAGCGGAGGCGGCGACACGCCGGCACGCAAGTTCTCCGGCAAATGCCCCACGGAGATGCTTCCGGTGGCGCCGGGCTCCTTCCGATTTGGTCCGCGCAAGGAGCCTTCGTCCATTGATGGCCTGTGCATCGACACGACCGAGGTCACCGCCGGCGCGTTCTTGAAGTGCGTCGAAGGCGGCCAGTGTCCACCACCGAAGCGCACCAGCAAGGGCTGCCATTTCCGCGAGGCAGGAAAGGAAGACTTCCCCATGAACTGCGTGACGCTGGACGAGGCGACGCAGTACTGCAAGGCCCAGGGCAAGCGCCTGCCAACCGACAAGGAGTGGGAGTACGCCGCCGTGGGCCACGACGGCCGTGAGTTCCCGTGGGGCGACGGCGACGCGACGGGCAAGGCGTGCTTCGATCGCCGCCAGGAAGGCGCGTGCAAGGTTGGTTCGTTCCCCGACGGAAAGAGTTTCTTCGGCGCGCTCGACATGGGCGGCAACGTCGCCGAGTGGACCTCCACCGCGGACGGCGACTACCGCTACCTGCGCGGCGGTGACTACAGCGACACCGCGCGCAAGCTGGCGAGTGCTCTGCATGCCGAACGCAAGCGCGCCAGCATGAGCGACAAGACCATCGGCTTCCGCTGCGCGAAGTAGGCTGCCTCCTCTGGGGCGCCGCTACTTCGCGAGCTCCCGCACCGTCTCCAGCGCGGCTTCGACGTGGCCCTTGGCGTTGA
>JBFXBK010000511.1:0-5496 GCA_050183255.1 Polyangiaceae bacterium | reverse complement strand
GTCAGCAGTCCTGATTCCTGAGTGCCCTCTCTCCCAAGCTGACTCGCATTCTGCAGGCTATTCGGACGTAAACTGATGAAGAAGATCGTTGTTGCGGCGGTTTTGTGTGCCGCTTCGTTAGCATCTGGTGTCGCTGGGGCTCAGTCGCAGCCCTGGCTCGCCGATCGCCGCATGGGCGAGGGGCCCGGTATTCGCACGGGCGACTTGGAGCTTCACCCTGGCATCGCAGGCGAGCTTGGCTACGACTCGAACTACTTTCAGAACTCGGGTGACGCCGGCGAGCCTGAGATCGCAGCATATCGACTGCGCATCACTCCCTCGCTTTCTTTGAGCACTCTCGGCGCAGAGCGCGCACCCGACGCGAAGGATCGGGCGGTGGCTTTTCGAGCCAACGTCTCGGCCAGCTACAACGAGCTGATCGCGGCGGACAGCACCTACAGCGATGCTGTTTCGGATCAGCGGCACGTGAGCGTTGGCGCCGGCCTGAAGCTGGATATCGCGCCCACCCGGCCCTGGGGTGGCGACATCTATGCGGACTACGTGCGGCTGATTCAGCCTTCGAACTCTCCTGACACGAACCTTGCGTTCGACCGCAACACGCTGCGCGCCGGTGCCGGTTTGATCTGGCGTCCTGGTGGTGGTCTGTTTGATTGGCGACTGGGGTACGAGTTCGAGACCACGTTCTTCGAACAGGATGCATTCACTGAGTTCAACAACCAAGAGCACAGCATCAAGACGCGCGGACGCTGGCGATTTCTGCCGCGAACCGCCCTGATGTACGACGCGTCGTTCGGGTTCCTGCGTTACACCAAGGACACCGGGCAGCAAGACTCGACGCCTGTGCGCGCGCGGATTGGGGTGAACGGCCTCGTGACGAATCGCTTCGCGCTGCTTGCTTTGGTGGGTTGGGGAGCGTCCTTCTACGAGTCCAAGAATGGCAAGCCCGTTCAGGATTTTGACAGCTTGATCGCTCAGGGCGAGCTCAAGTGGTTCGTGTCGCCGCAGCCCGACCTCGAGTCCACGTCAGCCTCCGTTGGTCTGTCGTCGGTCGCCTTGGGGTACATGCGCGATTTCCGCAACAGCTACCTCGGCGACTACTACCAGCTCGATCGCGGCTACCTGCGTTTTGATTACTTCCTCGGGGGAGCGGTGGTCGTCGCAGTCGAAGGTGGTCTTTCTCACGTGACCTACCCCGATTCGTTCTTCGACAACGCCACGCTGCGCTTCGCAAGTTTCGGCGAGAATCGCCTGGATGCATCGATCTTCGGAGAGTATCGGACGAGCGACTCATTCGGGTTGAACGCCACGCTGCGCTACAACGCGAATCTCACGGAGAACCGCGTGCCGATTTCGACTGACCCAACTGCGGGCACGGACAACTTGAAGTTCAGCCGCTACGAGGTCTGGCTCGGCGCGCGCTGGTTCATGTGATCTAGTGCATGAACACGGCCTACGTGGCTAGCATCTCGAGCCACATGCTTCGTTGCTTCGCCTGGTTCCTCACGATTCTCTTCCTCGCAAGCGGGTGTGGAAGTTCAGGGCCGGCCGTGCGCGGCACGCTGCCCCCCGTCGAAGAGTCCAGTCAGCTAGGCGCTGGCGACGTCTTCAAGATGCAAATCGTCGGTGAGAAGGATCTGCCGGAGGAGTATCAGATCGCCTCGGACGGTACTGTGGCGTTGCCCTACCTAGAGCGACTCAAGGTCGGTGGCCTTGAACCGCAGGAGGTCGCCAAGCTCGTCACGAGGGAGCTCAAGGAGCGCAAGATCCTGCAGAAGCCCGTCGTGATTGTGCGTGTTGAGGCCTACAACAGTCGCAAGGTGACTGTTCTGGGCGAAGTGCAGAAGCCCGGGAGCTTCCCGTTTCAGCCGGGTCTGACTCTGCTCCAGGCGGTCTCCCAGGCGGGTGGGTTCAACTCGATCGCGAACCTGGATCAGCTTCGCCTAACGCGGCAGTCAAAGAAGCGCGGTGACGTGACAGTGGTGGTCTCTGCAGAGGCAATCACTCAAGGTTCTGCTCCGGATATTCCGCTACAGGCGGGCGACCGCATCTACGTTCCGCAGCGCGTCTTCTAGCCTGCAGGCACGTTTCCTCGGGGATAGCTGTCGGCTACCAGCTCAGAAGCGGTACCTGGCGTCGAATATCCCATGGAAACGCGCTGCTCCGAGGCTCGCGAAGGTCTCACCGCCGTTGCTAGACGTCTCACTGCCCGTGGGTAGTGCCGTCCCCGCCAGCAAGCTGAGCTGAAGGCGTTGAACGGGCTCGCTGCGGACCCCTGCGAGCCACTCTGCCGGGCGCTCCATGTGACTGGTGCGAGTGCGGGAGTCGACTTGCGTCGTTCGAGGCGCAAACCCACTCAGGAGCTGCGCCTCGGCGGTGAGACTCAACCAGCGCTCGAGCAGCCGAGCATCGAGAGCGAGTTGAATCGAGAGCTGGCTGCCATAAGTTGCGTTTCCCAGCTCTACGGCTCTCCTTAGGCGCACCCCTAACCCCCCGCTCGCGCTCAGGACGCCGAAGCTTCGCCCCCAGATGAACTCAGGGGCGATCACGAAGCTGGGCTCCCCAGCGTGCGCATCCCTATTGCCGAGCGGAAATAAGATGCTGGCACCGGCGTCTAGCGCACCCGGGGCGCCTTCGAGCACGCGGTAGCGAGCTTCGATGCGCGGATCTCCGATGGCTGTCGTTGCGATCGCATCAGCGCTCGAATCCGTGAGCGCCGCGGTGCCGGCACCGGTTTGGTACAGGACCAGAGGCAGGGCCAGGCCAAGCTCGACATTCTCGATTGGGACGTAGCGAGCGCCCACGCTGGTGCCGACGCGGTGATGAACCAAGCGGATCTCCCGACCTTCGGGATCGGGGGAGGGCACTCGCAGCAACAGCGGCTTGTAGATGTATTCGCTCGTGAAGTTGACGGATAAGTCGCCGGTGGCCCCGAGCTCCGGGCTCGGCAGCGACTGCCAACGCGACTGACCAGGGCGGATCCACAGCGAAGTAGCTGGCACACAGGGCGATTGCGGCGCGTCGCAGTCCGCTGCTCCTGCCAGACCGGGCAAGAGCAACCCGGCGAGGAGCACGGCTCCGGTCGCTAGCTGACTTACGGATCGACGCGCGCGCAGGCAGCGATACGCGTGCAAAGAGCGCTGGGTGGGGCAAAGCATCGAGTTCGAGACGCTTCGACACTACCACCGCGGCGACGGAGCTGCCCACTCGCAAGCAGTCGCGAAGCGCGTGTGAGTCGGATCGGACGGATGGGTTGTCAGGCAACGCAACCTGGCGTACGCGCAGCACCCCATGACCGGTCCATTGAACCTGATTCTGGGCTCCGCGTCGCCCCGCCGAGCTGAGCTGCTCAGTGGGCTGGGGATCCCGTTTGCGGTGTCCCCCGTCGATGTGGACGAGCGCGTGCTGGACGGGGAGACCGTCGACGCTTACCTCCCGCGGGTCACGCTGCTGAAACTGAACGCGGTAGCCCGGAGCCTCCTCCCTGGTGAACGCCGTCTGCTCCTGGTGGCTGATACTAGCGTGGTCTGCGACGACGCGATTCTAGGTAAGCCTGCTGACGTGTCGGAGGCTCACGAAATGCTGCTTCGGCTTGCGGGGCGCGAGCATCGCGTGATGACCTGCTACCGCCTGGGGTGGTACGCGTCGCAGCTTGAGTCAATTTGTTGTCGCACGGAAACGACGCGAGTGCTCTTCCGAGATTGCTCCTCGGCATCCCTGCTGAGGTACGCGAAGTCCGGCGAGGGTTTCGACAAAGCCGGGGCATACGCGATTCAAGGCATCGGAGCCTACCTAGTCGCTGCGATTTACGGCTCTTACGCCAACGTGGTTGGATTGCCGACGTGTGCGCTGGTGGAGGAACTGGAGCGGCTCGGCTTACTTGAAGATTTTCCCGCATGAGCCGATTCAAGAGCCCCGCGTGGGGGTCCTTCGGTCTTGCGCTCATGTTCCGACTGCTTGTTGTCGCGTGGGCCGCCGGTCGTTTCCCCCCGGCAGCCGATGGCACTTACTACCAGGTGGTTGCCGAGAGAATTTCGCACGGCCAAGGTTACACATGGGCATGGCCCGACGGAGCGGTGACGTATGCCGCGCACTACCCGGTGGGATATCCGGCGGTGCTCGGCGGTCTCTACTGGTTGTTTGGGCCAAGACCGTGGGTAGCCATGCTCTTCAACTCCCTCCTGGGTGCAGGTGCGGCTTGCGCCGGCGCGAAGCTGCTCGAGGGAACTAGCGGGAGACGCGGAGCATGGCTGGGTGGTGTTGCCTTGGCTCTCCACCCAAGCTTGCTCTTTTACACCCCGGCGCTGATGACTGAGGGCGTCGTCGCGTCTGGCTTGTTGGTCCTGGCGGGGTTCGCGCGGACGGACTGGGGGAGGCGCCGCGGCTGGAGCGTGCTCGGCTTGGGATTTGGCCTCGGGTTGCTCACTCTGATGCGCCCACAGGTGATCGTTCTGGCGCCTCTTTATGGCTTGCTGGCTTCACGGGCGTCTGGTTGGCGGCGCTTGATCGCCGGCGGGCTGGTGGGCCTCGGAGCGGTCTGCGTCACCCTCCCATGGACCGCGCGGAACTGCGAGCGGATGGATCGCTGCGTGTGGGTGAGCGCCAACGGTGGGTGGAACCTCTTGATCGGTGCGGGGGAGCACGCGACCGGCGCCTGGCTCTCAGTGGAAGAGGTGGGTTTCCCCGTGGAGTGCAAGGAGGTGTGGGGTGAGGCGGACAAGGACGCGTGCTTCGGCGCGGCTGCAAGGCGTCGCATCCTGGCGGATCCGCTCACCTGGTTGAGGCTGGTGCCCGCTAAGCTGTCGCACACCTTCGACTACGGGGACGCTCCTGGCTGGTACCTGCACACGTCAAACGCTGAAGCTTTTCCCAAACTGTCACGGGAGCTGCTGTTTGGTTGGGAGCTCTTGTGGCTTCGCGCGACGGTCGCCGGCCTGTTGGTTGGCCTGGTCGTCCGAGCCCCACGAGATCGGTTCTTGGCCGCGCGACGGTTTCTCGGACTGCTCGCGCTCCCGTTCCTCTTCCTGAAGTGGTTATGGCCGGCGCTGTTGATCAGCCTCGCGCTGATGGCCCTCTGGCCACAGAGGATTCCAGCCGTTCGGGTGGGGTTCTGGCTGTTGGGCTCGACGTTTGCGATTCACGCCGTGTTTTTCGGGGCGACCCGCTATGCGCTAGTGGCAACACCAGCGCTGGTCGTTGCTGCGATCGGGGTTTTGACAGTTCGCCTCCGGCAAGGGGATACTGCGGGGGAGGAGAATCTGGATGCCGCTCATCGAAACTGAAGAAGCCGCTCGTCGCTTGGCTCGCGCTATCGCAAGCGATCTCTCCCTCTACAACGAGGAGAAGATCGTACGAGGCATCGAGACGGACAATCTGTTCGATGAGCTGAGCGAGGAAATCGAGGAAGGCCGTGCCCTGTACAAGAGTCGCGTGTCGCCCGACCTCTACCAGCGCAACTTCTACGACCGTGCTCTCGTGGATATCCTGGTTAAGTCAAAG
>JBFXBK010000510.1:0-5533 GCA_050183255.1 Polyangiaceae bacterium | reverse complement strand
TGTTGGCCGAGAGCTGCCCCGTGTTGCAAGGAGAGGCCTCGGTCGAAGTGCGCCCCATCGCCGAAGTGAACTTCTGAGGAGCGGAGCAATGAAGAACTTTCTAGCGGTGTACACCGGGACCAAGGCCTCCCACGATCGCAGCGGCTGGAATGAGCTCAGCGAAGCAGAGCAAGGCTCACGTCGCGCAGCTGGCATTCAGGCCTGGATGGAGTGGGGCAAGCTGAACGCAGAACACATCGTCGACGGCGGCTCGCCCCTTGGTAAAACCAAGCTCGCGAATCGCGACGGTCTCAGCGACACGTCGAACTACCTTGTTGGCTACGTGATCGTGAAGGCTGCCAGTCACGCAGACGCGGCAAAGCTGTTCGAAGGGCACCCCCACTTCAGCATCTTTCCCGGGGATGGAGTCGAAATCATGGAGTGCCTGCCGCTGCCCGGTGCGGCGGATTAATTCCGTGAGGATATGAGCCTGGCGATGGACCACGAGTCGCTGTTCCGGCGCGAGGCGCCGCGCTTGATCGCGGCGCTCGTGCGCTTGTTCGGGGTACACCACCTCGAGCTGGCAGAGGACGTGGTCCAAGACGCCTTCTGTCGTGCCCTCGAGCGCTGGGACGCTGAAGGTGCTCCGGAGAATCCCGGCGCTTGGCTGATGACTACCGCCAAGCGCCGCGCCCTGGATGTGCTGCGTCGCCGCGCCACCGCCGACCGCTTCGGGCCGGAGCTCGGGCGCGCCCTCGACAGTGAGTGGACGCTGCAACCCACGGTGGAGGAGGCGTTCAGCGACGAAGTCATCCAGGACGAACAGCTGCGGCTGATGTTCTCGTGTTGTCACCCAGACCTGAGCGAGGGCGCGCAGCTCGCCCTGGTGCTGAACGTGCTGTGCGGTCTGAGCGCGCCCCACGTTGCCTCTGCGTTGCTGCTTCAGCGCGCCGCCGCGGAGAAGCGCATCGCTCGCGGCAAGCAGGTGCTGGCTGCCGCGGAGCGCCTGTTCGATTTGGAACACGCAGACTTTGCCGCGCGTCTCGCGACCGTGACCCGTAGCCTCTACCTGCTGTTCAACGAGGGCTACCACTCTGCGAGCAGCGAGCCGGTGCGCCTCGAGCTGTGCGCGGATGCGCTGCGCCTCACGTTGCTCCTCAAGCGCTACGCCCCGGCAGACACCCCGACGACCAGCGCCCTCGCGGCGCTGATGTGCTTGCACGCCGCCCGCCTGCCTTGCCGTGTGGATCCAGCAGGAGATCTGCATGGGCTGGCCGATCAAGATCGCCAGCGTTGGGACTGGGATCTGGTGGCGGAGGGGCTGACTTGGCTGCGCCGCGCGTCGAGTGGCACCGAGCTCAGCGCGTATCACCTCGAGGCAGCGATCGCGGCCACCCACGCGGCAGCAAAGGACCTTCCGGAAACGGACTGGGGACGTATCGTCCAACTCTACGACCGCTTGCTCCGCCTGAACCCTTCACCGATGGCCGAGCTCGGACGCGCAGTGGCGATCGGCTGGTTTGCCGGGCCCGAGCGCGGCCTGGCGGCGCTCGACGCGATCACGGATGTGCAGCGCCTCACGGCGTCACCGTTTTACGGCGCCACCCGCGGTGAGCTTGAAGCGCTGCGCGGAGATCTGCGCGCTGCTCGGCGGCACCTGGGGGAGGCGATTGCATGTTGCCGCAACGACGCCGAACGTCGCTTCCTGGAGAAGCGCTTGGCGGCGTTGGAGACCTAGCGGCGCACCTCCCCCCCAACAAGACTTCGGCCAGCTTCAGAACCCTGTCGCGTTCTTACAAGCGCCCGCACCGGCCCTCGCATTAAGCTCTTGGCATGAAGGTACGAGGAACGTTTCACGTCGAGATGATCGCCGAGCCCGCATTCGACGACGTCGAAGGCGTCACGTTGAGCCGCGCCCGCTTCAACAAGCGCTTCGAGGGCCCGCTCGAGGCAACCAGCGAGGTGCACATGCTGGCGGTGAAGACGCCCGTCGAAGGTTCCGCCTCCTACGTCGCAGTGGAGCGGATCTCAGGCAGCCTGGAAGGGCGCAGAGGCACCTTCGTGGTGCTCCACACCGGCTTCATGCGCGCTGGCCTCGAGCTCACCATCGCCCACGATTCAGGCACTGGTGAGCTCAAGGGGATCCTGGGCAAGCTCGAGGTCGAAGTGAAGGACGGGCAACACTTCTACGAGATCGACTACCACTTCGAGTGAGACGCTAGAGGTCTAGCTGCGCGCTGTGGCACGCGTCGTCGTCACACTCGGGGCCATTGGCGTAGAAGCTCGAGTACTCGATGTTGGAGAACGTGTGATCGACCACGTTCTCGTCTGCGCGAAAGACGTGGACGCGCACTTCATCGGGTGACCCCCAGAAGGACAGCGACGTCAGCTTGCCGTCCTGAATGCTCAGTTCAGCGGCGCCGCAGCGGGTGCTGAAGCTACTGACCTCGCAGCTCTCGAACGTGCCCTCGACGTCGAGCTCCAGAGTCACTGATTGCTTCACGTCGATGGGTTCGCTGAGGTCGATGGTGAGGGAGTCGGCACACGCTGCCTCCGTGCAGCTCATCTCCGAACAGCCGTTGGCTAGTCCAAGGCTGGCGAGCAAGCTGAGCAGGCCAAAGATCCGACGTCGTGTCATGTTTTCCTCCGGGTTATGCTACGGTTAAGACGCTCCAAGATGCTTGGCCCCGAGGTGCCGGTTGGCTACTCGCCTTTAGTTTCCTCGCGGTAAATGATTGGAATGCGACGCTGCCGTGGGCGCGGTTCTTGAGATGATTCTCCGCGCTGGGCAGGCGGCCGGTTGCCTTGCTAGGCTCTGATGCAGATGAGCGACACCCATGGCGATCGGCGTCAGACCTTGCAGCTCCTCGCGCGGCTGCGCGACGCGAGCACCTCAGAGGATGAACTCAGCGAGATAGCTGAAGCGTTGTCAGATGCCGAGGACCCTCGTGTGGTCCAGCCACTGCGCGAGTTGCTCGAAGATCGTGCGCGCCCGCGGGCGCTTCGAGAAGTTGCTGGGCAGGTGCTCGGCGCGGTTGATTACGATGCTGGCGAGACGACCCTGCTCCGTTGGTGGCACTCCGGCGACACTGTGCTGCAAGAGCACGCCCTGGGGTTGATGGACGATCAGCAGGGGAAGGACGTCCTCCTCTCCATCGCGAGGGATCCAAGGCACGCGCTGCACACCCTCGCTATTCGTGGATTGAGCCACGGTTTCTGGCAGCCCGAGTATCAACGGACGAGGATCGCTGCGTTGAGTCACCCAGAAGCCGAAGTCCGTCGGGCTGCGACCGATGCGCTGGTCTTCGACGAGCCGATCGCCGCCGAGCCGGCGCTCCTACGTTGCCTCGAGGATTCAGACTCGTCCGTGATGGATGGCGCTGCAGCGACGCTCGAGTACTATCCGAGCGTCGCTGTGGTGAAGGCCCTTGCCGCGCGCATCCGGCGCGGGCCTCCGGGTTTCGACGAGGAGCTGGCGGAACTCGAAGAGCTGCACTGGCAAAGTGTGCTCGATGCCTTTGCCGCCCTGAAGCGGGACCTACGAGAACACTTGGTTCAGGCGGAGCCTGCGGTGCGAGCGGAACTCCTGGAGTGGCTCGACCCCGCCTGGACGGAGCTTGCGTACACCGCTCAAGAGCTCGAGCCAGAGCCCGTAGAGCGCGGTGAACCCATGCCCAAGGGGCCGCGGCGTGCAATGGACCACTGGGAGCTCGAAGGGATCCTGCGCGATCCAGCTGCGCCGACCAGTCTGCTGAACGGTCTGAGTGACGTGGACGTGTTGGCCTTCAGCGACGTGCAGCGGGCGTCGCTGTTCGACCTCTTGGAGCGTAGCGAAGACCCCGAACGTCTCGATCTGCTCGCGCGTTTCTGTGGGGAAACGTGTGATGCCACTCGGCTCCTGAGGCTGCTCGAGGGCGCACGCTTTGGCGTCCGCAAGAGCGCCATGTATCACCTCGGTCGCCTGCCGCCGGATCCGAAGCTCGCGCTGCTCATCGCAGAGTACTGGAAGCGCCCCGACGTGCGCGGCACTCACGGCTATGAGACGCTGGAAGCCTACGTGCATCACGCGCCGGCCGCCGATGCGCGCCGCAAGGCCCTCTCCGTCGCGGCTGACAGCGCTCGCGATCCGCATTCGCGCTTTCACGCGATCTATGCGCTGGAGAAGCTCGGCGCGACTGCCGAGTTGACGCGGTTGCTGCCGCTGCTCGCCGAGCCGCCGCTGGTGAACTGGGCGCTCCACAACGCGCTCCTGGATGCGGCGACCAAGCGCAACCTCGAGGTGTCGGCCGCCACGCTCGAGCCGCTCGGCAGCGTGGACAACCTCCATCTACGCGAGGCTCTGGCTCGCTATCGTCATCGCGCGGCGCTCATGTGATTGCGGCGCGTGCAACTTAGGATAGACCCACGCGGCTCAGCTGGAACGCTTCGACTTCCGCTTCTTCGTGGACTCCGAGCGCCGCGCGTCGCGGTCAACCGCTCCGGCGAGCGCCTGCACGGACTCCAAGAGCTGCGACCTGAGCCACTGATGGGCAGCGTCCCCGTCGTAGCGCGGATGCCAAACCAGGCTCAGGGTATATGGCTCGAAGGGCAGGGGAGGCTCGAGCAAGCGGAGCCCGAGGCGCGGCCCGAGCTGTTTCGCGATCCGCTCGGAAACAACCAGTAGATAGTCCGAAGAGGCCGCGAGCTCCAGCGCGACCTGAAAGTAGGGCACCGCGCGCGCCACGCGACGCCTCAGACCGCGCAGCTCCAGCAGGTTATCGACGTAGCCCCCGGGGCGCCCCCGAGGGGCGATCTGAATGTGAGGCAGCTCGACGAAGCGCTCCAGGGTCAGCCGCTGCTTCACACTGGGGTGGCCTTCGCGCACCACGCAGATCAAGCGATCCGTGATGATTGGCCGCGATCGCAGCTCCGGTGGCAGGTGTCCGTAGATCCCCACGGCGAGATCGCTGTCGCCTTCTCGCAGCCGCTCGCCATCGTCGACGGCGTTGGGCACGACCCTCAGGTCGAGCCCCGGAGCGGCGTCCCGCAAGCGCTCTTCGAACGCTCCCCCAAACACCACCATCACGTAGTCGGTCATGCTCAAAGTGAAGCTCCGCTCGAGGCGCTCCGGATGAAACTCCTCCGTCGGCTCGAACACGCGACTCGCGCTAGCCACCGCGTCGCGGACTCTGGGTTTGAGGCTCTCGGCTCGGGGGGTGAGGACCATCGTACGCCCGGCGCGCACCAGCAGCGGATCAGCGAAGCGCTCGCGCAACCGAGCCAACGCGTGACTGACCGCAGGCGTCGACAAACCCAAGCGCCGCGCGGCTCCGCTGACGCTCACCTCTTGCAGCAAGGCGTCCAGCGTGGCCAAGGCGCTCAAGTCTGACGATTCCATCGGGTGCAAGTATAGGACCGCAAGCTTGCAGCGAAAGCATCCCCCAGGCGCTGCCGACGCTGCCAGCACCAACTGCCAGGGTGGCCACTTCTGACAAGTACTCTGTCCGCTCCGCACCTAGTTGAGTGGCGACTTCCGGCGCAGATTGAACGCTGACAGGAGACACGACTATGTCAG
>JBFXBK010000509.1:0-5573 GCA_050183255.1 Polyangiaceae bacterium | reverse complement strand
CGAGCAACGCCTCCAGGCTCAACTGACACTGATCGACGTATTCTGGATGATACGTCTTCGCCGTGGTCGCGACGGCTTGCACTTCCTTGGCGCAGTCGTTCAGGTATTTGGTGCGACACGCCGCCTGGTCGAATGAGTAGAGTTGCTCGCAGCAAGGCTTCGCGGCGTTGCAGTATAGGTCGGCGGTCGCGCTGCAAAACTCGGTCAAATCGAGCAGCGTGCCGCCAGTGCCACCGCTGCCAGACATGCCCGCGGCACCGCCCGCGCCTCCCACCGCACCCGTGCCACCAGTCGTTCCACCAGTCGTTCCACCCGCGCCGACTGCTCCGCTGCCTCCCGTTCCGCCGGAGGTGCCCGCGCTCCCCGCGTTTCCGCCGCTCGCACCCGCAGCGCCCGCGGCGCCCGCAGCACCTCCAGTGCCACCTGACGCCCCGCTGCCTCCACCCCCGGAAAACTCGCTCCCGCCGCAGGCTACGAACAGCAGGGTCCCGACGACGGCGACCGCACTCAGACCAAGGAACCGTTGCATAAGCTCAACCTCTTCCAGTTCTCACGCGAGATCTCGCTAGGACCAATCACGAATCGCGCCAATGCTCAACTCAGGTAAGAGCCGGAAAGTTGGGGCTCCCCAGCTTGCCAAGCATAGCCGTGTGGACCGGCCATCACACGCGCGACGTGAACGCTCGGTTGTGACTTTCTAGCGTTTTCATGTGGGATCATGTGTGCTGCGCCCCCAGCAGCGGTCAGATCCGCCGACGTTTCTCCGCGGGGATTTTCTTCGCAAGCGGTAATTCCCCGAGGTATCAGCGACCGCGCGCAACGCCCAGCCAGTGCGCCAGGATGCCCCCAGTCACCGGGCCTCCGGAGGCGGGTTCGACCACGCGCTGAGCCTTTACTTTCCAGGTGTGCAGCGGCGCATCGCACTGGTCGGTGGCGACGACCACCCAGTTGGCGATGGATTTGACCTTGAAGGCCTCGAGCAACTTCGCGTGGCGGTCGAATCTGCCCACGTTGACCTGCTCGACGTCCCAGCGAGCGAGTTCTGTTGCCAGCGGCTGCTGCCGCTCCAAGGCGTGCAGCGCCTTGCAGTCACCGCACCAATCGGCAGAGAACTCGAGCAACAACGGCTGACCCTTATCCGCTGCCGCGCGGCAAGACTTGGCTGCCGCAGCTTGCAAGTCTTCAGGAGTGCGCTCGGGCACGGAGTACTTCGTGGTCACTGGCGCCCCGCCAGCGGACGCGCTCGACTGGGCGGTGGTCGGTTCGACAGTTGATGCCTTCGCTGGCTCCGACTGAGCTGCGTCCGATCGATCGCAAGCAGCCAGGGTCAGGAGTAACAGCAACAGAACTCGACGAAGCATCTGTGTGGCCTAGCACACCGTGCCTGTTGCCGCGCGGCCTCGTGATGCGGAGGTTACGGCGGGCTCCGTGGCTACCCGGGGACACTCCTAGGCCCCAAACGCCTAACGACAGAGCGCGCTCCAAAGTTCCTTCGGCCTGTCATTATTGGCTTTTCAACCTCACTTGCGGGTGGCAGCTGTGGTGTGTGGGGCGGCTACGGCGAACGGTACTCGGTCTGGTGCTGACTTGTGGGGGCTGCGGTGCCGTGGGGGAGAACCCAGCGGCACCTGGCGTTCCCTCACCCCCAAAACCCGCGACGTCCACGGCAGCGGCAGCAGCGGCGGAGTGCCCGGCGTGGGAACCGATCGAGATGGGAAACGTCGAGCTCGGTGAAGACGCGGAGCTGAGCATCGAGCGCGGCGCCATGCGCATCGAAGAGTCGCTGGCCGACGGGGAGCTAGTGCGAGCGAGCGCGATCGCGAACGCGACGTGGCAAGCGTGTGAGGCTGCGAAAGCCGACGTGAGCCAGGGCACGGCGCAGAACCTCGGCAGCGTCTTGCGCAAGCTGCGGGAGGCTACCGCAGCGCCACTCCCGGGGTCGAGCTATGTCACTTTGGCGAAGGCGCTGGAAGGCGAAGGGAAGCGCAAAGAGGCCCGCGCGGCTTGGGACCGCGCGTTTCTTTCATACCTCAGGGAAACGCACGCCGCCGCCGAGCGCGTGCACCTGCGAGAGACCACGCCTGCGCAGATCCAGAGCGAAGCTTGCATGCCTGAGGTGCACCTGGAACATCCCACTCACACCTCGCTTCGCGTGCGGAAGATCGGCGACGCCGGGCGATACTACTGGGACCTCCAGCGTGCTGATGGAAGTA
Organism: Polyangiaceae bacterium; assembly: GCA_050183255.1. Taxonomy (GTDB): domain Bacteria; phylum Myxococcota_A; class Polyangia; order Polyangiales; family Polyangiaceae; genus JAHBVY01. The sequence continues at coordinate 3,360 of JBFXBK010000509.1, read as the reverse complement.
AGCTATTCAGCGGCGAGGCGCGCTACGTGAAGGCGGTCACGGACGACCGCTGGTTGGTGTTCCGTGACGCGGTCGACCTGATGCAGAGCGACGGGCGCATGCAGCACCTCGGCAGCGTGTCGTGCGGAGCTCGGTTCAGGGTGGTGGGAGACTGGCTCGTCGGAGCCGCCGGCGGAGAGGCTCACGCGCTGAACCTCACGCACCCCGAGCGATCTTTCGAGCTGCCGTTGCCCGAATCGACCAGCTTGCATGCGCACAGGGTGGGCGAGCACCTGGAGATCTGGGGGCTGAGCGACGATGGCCCACGCAGCCTGATCATTTTCTCCATGGATTCTCCTGATCCGTTCACCTCCGCGTGGAAGGGCGAGAAGCTCCCGCAGGAGGGCACGCTGAGCCTCTACGACGTGGCTCGCTGGGGCGGCGTGCTGGTCCAGCGCAAGACAGTGAGCAACTCGCTGCAGGGCCTGGGCTTCAACTACGAGTTCAACGCAATCGAGCTGAAGACGGGCAAGCGCCTGGCGCAGCTGCTGGTACCTCCGAGCGCGGCGACATCCCCTGCGGCGACGCTTGACGCCCGCTACGGCTTGATCGTCGCCGACGCAGGCACCGAGGTGCGGGTGACGGCACTCGGTTCCACTACCTCCCGGAAACTAAAGACGAACGAAATCTTCGGACAGGTGACGAGCGTCGAGGTGACCCCCGACGGCCTCCTGTGCACGGCTGAGGTTCAGATGGGGCGCTACTACAGCTGTACCCTCAGCGTTACCGCCGATCTGAACGGCACAGGGCGACAGCGGACGCAGAATCGCTTCTGCCTCGACGGCGGCGACCGTCCCTGGAGCGGGGTGGTCACGCCACGTCGCGGGCTCGAGCACCTGCAGAGCGGAGGACGCAGCGTGATGTATGGCGTGTGCGGCCAGCGGCTTGCACCAGATGGCACGCGGGCGGCCTTCATCGAGGTGAAGCCACGCCGAGACGATGAGCCGTTCACTGGCGCGCTGGTACTGCTCATCGATACCAAGACGCGGCGTGAGCGCTGGGCCCGTCCGCTGCCCGGGGAGACGCCGAACAGCTACGCCTTCATCGACGTCCAGTTCTCCCCGGACGGCAGCTACGTCGCGAGCCTCTTCGGCGCTCAGGTCTCCGTCTTTCGCACCAGCGACGGCTCCGCCGTGGGTGAGAGCCTGCCCGCTCCAGACCTGAACGGCATCTTTTGGCTCGACTCATCAACGTTTTCCGGAGGAAGCAGCGAGCCGCCGGTCTTCTCGGTCGCGAGCGGAAAGCTGCGCCTGCAGCCGCCCCTGAGCGCAGCCTCGGGTCACACGCAGTGCCTGTTCGGTTCCTTGCTCACGCCGGCTGAGGTGTGTCGCAGCCTGGCGGAGGAGAAACCGTGAGGCGGACTCCGTCGCTGCTCGGGCTCTTCACGCTGCTGGTTGGCTTGGTAAGAGCGCAGCCCGCCTGGCGGGCGTTGGTGTGGCTCGGCCGAGAGGCGTTTTCCTGAGGAAACGACGGAGACAGGGTCGCGGAGCTCGACGGCGACGAGTTCCGTCCGACGCCGAGTCAGCGGACGAGCGCTGCGCATTCGGGGAGCTACTGACTCCGGCCGAAGTCTGCGTCGGGCAGCCAGAAGCAGCTGCAAGGTCCCGCCGCTGAGCGGCCGCCGGATGCTCAAGCGAGCGGTCAAGCCGTCGGGCTGTGCTAGATTCGGGACCGCACATGGCCGCCCCTCCCCTGGCTCTCGACGGCGGTGAGAGCTCTTTCGTTGGCCGCGAGGAGCATCTCGCGACTCTCCCTGGCGCGATCGCCGAAGGGCGGTCGTTCGTCATCCTGGGCGCACCGGGGGTGGGCAAGACGCGGTTGGTCGCTGAGTGTTTGCGGAGAACGCATGCCGCGCATTTGGCGGTCGGGCTCGCGGGGGTGAGGGAGCCACGGGAAGTCGTTGCTCGCATCGCCAGTGCGCTTGGCACGACGGGAGCGACGGGCACTGCCGAAGAAGCGCTTGCCCGTGTCGAGCGCCAGCTCGCACACTCCACGCAAGCCTTGGTCCTCGACGCCTGTGAAGCGCTAAACGAGCAAGCCGACGCGCTGCTCGCGAAATGGCAGGAGACGCTGCCAACAACCTTCGTCTTGACGAGTCGGCGTCGGCCGAGCGCTGCGTGTGAAGCCATCGAACTCGAACCTCTTGCGTTCGAGCCTGCCTCAGGCAACGCCTGGTCCAAAGCCGCAGAGCTGCTCCGAGTGCGGACCCTCGAGCTTGCTCGCGTACGGCTTGGAGAGGATGAGCGAGGACCTGTGGAGCGCTTGGTGCGCGCCTTGGGCGGCTTGCCTCAAGCGATTGAGCTAGCGGCGCCACGATTGGGCGTGTTGACGGCGGACCAGCTGCTGGCGCAGGTCGAGCGCGCGGCAGGGCACGACCTGAGCGCGGCGATTGCGACTTCGTTCGCGTTGCTCGAGGAGGACGCGCGCGCCTGCCTGCTCGGCTGTGCCGCGTTTCCTGGAGGCACCGACCTAGAAGGACTCGAGCACGTCGTCGCGGCGACGGTGGACGTGGTCTCCGGCTTGATGGCCGCACGCAATCACTCGCTCCTCGGCGTAACCCGTAGCAATGGCCACTTGCGCTACGTGCTGTCCCAAAGCGTCCGGGACTGGCTGGTTGCTCACGCTCGACGCCGTGGACTGTGGGCGGACCTCGAACGTCGCCACGCGAGCTACTGGGCGGCGCGTGTTGCATCACCGGTGGGCCCGGTTGAAGTGCGTGCTGACGAGGGCGAAAACCTGCGAGCTGCGCTCGAAACCGCCTTGTCCGGTGACCAGCGCGATGCAGTCGACCTCGCTTTGCAGCTCGCCAATCCTGGCTACGGGCTGCCGTACACGGTGGCGGGAGAGTTGCTCGCGCGCGTGGACGAGGCAAGGCTCGGGGCGCTGGAGCGCGCCAGACTACGGCTGCAGTCGGGGACGCTCAAGCGATTCCTCGCGGAATACTTGGAAGCGGACATCGATCTCGAGCTCGCTCGAAGCTTGGCGCGGGAAGCGCAGGCTCCCCGCATCGAAGCCGAGGCCTTGGTCGGCCTCGGCTGCAACGCTTCGGCCCAGTCACGCTGGGAAGAGAGCCGCGCGCTGTTCGCTTCAGCCCAAGCGGCGGGGGACGATGGGGCAGGGCACGCGCTCACGCTGGCGATGGTCGGGAATACCCACGTCAATCAAGATGCCTGGGACGTCGCTGAACCGCTGTTCCGCGAGAGTATCGCCGTCGCGGTGCAGCGCGCCGATGCGTTCGCGGAGGCGTTTGCGCGGCTGTCCCTGGGTGTGCTGTTGGTGGAGCGCGGTGCCTTTGACGAGGCCTTCGGAGAGCTAGTGGAC
>JBFXBK010000508.1:0-5600 GCA_050183255.1 Polyangiaceae bacterium | reverse complement strand
GCTGCCACCAGCGTAGATGGTGCCACCAACCCACAGACTCTGGTTGCCAAGGCTCACGGTGTTGTCGCTGATCGCGCCCAGCCCGCCGCCTACCGCACGGAACTGCCCGTCCTTGTAGTAGAGCAAACCAAAACCGCTCTGGTCGTCGACCTCAGCAGATCCAGCGAGCAACAAGCCGCCACCTTGCACCGGCCTGATGTCGTTGAACGAGAAAGCAGGATCGGGGGTGAGGTTGCTCCCGGGAGTCGCTAGTTCCTGCCACGTCGACCCACTGAATGCGCCGAGCAGATAAGCGCCGTTGCCTTCGTCGTAGCAACTCGCGTAGACCGTGTCGCCGCTGACGGCCAACGCCAGCACCTGCCCCGGCATCCCGTCGCCGAGAGCGGACCAGGCGCCTGCGTGATAGCGCGCCACCCGGTTCGCCTCGAGCGTGCCGATATGCGTGAAGGCGCCGGCGACGATCACGTCTCCGTTGTCTGCGAACGCGAACTCGCTCACCGGACCATCGAATTCGCTCTCTAGGGTGTTCAGCGAAGTGCCGTCCCACGTCGACACCGAGCCGGTTAGCGCCATTCCGGAGATCCACAGCGTGTCGTCTGGCGCGTAGGCCAAGCCCATCAGAGGATCGAGCGCGACGTTGCCGATGGCAGACACCAGCGTGCCGCCATCGTTCGTGAACACCTTACCTTGGGCGTCCCCGGTCGGCGGAAAAACCATGCACCCCACCGCGAGGTTCCCCGCGCTGCTCACTGCGAGTCCTGGACAGTACGCGTCGTTCGGAATCGTATCCGCGAGGTTCTCCCATCCGCTCCCCGTGCGGTGGATCACGCGGCCCACGGCCGGCACGCCAGCGGCGTGACTGAAGGTGCCGAGGCCGTAGACCTCGCCACACGTCTCGCCTCCGGTAGCCATCAGATCAACGGAGCCGCCGATACCAAGGTCGCCGCTACCCACCGGCTGCCAGCTGTCCGCATCACGCGTGATGATCGACTGCGAGAGCACGCCGCCCATGCCTGCGAAGCTGCCTCCGACGAGGGACCCACTCTGGGTCTGGACGATGCGTTGCTGCCCCATGTCCCAGACGGCGGATGGCCCCTCGTCTCCGCATACGACCTGATTGAACCAGGGGCTCACGGAGTTATCGTTCGGGTTCAGGGCCTGCCATGCGCTGCCGTCCCAGCGGGCCGCGGAGCGGGTAGCGACGGCGCCCGTATCGCCCTGCAAGCCACCGGCGGTGTTGAAGCAACCCACGACGTCGATCACGCCGTCGTGCTCAACGAAATCGCTCACCACCCCGCGACTCGCGTACTGCCCCAGGCCGCCGCCGACGGTTTGCCACGCGGAACCATCCCAGTGAGCCAAACCACCAGCCTCACCGAAGTCACCCAGCGCGCCGCCCGCGTAGAGTTCGCCGTTTGCGGTCCTCCGCAGCGCGAACACCAGCAAGGCCGACGGGAAGTCATAAGCCTTCCACTGGGTTCCGTCGTACCCCGCCGCCTTCGCAGCGGCTACTCCGCCGACGTTGGCGAAGGCTCCAGCGACGAGCACCTCGCCATTCCCTACGGTAACATCGTAGACCGGCCCGTCGGCTGCTCCACCTGGAGGAGGGGCCCAGCTGAGGCCATCCCACAGCGCGAGGTTTGCGACACTGGGCGTGCCCGCCATCTCGAAGCTGCCCGCCACCCACAAGACACCGTTGTTCCAGACGAGACGGCGGACTTGACCCTTGAACGACCCGATCGAGGTGAGACCCGTTCCGGTGTCGACCCACACTTCACCGTCACGCTCACCAAAGGAGTCGTTCGTTGCCAGCGCGAGGGCCCCATCGCTGGCGATGGCCAGGGCGCTGAAGCCATCTTCGGGAGCGGGGAGCTCCCAGTTCGTGCGCGCGGGAGTCCAGCTGCTGCCGTCCCAGCGCATCAGCGGCGGGACCGCCAAGCCCCCAAACGAATCGAACGCGCCCGCAACGACCCAGCTCCCGTCGACGTCCTGCGCCATGTCGTACACGACGGGTGCGTTGCCATACTTGTGCCCAAAGCCCGCGATGCTGAAGCGATCGTCCCAGCTCCCCTGGTCTAGCGCTGCCCCATCGACGGTTGCACAGCTGCTCGTTCCACCAGTGCCTGCCGCGCCGGCGTTTCCGGCAGCGCCGGAAGTCCCACCCACACCGCCGCCAGCGCTGCCTCCCATCGACGCACCGGCAACGCCAGCTGTGCCTCCACTCCCCGAGACACCGCCAGCGCCACCCGTTTCCCCGAGGGAACGCGTGGATTCGTCACTGCCGCACGCAGTGACCAACAACACCAGAGAACAAACGGAAGCCGTGCGAAGAGTCATGGCAGTGAGCATGACGTCCGCTGCGCCGGTCTGGTAGTGCAGGATTGCACAAATTGCCTCGCGCCACTGCACGAAAACGTGCATATCTGACAGATATGGACTACCAGCAGCTGTCTCGGGAGTTCCTTCGCGCGCTGCGGGGGAGCCGTTCACAGACGGCTTTCAGTCGCCGGTTGGGCTACTCCACGAACGTCGCCTACGGCTGGGAATCTGGGCGGCGTGCGCCAAACACCAGCGAGGTGCTGCGGGCGGCAGCGCGCATTCGTGTGGACGTGGGCGGCGCGTTCGAGCGCTTCTTCCACCCGCGGCCGCCGCCTGAGTTGCACGAGCACGAGCCGACTAGCCCCGAGTACGTGGCGGCGGTGCTGCGCGCCATGCGGGGCACCAGCTCGATGCAGTCCATCGCCAGTCGAGTCGGCCTGAGTCGCCCTGCCGTGAGCCGAATCCTCGCGGCGAAGACCGAGGTGAGGTTACCGCTATTCTTCCAGCTGGTGGACAGCATGACGAGACGCCTCCTGGATCTGATCTCGGATTTCGTGGATGTCAGCTTGCTCCCAGCTGCCGGGGAAGAGTGGCAGCGCATCGAGGCGCTCCGTCGCCTCGCCTTTCAGAATCCGTTGTCGGAGGCAGTGCCGCGGTTCCTGGAGCTGGATGAGTACGCCGCACACGCACAGCACATTCCCGGCTGGATCGCCGAACGCATGGGGATCTGCCTCGAGGACGAGGAGCGCACGCTAGCGGATCTGGAGCTCGCTGGCATCATTCGCTGGGACGGCAGCCACTGGAGACTGGAAAAGCAGCGCTCAATCGATACCACGCGGAATCCGGAGCTCGGACGCAGGATGCTCGAGTACTGGACCGAGCGTAGTCGGGCTCGCATCGCGGACGCCGGCGACGGGCGCTTCTCGTACCTGGTGTTCGGTTGCGACGACGCGACCTTGACCGCGATCAACGACTTGAGGTTGCGCTACTACCGAGAAATGCGCGCGCTGGTCGCGTCGGCCCCCGCAGCGACACGGGTCATGGTCGCCACGGTGCACCTGTTTCCCCTCGACGTTGGCGCGGGTGACACGAACACTTGAGTACTTGTGTCACGCGCGCCTCGGTCCAACGATTGACTGACATGCGCTGCGCACACGCCCCTCTCATCGCTGCCCTTTGCCTCCTGGCGCTGGGGTGTCAGCGTGAACCGGCATCGAGCAAAGGCGGCGATGAGCCCACGGGGGAGTCGTCGCTCCCGAGCGTCGAGTCGCTATTGAAGGGCGCCACCAAGAAGCGCCGCCTGGGTGGCCTGGACGCGACGTTCTACGTCACCGCGGACACACACTTCGGCTACGGGGTACCGAAAGAGGCGCCGCTGGACCGTGACGTGTTGGCGCTTCCGCTCGGGGTAGAGAAGACGCATCAAGTCGCGCTTGCGGCGATGGACAAGTTGCCTGGTCAGCCCTACCCGACCGCGCTCGGTGGCGTGGTTGGCACTCCGCTGGGCGTGTTGATCGCTGGGGATCTCACCGAGAGTGGTCAGAAGGAGCAGTGGGCCGCGTTCCTCGAGTACTACGGTTCCTCGAGGAAACTACCAATGTACGAGGGCGTGGGCAACCACGACTTCTGGGACGTGCGCCAGCAAGCGATCAAGCGCCACGGCGCGCTCTGGTATTCGTGGAACTGGGGCGATCTTCACGTCGTCTGCCTGGGTGAAGCTCCAGACTCGAAGACGCTCAGCTGGCTCGAAGAGGACCTCGCAGGGCTCGAGAAGGACGTGCCCATCGTCATGTTCCTGCACTTTCCCTTCAAGGGACCGTTCTCCAACACCTGGTTCACGCGCGACAAGTACGATGACAAGCTCTTCGACGTCATCCAGGGCTACACGGTGCTCGGCTTCTTTCATGGCCATTACCACGGCAGCGGTCGCTACAAGTGGCGCGGCTACAACGTGTACAACGTCGGCTCTGCCAAGCATCGCTGGCATAGCTTTGGTGTCGCGCGGGTGACTGACACGGAGTTCGCCGTCGCCTCGTGGGACTACGATCGGAACGCCTGGGAGTGGTGGCAGAAGACGACCTACCGCAAGTCCTCCCCCCCAAATCGCTAGTCGCTCCCGTGGACTCTGTCGAGGAGGCGAACCGCTCCCCACGGGCGACGGTCTGCTCGCGCGTCTGCGGAAGGCGCTGTTTGGGTAGCCGCGCGGCCGAGGCTAGTGCAAGCCGGCGCCCATCGTCGGTGCGCCGCAGTCTTTCTCGTCGACCATCTTGATCAGGTCCAGGCAGGTATTGCCAGCGAACGGGTTGCAATAGCCGGAAGCGCATTGCTCGTGCTTCCCCTCCGCGCATGCCTCGCCACCATCCAGCGCGTTGGCGCAGTTGCCTTGCTTGCAGAAGTAGCCGAGGCCACACTGCACGTCGTAGCCGCCCAGGAGCTCGCAGGAATCGCCCACGTTGATGGCTGGCTGGCAGGTGCCTTGGTAGGGTTCTGCGCCGACTTTGACGTCGTCAGTCACGTCACAGTACAGACCGGCGCGGCAGATCTCGTTCTCAGTGGCGCCGCTACCAACTTCGCAGTTGGCTCCCTGCGGCAATGCAGTGGTGCGCTGGCAAGTGCCAAGGCCGATGACCTGAAATAGCCCGCCACAGCTCATGTGGACGTTGGGGTTCGTCGACGGCTTGCAGTCCGAGTCCACGGCACAGTTTTGCCCCTGAGTCTTCTGCCCCTGAAACACCAGCCCGCATGCCCGCAGCCCATCGAAGTTATCGAGGAACTGGCGGGCGGTCGGCGTACAGATCCCGAGCAACGCCTCCAGGCTCAACTGACACTGATCGACGTATTCTGGATGATACGTCTTCGCCGTGGTCGCGACGGCTTGCACTTCCTTGGCGCAGTCGTTCAGGTACTTGGTGCGACACGCCGCCTGGTCGAATGAGTAGAGCTGCTCGCAGCAAGGCTTCGCGGCGTTGCAGTATAGGTCGGCGGTCGCGCTGCAAAACTCGGTCAAGTCGAGCAGCGTGCCGCCAGTGCCACCGCTGCCAGACATGCCCGCGGCACCGCCCGCGCCTCCCACCGCACCCGTACCACCAGTCGTTCCACCAGTCGTTCCACCCGCGCCGACTGCTCCGCCGCCTCCCGTTCCGCCGGAGGTGCCCGCGCTCCCCGCGTTTCCGCCGCTCGCACCCGCAGCACCTCCAGTGCCACCTGACGCCCCGCTGCCTCCACCCCCGGAAAACTCGCTCCCGCCGCAGGCTACGAACAGCAGGGTCCCGACGACGGCG
>JBFXBK010000507.1:0-5609 GCA_050183255.1 Polyangiaceae bacterium | reverse complement strand
CGGAACGCCGCGAACTACTACGAGCGCAACGTGCTGCCGCAAGTCGGCGCGCCCGCGGTGTTCGGAGCCATCCTCGTGCGGCGCGTGGACGACGTGCGCGGCTACGTGTTGTTCAACTCGGCGATGGTCAGTGACCCCGCGACGGGACGCAAAGTCGTTGGGCGCTTCAACAAGCACTACCTGCTGGCGTTCGGCGAGTACCTGCCGTTTGGGGAGACGTTCCCTCAGCTCTACGAGATGTCGCCCCACTCTGGGCGCTTCACCCCGGGCACGGAAGCCAAACCGGTGCCGTTCGGAGACCACCAGCTCGCCGTCTTCATCTGCTACGAAGACATCATCCCGAGCTTCGTGAACTCGATCATGAAGAACGGCGACGCGCAGCTCTTGGTCAACATCACCAACGACGCCTGGTTCGGCGACAGCACCGAGCCCTGGATCCACCTTGCGCTGAGCAAGCTGCGAGCCATCGAGCAGCGGCGCTTCTTCGTGCGCAGCACGAACAGCGGCGTGAGCGCCATCGTGGACCCAGTGGGTCGCGTGGTGGCTCACACCGAGACGTTCAAGCAGCAAACCGCTGCCGCACAGGTCGCGTGGCTCGATGGTGGGACGGTGTTCCGCGTGATTGGCGAGCTGCCGTGGTGGCTCGGCGCCTGGGTCATCGCCGCGATGGCGTTCGTGCGCCGCAAGTCCGTGGATTCGAAGCAACCCGGCGAATAACCGCAGCGCGCCGCTCGTCCATCGGAGCGCCTCGGTGTAAGCTTGCGGCAAGCCTCAACCGAAGGCGATGATATCGGGCAAGGTGTTCCGCCACTGGCAGGCGGGGACCGTTGGGAATTTGGAGGGCTGGGGTACCGTAATCGATTCGAAGTCGCTGTGTTCTCGCGGCGACCTCGGTCCAGAAGCATCCGCTTCGCGGTGACTCGGCCCAAGCACGACACGGTTTTTCGCGAATGAACCCGGTGCCGCGGCACCTTTCCAACTGACGATACGGGCGGTGGACCGCCACCGAACGGGATCAAGGGAGTACAACGCACATGAACATGACTTGGAATAAGATCGCGATCTTGGGCTTTGCCGCGACGCTGTTTGCGTCGGGCTGTGTGATCAACGGCGACGACGACGAAGGCACCGGCGGCAGCGCTGGCAGCAGCGGCAACGGTGGCAGCAGCGGCTCGAGCGGCAGCGGCGGCACCGCGGGCAGCGGCGGCACCGCGGGTAGCGGCGGAACCGCGGGCACGGCGGGCAGCGGCGGAACCGCGGGCACGGCAGGCACCGGTGGAACCGCGGGCACCGGCGGCGCCTACCTCTGCGATCCGGACACGGGCGAGCGTCCCACGGCAACGCCGGGCAGCTGCACCGACGACCTGGACGACACCGAGTGCAATGCCTGTATCAAGGCTTCTTGCTGCACCGAGTACAACAACTGCACCGCGACCAACCCGGGCGATCCCTGCGGTTACGACGCTGCGAATGGCGGCGGAGAAATCTTCTGCATGGTCGACTACATCCAGACGCACACCGCGGACGTCAACAACACCAAGACCTATGACGAGATCGTCAACGACGCGCTGGGTGCTTGCGTCATCGCTGAGTGCGGTGGGCTGCCCTCCTCGGCGACCAACGACCTTTACGCGTGCATGAACACGAACTGCCGCACGCAGTGCTTGGACTTCACCCCCTGAGTCCAGCAGTTCGACGCTCGCTCAACGCGCGCCCCTGAAAAGGCGCGCGTTGCGCGTTTTGTGGGCTCAAACGCCAGACGGACGCTTCGCGCATCGCGCGCAGCACCGCCCAACGCGCCTCACCCCAAGAAGAATCGACCCAGCTCGGCAGCTTCGGAGCTCAGGTATCCACGCCGCTGCCAACAGCCTCCGCTACATCCCCAGCTGCTTCTTGAAGCGCTTGGCGTCCGCGAAGGTGTCGACGTTGGCGAATACATAGGTCGCCTGAGCGTGGTCCGCGTCGCGAGCGATCTCTGCCAGGCGCTCGATCGCGGGGTCCTCGTAGCGCGACTTGTAGCCGGCCGGGCCGGGCATCCGGTAGTACGCGTGGGGGCGCTTGGACGCGCCATGCTGCAGCGGATCCCGCGCGGCGAGGGTCTGCGTCTCCTCCGCGATGGCATCAGCCTCCTCGGCCTTCCAGCCCTCGCCCACCTCGAACACGATGCGGTCGAAGCGACGCCCCTTCACCCAGTCCAAGAACTCTTTGAGAGCCGCCTTGTTGGCGCGATTGGGGCCGAAATCAGGGGGAGCCACGAACACAGCAGTCTTTGCGTCCAGCTCCTCGGCCACCTCTTCCAGAGTCTCCAGAGCGGACTCGATCACCTTTCCTGAGCGAAACCCTTCCTGGCCGACCTGCCGCGGCCCGAGCAGGGCGAACTCGAATCCAGCGGGCGCCTCACGGCGCCAGCGACGGATCGTACCTGGACCCGGCGTGTGGATCGCCGTCTCTTGTACCTCGACGAAGAGGTACTCCTTGAAGTAGCGGGTCGCCGGAACCGCGAAGCCTGCGCAGCCGATGGTGATCATGGCGGCGAAACCGTAACACAGCCTCAGCAATGCGGTAGCAAGCCGCGGGCGGTTCCATCTACCAGCCTCAGCCCTGCGACCGATTGTCGCTGCTGATTCCAGCGTTCCAAGGGGCTAAGCGCTGGGCGTCGCGAGCCCCAGCGCGGCGGAAGCCAGGGCTCTGCCCACGGCATGGCCGGCGCGAAACAAGGCTCCATCGCGATCCAGCTCCAGACCCGCGCCCGCCGCAACCAGCGCTCGGCGGCTCAGGTCACGCTCGAACACCAGCTCGCCCCGCTCACGAACCTCACCCCGCGCCCGCACGACGATCTCCTCCGCTCGCCCCAAGGGCAACCCGTCAGAGGCTCGGGCCGCCGCCCCGAGCTCATCGAGTCGCAGCACCTCGATGCTCAGGACCCCGCGGGATCCCACCTCGAACGCACCCAGCTCGGCGAGTCGCTCCCGCGCGCCGCGTAGAGCGGCGCGCAGGACCAAAGGTTCAGGTACCAACGATGCCTTGCCTTGCGTGTCGAGACCGCCGCTCTGTCCGCTCAGCGCGGGTGAATATCCACAACCAAAAATGCCTGAACAGCTCGCGCCGACCAACGGCGAAAACCCCAGCAGACCAAGGCAGATCAACGACTCACGACGCGACGAGGGTTTCACGGGAAACAACAACCTATCCACATCGGCGCATACTTTCAGCGAAGCATCGGCTCAGCGACGCTTGCTCAGGTGCGCCCATGTAGGCGGGGCAGTTTCCGCGCGAAAACGCTGCCCGGGTGTGCAGCTCCTCGGGGGTGATGGGCCCAGGCGAGGGTCAGCAACGTGCGCATCTGCTCAGATGATGAAGTTGATGATCTTGCCGGGGCGGTAGATCAGCTTCTTCACCGGCTTGCCGGCAATGGAGCGTTGCACGTGTTCGTCCGCGAGCGCCGCCGCCTGTGCGTCCGCCTCGGAGGCGTCCTTCGCCAGCATCACCCGCCCGCGCACCTTGCCCAGCACCTGGACGGCGATCTCGACCTCATCGTCCTCGCAGAGCGCGGGGTCGAAGTCCGGCCAAGGCACATTGGCGACGCTCGGCTGATGACCGAGCTTCTCCCACAGCTCCTCGCTCAAGTGCGGAGCGAAGGGACTCAAAATCAGCACCAGGGGCTCCAGGGCGGCGCGCGGCAGCTGCTCCAGCCCCGTGAGGTGATTCGTCAGAATCATCATCGCGCTGACGGCCGTGTTGAGTCGCAGCGCGTCGATGTCCTCGCCAAGCTTCTTCACCGTGCGGTGGACGAGCTTCGCCGTCTCGAGCTCCATTTCCGCGTCGACGACTTCACGCTCACCCAGCGCGTGAACACGGTCGAGCCAGCGCCGCACACCCTGGATGCCGCTGGTCTGCCATGGCTTCACCTGCTCGAGCGGTCCCATGAACATCTCGTAAGCGCGCAGGGAGTCCGCGCCGTGCTCCTCGACGACGACGTCGGGATTCACCACGTTGCCGCGGCTCTTGGCCATCTTCTCAGTGACCAGCGCCAGCTCCACGCCGTGCTCGGGATGCATCGGCTTGCCGCCGACCGACTTCACCTCCGTCGGGGTCACCCAGCGCTCGATAACGGGTTTGCCCTCGAAGGCCAGATCACCGGAGTCGGCGTCTTTTTCCACACGCGAATCGGTACCGGCCAGCGGCTGCACCAGCTTGCCCTCGCCGTCGACCACTGCGTACCAGCGGAAGGCCTGCCCCAGGATCATCCCCTGATGCACCAATTTCTGGAATGGTTCCGCGTGCTTGACGACACCGCAGTCGAACAGAACCTTGTGCCAGAAGCGCGCGTACAACAGGTGCAAGACCGCGTGCTCCGCGCCGCCCACATACAGATCGACAGGCATCCAGTCGTCGTATGCCTGCTGACTGAAGATCTCCTCTTCGTTGTGCGGATCCAGGTAGCGCAGGTAGTACCAGCATGACCCAGCCCACTGCGGCATGGTGTTCGTCTCGCGGGCGAACCACTTGCCGTCCTTCTGGAAGAAGCGCCACTCGAGGGCCTTCACCAGCGGCCCTTGAGGATCACCAGGGTGATAGTCGTCGAGGTCCGGCAGGCGCAGCGGCAGCTCGCTCTCCTCGACCGCGATCGGCGTCTTGTAGTCGATTTCGAACGGGTCGCCCTTGCGCGGGTCACCCTTTGTTTCCACAGGGAAGTAAATCGGGATCGGTTCGCCCCAGTAGCGCTGACGGCTGAACACCCAGTCGCGCAGCTTGAAGTTCACCTTCGCGGAGCCGAGACCTTCCTCTTCGAGCCAGGCGACGATGTTCTTCTTCATCTCCGCGGTGGGCTGACCGTCGAACTGCCCGGAGTTGATGGCGGTGCCGTACTCTGGGGTCGCTGCCGTGAGCTCCTCGGGATCGTCGTCGTGGGCCACGACCTTCACGATGGGCAGGTCGAACGCCTTGGCGAACTCGAAGTCGCGCTGGTCATGGGCCGGCACGGCCATGATCGCGCCCGTGCCGTACGAGCCGAGGACGTAGTCCGCGGTGTAGATTGGGATGCGCGCGCCGTTCACCGGATTGATCGCGTAAGCGCCTGTAAATACACCTGTTTTGTCCTTACCCAGGGCGGTTCGCTCGAGGTCGCTCTTGCGTGCCGCGGCCTCGGCGTAGGCCTTCACTTGCTCGCGCTGCTCGTCGCCGACGATCTCCAGCGTCAGGCGATGATCGGGCGCGATCACCATGTAGGTGGCGCCGAAGAGCGTGTCTGGGCGAGTGGTGTAGACCCGCAGCTTTTCCCCGTGGTTTTCCACCTCGAAGTCGACCTCGGCGCCCTCGCTACGGCCGATCCAGTCGACCTGCTTCTGGCGCGTCTCGGGCCAGTCCAGGTCGCCAAACTCCGAGCCCAGGCGGTCCGCGTACTCCGTGATCTTCAGCTGCCACTGGCGGAGCGGCTGACGCACCACGGGGTGGTTGCCGCGCTCACTACGCCCGTCGATCACCTCTTCGTTGGCGAGCATCGTGCCGAGCGCCGGACACCAGTTGACCGGTATTTCCCCTTGGAAAGCCAGACCACGGTGAAACAGCTTGAGAAAGATCCACTGCGTCCACTTGACGTAGTTTGCGTC
>JBFXBK010000506.1:0-5648 GCA_050183255.1 Polyangiaceae bacterium | reverse complement strand
GGGAATTCGGGGGACAGCCGATCGTCTGAAGTCGTGCCTGCGGTGGATGCAAATCCTCAGCAGGAGAGGGGCCTCGAGTGAGGGGTTATGAGAGTCCCCTTCCGATGACGACGATCCTGCGCAACACGAGGGGCGCCACCAATCGGTGGCGCACCTCACCTATTTGGAGCCTGGCTACCAGATAGGCCGCGAGGGAAACCTCGGGGAAAGACGTTGCGGTCCCGCCGGGCCCCTCTCTTTTTTCATGCTCGGTGCGCCTGCTTGGCTGCCTGGCGCCCCTGCGGGTTTCTTGGCCGGTTGAGGGCTGCCTCGCTAGGCCTGGGGCATGGCAGCGTGGAGCAAGTGGATCGGCGTCGGCACCGCAACCGGGATCATCCTGGCACTGGTTCCAGTCGTCCGCGGCAACATCAGGCTCGAAGACGCGCTGAGCAAGGCGACCAGCTCCACCAGCAGTGGCAGCCGTGGTGACGGCAAAGGCCCAAACCTGAAGGGCCTTGACCTGCTCCGCCTGAGACTCCAGCCCCGGCGCGTCACGTCTCCGCTACCAGACGGTCGCACGGCTGAACTCACCCTCGATCCGGCGCTCCAGCGAGCGGCGCTGTCGGTGATGAAGAAGTATCGCGTGCCTGAAGCGGGCGCGGTGCTGATGGACGTGAAGAGCGGTGAGCTCCTGGTGTATGCCAGCTACGTCAACGAGGGGCCGAAGGTTGACCTCAACGTGCAAGTCGAGGCGCCCGTTGCCAGCGTGTTCAAGGTGGTGACCGCCTCCGCGCTGGTGGAAAACGCACATCTGACGGCGAAAACCGAGCAGTGCTACCACGGCGGCCGTAGCCGCATCGCGGCGGACGAGCTGGAGGAAGATCCAGCGCGGGACAAGTGGTGCGCAACCCTCGCTGCGGCCATGGGGCGCTCGCTGAATGTGGTCTTCGCCCGGCTGGCTCAGAAGCACCTCACCCCCGAAGAGCTCGAGGCGATGGCTGGATCCTACGGGTTCAACACGCCGATCCCCTTCGACGTCCCCACCCAGAAGCCGACCGTCGACGTGCCCGCCGAGCCATTGGAGTTCGCCCGCACCTCCGCGGGCTTCTGGCACAGCAAGATGTCCCCGCTCCAAGGCGTCAGCATCGCACAGACGGTCGCCAACTCCGGCGTGGCGGTGCGGCCGCGCATCGTGCGCTCCATCACCAAAGACCGTGAAGTCGAGTGGGAGTGGGACGGCAAGCCCGAGGTCCTGCGGCGAACCATCAAGCCCGAGACTGCGAAAGAGCTGACGCGCATGATGTTGCAGACGGTGCACAACGGCTCCGCATACAAGCAGTTCCATGACAAGCGCGGCCACGCGTTCATCCCGAACATCCACATCGCTGGCAAGACCGGTACCCTCACGGCGCACAAGGCGAACCGCCACTACACCTGGTTCGTTGGTTTCGCGCCTGCGGAAAAGCCGGAGGTCGCGGTGAGCGTGTTGGTAGTAAACACGCCGATTTGGCGCATCAAAGGCCCAATGCTGGCGCGTGAAGTACTGCGTGCCTACTTCGAGCAGCGCGGAAAAAAGTAGTCAGTCCGCGGGCTCCGCCTCAAGCCGCGCGCTGCGTGGCCGTTCCATTGGACTAGCCTCTCTGTCTTTGGCTGGTGCTTGGGGATGTGGCGCAACGCGTCCGATGGACCCCACTGTAGGGCGCCACGCCAGGGGGTGGGAGCAGGGCTGCGAAGGACGCCTACACGGCCTGGATCTGCCGCACAGACGCTCCAATCTCAGCTCGTTGATCAACACCAAGCGGACGCGAGGATGGAGTGGACTCAGCTGTAGGGGTTGCTAGAGTAGGTACCGTGCAGGTCGTCTTGAGAAAGCTCGGTCGTGGCTCGCGTGCCGTTACAGGCCGCTTGGTACGAGCACCGCGCAAGGGGTCTGTGGTGGTGATCGAGTTCTCCGACGGGATGCACGAGTACGTGACTACTCCCGTCAAGCGAGTGCTTCGGTTGGCTCCCAAGGATGTCTTCTACATCGAGACGGTCAACAGCCGTTATCGCCTCGAAGTGCGGGATCCTGAGTCCGCCCTCGAAGACGCTTCCAGCGGCTGAATCGCCCGCTCGCAGATCGCGCGTGGAGCCGCGCTGAGTTGAGGCCGCCCTGATGGGCGGCTTTTGCTGTTTGTGCCGATGAAACCGCGCCGCCGGCGTGTCCCGTTTCCGTGGGGTATCCGTGGCATTCTCCGCAGCGAGTCGAGTCCCTTGGCAAGCTCGGATTTGGGGGGGAGGCGCGCTGGAGAGCCCGACTTCGCCGCCCGTGGTCGCGGCGTGTGGGGAAGACCCGACGCCAAATTCAGTGCATCTGTTCAGCTCTCCCGCACAAACCTCATACCGAACGTGCACCAGACACTGGCGGGCTCGCCCATTTTGCGGTAGCAACCCCTCCCCGCGGATCTCCCGCGGCACTAGTCCCGGCGCCTCGTCCACCAGACGCGCGCCAGTCCTTTGCGCTCTCACCGCGCAGTAGTTCGAGAGAATAACGATGGGTAAGTTCGACAGCCGCAAGTCGCAGAAAATGTGTCGCAAGAAGGCGCAGCGTAAGAAGAAGGAGCGCCTGAAGCGCCGCGCGGAGGAGACCCGCGCCGCACGCAAGGGCTGAGCCTTCGCGAGCTAGTCAGAACGGAGTTCGCCGCCATTGGTCGACCAACCTGTGGCGGCATCGACGCGTCCAGCGTTCGAGCGTGCTCCGGCAGTCCGGTTTCTTGGCCCCTGGTGTTGCGGCCTGATACCGGACGAGCGTGAACCTCCAGTCCATCCGCAGGACAGGCTTCAAGTCCTTCGCAGGCTTGCTGCTCCTTGGTGCTCTCAGCGTGACCCAGGGAGCCTGCATGCAGCCTCCGTCGCGCACCGCACGGCTAACTGAGGCGGCGCGTGAGATGAACCTCGCGGCGCGCTTTGGGCGCATGGATCTAGCGGCGGAGCATGCTGCAACCGGCGCGCGCGACCACTTCCTCAAGCGTCGCTCCCAGTGGGGTAACGACATCCGAGTGGTCGACGTCGAGCTCAGCGGGCTCAGCCTGAAAGACGACAGCAACGCGGTCGTGCAGGTCGACGTCGCTTGGACCCGCATGGATGAAGGTCAGCTGAGAACGACTCGCGTTGGCCAGCAGTGGCAGGACCGAGAAGGCTCCTGGCGCCTGGTGCGAGAAAAGCGCATCGCCGGGGACTTCGGCCTGTTCGGGGAACCGATTGAAGACGTGGAGACCAAGCCTCACGGTGATGTGCACTTCCCGACCAAGGTGATTCGCTAGCCTTCTTGATTCCTTGCGGCAACGGCGCCGCTGCGAAAGGCTACTGGCCGCCACAGCATCGCTCTGGCGGCCAGCTTGCTTCTGGAAGAGCCTGTCGCGGCGTTTGCCCGCGCTCGAAGGACGACGACTACTTCTTGAGCCAGTGCGGCTTGCCGCTGTAGCGCACGACTGCGTCCTTGAAGGTGCCCCAAAGGCCCGAGTTCTTGAAGCTCCCCGTGCCCTTGTAGGCTACGTACACTTTGCCTGACGCTTTGCCGGCGACCTGCGACGACGAACCCTGCTCGTCGTAGGGCTTCACGTCCCACTCCGAAAACTCGAGGTAGTACGCGTTTTCGGCGTTCCAGCTCGTTAGCCCGCCGCCTTCGGCGCTGTTGATCTGGAAGAAGCCATCGCCGTACTTCATCGGCTTGGTGATCTTCACTCCCGCCTTCGGTTCGTCCTTGAAGTCGAGCTCTATGAACTGTCCGCTGCCAAAGCCAAGCGGTTCCTTGATCTCGGATTCGTAGAACTTCACCTCCCAGCCTTCCTTGAAGCCTGGCTCGATCACGACGCTCTTCGCTTCCCAGCGCTTGCCGTTCGAGTCGCCATTGAGCGCCTCTTCAGGGATGTCTGCGGCCTTCGGAGCGTCGCTCCACTTGAAGGTGACGGGCCCCGAAGCTGCGCCCTCCGCCTTCGGTTGCGCCGGTGTTGCACCCTCGGTCGGAACTGCTGCTGACGCTGCAGCGGGCACGCTCGTGCCACTGCTGGCAGAGCTGGGAGCCTCCTCCTTTGAACACGCCACCATCGAAACCGCGATCAGACTGAACATTGCGAACGTGGATTTCATAACTCTTCCTCTACTCGGAATCGCCAGCACCGAATCACGACCCAGCGGCGACAGCGCCACTGGGTTTTGGACGTCAGCGTCTTCGGTTGCAACCGTTGAAGGGGACCCTGACTCGGCAGGCTGCATGATAGCGCCACGCGGGGTGCTTCTTCCCATACAACCGTCAGCACCACGCACGAATGTTCCGTAGCGTGCTTGGTCACGTCGCTCGGGCGACCGGACGCGCAGGGGAGTGCTCGCTAGCTGAGCGGCACCCCGCCTGGCATCCTGTTCGCATTTCCTTGCGGACATATTCCGCGGCCGGTCGCGGGCCCTGAGTCACCAGGTGACGCGTGGCTATTTCTTCTCTTCTTTATCCTTCAACCATGGAGGCTTGCCGCGATAGCGCACCGTAGCGTCCTTGAAGGTGCCCCACAGGCCGGAGTTCTTGAAGCTGCCCGCGCCCTTGTAGGCTACGTACACCTTGCCAGCAGCGGTGCCTGCCACCTGGGAAGATGGACCCTTCTCGTCGTAAGGTTTCACGTCCCACGCGGTGAACTCGATGTAGTAGGCGTTGCTCGCGTTCCAACTCGTGAGGCCGTTGCGCTCCGGGCTCTTGATCTGGAAGAAGCCGTCGCCGTACTTCATCTCCTTCTTGAGCTTGGCTCCCTTCTTCGGTTCCGCAGGGAGATGAACCTTGATGAACTGTGAGCCGGTGACGAAGCCGGTCGGGGTCTCGAGCTTCTTTTCGTAGAAGTTGATCTCCCAGCCTTCGCGGTACCCCGGCTCAATCACCACACTCTGGACCTCCCAGCGGCGCCCGTTGGCGTCGCCGTTGAGCGCTTCGTCCGGGATGTCTGCCGGATTGGGGGCTTCGGCCCATTTGTACGTTACCGGTCCGGACGGCGGCTCGTCCTCGGCGGGCGCCGTGGCGCTGGGCGCCATGGCCGCGGAAGCAGCTGCGGCCGTGGAAGCAGCTGCGGCCACGCTCGAGTTGCTGACCGCCGGTGCGGGGGCCTCCTCCTTCGAGCAGGCTGCGAGGGCTAGTGTGAGCGCCGACAGTACCACGAGTTTCGACTTCATCATGCGCTCCTCAGCTCATCGCCCACTCGGCGAGTCCGAACATCGAGCCGTCAGTGGACATGCAAACGGCCAGCTTGCCCACCGTCGGCACGTCGAACGGCCCCTGGAAGACCGCGCCGCCGAGCTCCTTGATCTGAGCCACGCTCTTGTCGATGTCGGCGGTGGTGAAGTACAGGAACCACGAGGAAACGGGCATGCCGTCGGGGCGCTTCATCATCCCGCCGTTGTCGCCGCCCTCCTCTCCAGTGCCGAAGAGGAAGTACTCCATCTCCGTCATGGGGCCCTTGCGCCACTTCCAGCCGACGACCTCGGAGTAGAAGGTCTGCGCCTTCGCGGTGTCGGTGACGAGCAGCTCGTTCCAGCCGACCATACCTGGGGTGCTCATCGCAGGGACTTCGGGGACCTCACCCTGAGGCTTGAACAGCGACACCACGCAGTTCTCGGTGTCCTTCATCGCTGCCATGAGCCCCACCGTCGGG
>JBFXBK010000505.1:0-5681 GCA_050183255.1 Polyangiaceae bacterium | reverse complement strand
TGGCCAAGAAGTCTTCCGCATCGCCCGTCTGGTTCAAGATCGGCCCAGGCATCCGCGAAAACCCGGACTTCGTTGCGATGGACCCCGAGAGCCTCGCGGATCTCGAGGAGCGTCGTACCTGGGTCGAGTGGAAAGCGATGCGCCAGTACTTCGGCATCTACAACGAGGCCCTCGGGTCGATGCGTGACATCAACTACCTGATCGCCATCGACACCCGTTACATTGGAGAAGCCGCAGGGGCCGCGAAAGATGAGGAGCTGATGACTCTCGTCTTTCGCTACATGAACTCCTACATGCGCGCGACGCTCAACGCGCGCGACGTGCGTACCGCCTACAACGTCCTGAATCAGTATCGCCTGCTGATCGAGGCGCTGATTTCCCAGGGTAACGGCGAGCAAGCGCTCGCTGGCGTGAAGCACATGAACTACTACGGTCACGTCAGCTTCGACATGAAGCTCACCTTCGTGACCGAGACCGTCGCCTACGACGTTTCCACGCTGATTCAACACGCGCACAGCTCCAAGTGCCCTCAAGAGAGTGAAATGCTCGCTGAGTTCCTAGAGCTCGACCGGCAGGTCCGGGTGCGCTCCCAGGAAAAGGCGCTGCTAGGTGTACGCAAGGCCCAGGTGAAGCTCGCGGCGTACTACCTCCATCAGCAGGAAGTGGAAAAGGCGCGCACGATCGCCGACGACATGGCGGAGGAGCCGCGAGAGCGCCTGATCACGATTCGCGCGCAGCTCGAAGGGGTCACCACGAAGGACTTCTGGGAGATCATCGACCGCGGGCGCAACTTTGAGTTCATGCCCGCCCCCCAACGCGAACAGATGGAAGTCTTCTTCGACTGGCTCCACGTCGAGAAGTCGGACCCGGCGTCATCCCCGTCACCCGGTTGATTCCCTCGGAAGGGGGAACCGCCAAGCGCTCGTGGCGTCCTCGGCGGTTCAAATCCCGAAGAGCGAAGCGGATCGGAGCGCGATAGCCGCGTGCGTTTCCGCTCGAGACTACAGCACCTCTTCCGCGAGGAAGCGGAGTGTGTCGACGTCGCGGGTGGTGACGTTGAGCGTGGTGACCGGGCTCGCCTTCCACTGCTTCAGGCGCTCCTTCATGTGCTCTCTAGGACCGACCAGGGCGATCTCGTCCGCGAGGTCATCAGGCACCGCGGCCATGGCCTCGAAGCGCTTGTCCGCCATGAACAGCTCCTGGATCTCTTCGGCGGCGTCGCCGAAGCCCAAGCGCCCAAGCAGGTTCTTGTGGAAGTTGTCGTCTTTGGAGCCCATGCCACCGATATAGAAGGCGAGGATGCCCTTCACGCGCATCAGTCCCTCTTCAACCGTATCCGTTGGGAAGCACATTACGGTCGCGGCGATCTCGAAGTTGGGTCCACGCTGCCGCAAGCTGTCTTCGAAGCGGTCGAAGCGAGTGGGCGACATGAAGAGCGGGAGCCAGCCGTCGGCGATCTGCGTCGTTTGCTCGATGTTCTTCGGTCCCTCCGCTCCGATGAAGACCGGGATGTGCTTGCGCAGCGGTTTGATGATGCTCTTCAGCGGCTTGCCCTGGCCGGTGCCTCCCGGGAACGGCAGCTGATAATGACGCCCAGCGAACTCCACGGGCGCTTCCCGCGCGACCATGGCACGAAAGAGCTGCATCCATTCGCGCGTGCGCTCGAGGGGGCGAGGGAAGGGCTGACCATACCAGCCTTCGACCACCTGAGGACCGGACGCGCCAATGCCGAGAATTAGTCGTCCTCCCGAGAGGTGGTCGATGGTGAGCGCCGTCATCGCGGCGCAGGCCGGCGTCCGCGCGGAAAGCTGCATGATGGCGGTGCCCAGCTTGATCTTCTGGGTGCGCGCGCCGATCCAGCACAGCGGGGAGAAGCAATCGGAGCCGTACGCCTCCGCAGTCCAGACCGAGTCGTAGCCGAGGCGTTCCGCTTCCAGTACCAGATCCGTCGGGTCCCAGGGATCGGGCATCCAATAGCCCAGCGTCAGTCCAAGTTTCATGCCGCCATGATGGCTGACGAGACGCCGTGACTCCACCGGCCTTTGGCCTACAAACGAAGACTTCCGGGATGCTTCTAACTTGGGTTTGCGAAGACTCGGGGTAGCGCGAGCTCGGGCTGGCTCAGAACGGCATCAAGTTCAAATCGAAGGCGCGTTCAATCAACCACAGCGAGCCGAGCACGCCGATCACGGCGCTCGAAGCGCGCACCAGTAGGAGTTCGTGCTGCGGCTTCTTGTGCAGATATCGCACGAGCGGATAGAGCGGCGCGACAAGCGCCAGTTGTCCGATCTCAACACCCAGATTGAAGCCGAGCAGCGCACCGAGCAGCCCGCGAGTTGGCAGACCAAGTTCCGTCAACACGCTGGCGAAGCCGAAACCGTGAACCAAACCAAAGCCGAACGTGAGGAAATGCCGCTTCGGTGCAGAAGGTAGCGCTGTGTGCGTTTCCGTGGGGCTCTGGTCTTTGCCGCTCTGGTGACGCAACGTGCGACCGAAGCGCCTGAAGTTGTCCCAGGCCACGAACACGATGCTCGCGGCAATCAGAGACTCGACGAGCCGAGGCGCCACGCTGATGGTCCCGGTGGCTCCCAGAGCCAGCGTGATGCTGTGGGCCAGGGTGAAGGACGTCACGACCAGAGCAAGCTCCTTGAAGCGCCGCACGACGACGACCAGTCCGATCACGAACAGGATGTGGTCGTAGCCGAGCAGGATGTGCTTGATGCCTTCTCGTACCCAGCCGAGGAACGAAACGTCTTCCTCGGGTGGACCTGCCGTGGGCTTCTGCCCTCCTGTCCTCGGTGACAAGGGCGCTGCGCTGTGTGCTCTTCCTCCAGGCAGATCGGGCGCGGCGCTCGCGTCGAACTCGAAATGCTGACTCTCAGGCAAGAAGACGTGGTGTATGGGCGTCGTGCCCAGCACGAACTTGCCGACGACGCGGTGGCCACCCGCGTCTTCCATGAAGATTGAGTTGTCCACGCTCAAGGTTCCGAGGGGAGTCACCTCGGAGGCGGCTGGGCAAGCGTAGCTCCGGTGCACGAGCACCCGGCGCCCCTCAGTTAGCTCGAACGTGGTTTCCGTGGGGGAACAAGGCTTTTCGGCGTTCTTGAAGCTGAGCTTCTTGTCCAAGTAGTCTGAGAGTCGCGCTTTGTTCTCGTCGAGTTCAGGGGCCTCCAGCTCACCATTGTCGTTCGTGTCGTAGGCTTGAACATCGAGCAGTGTGCGGACATCGAGGTCGAGAACTGCATCGAGCTTTTGTTGACCGATGTCGACGCTTAGCACACTCATCGCGAACTGGTGCGCCCACGCGGTGCTTACGCAGCAGCAGACGGCAAGCGACAGGCAGATCAACGTAAAGCGACGCACGTTGCCGCGTAGTGTTCTCTCTCCCCTCCCGATTGCCAAGCGCTTGCTCAGGCTCGAGCGCGTTCTGGGCGGCGATAGGTGGAGGTCGGGCGAATGAGACGTCCAGTACGCCTTTGCTCCATGACATGGGCGCACCAACCGACCACGCGACTCGCAGCGAACGTTGGGGTGAAATCCTCAGCCGCGATGCCGAGGCCGTCGAGCAGCACCGCGGTGTAGAACTCAACGTTCGCCGACAGTGGACGCTGCGGGTGGCGTGCATTGAGAAGTAGCGTTGCCTCTCGCTCCACGCGACCTGCAAGCGTGAGTTTGTCGGCTAAACGCTGAGCATCGCTCCCCTCGGCGGTCGCGAGCACACGCACCGCGTGGGCCAGCACTTCCGCGCGGGGATCGCGCACACGATAGACGCGATGGCCCATGCCCATGATGCGCTCACCCCGCGCCAGCGTGGCTTCGAGCCAAGGCTGGGCGCGCTCGGGGCTACCGATGGCGTGCAGCATATCGAGCACCGGACCGGGCGCGCCTCCGTGCAGCGGGCCCTTTAGCGCTCCGAGGGCAGCGGTGATCGCGCTCACGAGATCGCTCCCAGTAGATGCAACGACTCGCGCGGTGAACGTCGAAGCGTTCATCCCGTGGTCAACCACTGTGGCCCAGTAGCGTTGCAGGGCGTCGATCTCCTCGGCTCTCGCCGGTTTCCCGTGCAGCATGCGCAGGTAGTCCTCCGCGTGGCAAAGCTCGGGATCCGGCTCAATCAGTTGCAGGCCACGACGTTTCCGCGAGGTGTGAGCAGCGAACACCGCGACGGCCGCCGTTAACGCGATGGCGGTCTCTTGTTCACTCGCCTGCGGACTCAGGTGGCCGACGCTCGCGCGCAGCGCGTCCATCGCGTCCCGCTGCCCAAGCGCGTCGCCCAGGCGCCGCACCGTTGCATGCGCAGCGAGTCGCGCTCGGCCAAGGGACGAGCGCACAGCGGCGTGGTGGGTGCCGCTGCCGACCCGCCAGAGGAGATCGGCTACCTCTTCGATTGCCATGCGTTGGGCCAGCTCTTCTACCGAGTAGCCCGCGATTTCGAGCCGGCCCGCCTGACCGTCGACTTGGCTCAGCTGAGTCTCCGCGACGATGATCCCTTCTAGTCCAACCACGGGTGCGGGCACGCCCGTGGCTAGTCGATCCGTTTCAGCGATATTTGCCATGGGCGAAGCATGGCGCCCGCGACACATTGATCAAGATTGATTGATGGATCAATGTATTGATCATGGTTGACCGACTGTTGACAGCCAGTGAAGCTGCTGCCCTGCTCGGCGTGCAGCTCCCCACGCTCTACGCCTATGCAAGCCGAGGCAAGCTTCGCAGTGAGCGTGCTCCAGGCAGCGCCCGCACGCGGGTGTATCCCGAGTCCGAGGTGCGGCGGCTCCTGCGTTCATCCCAAGCAAGAGCGGGTCACGCGGCGGCGGCCGAGGGCGCGCTGAACTGGGGGCAGCCCGTGCTCTCGTCTAGCATCACGGAGATCACCGAGGCGGGGCCTTGTTACCGCGGGGTATCGTTTGGTGAGTTGATCGCGAAGCACGTTCCGTACGAAGCGGCGTGCGAGCTCTTGTGGTATGGGGACTCGGGGGAGAGGGAGCGCTGGAGCGAGGTGCGGTTGCCCCGTGCGTCCGCCTTGGCGCCCTGGCTCAGGCGTATCCGTCAGGTGCCTGAGCTCGGCTCGCTAGAGGCGCTGCAGCTACTCGTACCCTGGGTGGCGTTGGACGATCCTTCGAGCCACGGCGCAACCGCGGAGGCGGAGCGGTCGCGGGGGAGGCGCCTCATCAGCTTGCTCGCCGCATGTCTTGGACCCGCCGTTACGTCTAGCGACCTCTCCGCAACCCTCGAGCCGCAATCAATCGCCAGCCGAGTAGTACGCGGTGTGTTGGGGTTGAGCGGGCGGCGCGCCGAGGCGCCCATTCGCTTGATCAACGCCGCGCTGATCGCTTGCCTGGACCACGAGTTGAACGCGTCGACGTTTTGCGCCCGAGTTGCAGCGAGCGCTGGAGCGAACCTCTACGCCAGCGTGAGCGCTGGGCTCGGCGCGCTGTCCGGTCCACGCCACGGTCGGGCCTGCGATCGCGTCGAGGCGTTGGTCCATGAAGTGCAGCGTCCCAGCCTAGCGAGGCGCGTCGTCGAAGAGCGCGCACGGCTGGGAGAGCAGCTGCCGGGATTTGGTCATCCACTATATCCGCGCGGAGATCCAAGGGGCACCCTGCTGCTCGAGCTGGCCTCCCGTCACGGGAAGGGGCGGTCGCTGAGCGTTCTCAACGCTCTGGCTGCCGTCATGCAGA
>JBFXBK010000504.1:0-5695 GCA_050183255.1 Polyangiaceae bacterium | reverse complement strand
GGTGACATGCACCGGCCTCCTTCGGGCATGCCACACGACCCCATCGCCGATAGCACGCGTTCCCCAGCCAGAAGCCCTCGAGGCTTTGCGGGTGATCAAAAGTTAAGTAAGGTCTCAACGCGAGGCGGATGCTCCGCCTGAGGGGACAGGGGGGTACCAATGGTGAAGGCAGCCCGCTTCAAGGTCGACCCGAAGCTCGCCTCCTTGCTCGGAGAGAGCTACCGGTCGTCAGAGGAGGCTCTCAAGGAGCTGGTTGACAACGCGTGGGATGCCGACGCTGAGAACGTCAACATAACCCTACCCGGGGCGGTCGACGGAGGACCCATCGTAATCGAAGACGACGGCTCTGGGATGACGGAGACGGAGCTCAGAGAGGAGTACCTCAAGATCGCCAATGACCGGTGTACACGCAAGGGCGAGACCACCCCGACGAAACGGCGCAAAGTGAAGGGCCGGAAAGGAATCGGGAAGTTCGTAACCGCTTTACGAAAGCCGTCTTGTGAGGCTGGCCGACGGCTGCTAGCTGCGGCGCTCAGCTAGCCGGGACGGTGATGGCGCTGATGGGCGCTTCGAGTTCGGCGGGCACGAGCTTGGCTCGGGTTGACAGCCAATACTTCGGAGCGAGTTCGAGATGCCGAGCTCGTGGCCAGTAGGGCAACACGCGGAACACCTCATCGAGGTACTGCTCCGGGTCGATGCGGTGGAGGCGGCAGGAAGCGATGATGGAGAACAGC
This sequence comes from Polyangiaceae bacterium, assembly GCA_050183255.1. Taxonomy (GTDB): domain Bacteria; phylum Myxococcota_A; class Polyangia; order Polyangiales; family Polyangiaceae; genus JAHBVY01. Next base: position 4,961 of record JBFXBK010000504.1, on the reverse strand, counting down.
GCCGCGGCACTTTCCGCGTGGACATCACTCCCATAAAACATCCAGTTTTTCCGCCCGACCACCACCTTGCGCAGTGCTCGCTCGGAGCGAGTATTGTCGAGTGGCAGTCGTGGATCGTCAAGCACGCGGCGTAGCTCGCTCTCCTGGTTGTGGGCGTAGTTGAGCGCTTTTGAGGCGAGTGAACGTCCCGGCGCTTCGAACCGGGCCTGATTCACCCACTCGAAGAACTGGTCGATCAGCGGGCGCAGGTGCTCGTCGCGGAGCTGCCTTCGCTTTTCCGGGGGGAACTTCTTGAATGCGCCATCCACTTCGTACATGGCGCGAATGCGCATCAAGCCTTCGACGCCGACGGGGTACTTGCAGATCGCGGCTTCGAAGAAATAGCGTCTGCAGTGCGCCCAGCAGCCGACCAGTTTGAGCTTATCTTCGTCACCTTCAGTCGGCGGTCCGCGCTCGAGGATGTCGTAGACATTGCTCGCGTCGGCTTGAAGGAAGCCGCGGTACTCACCGAACAACTCCTTCACCGTCGCGTGGTCATGCTTTTCCGTGTAGAAGAACAGCACGTGGTCGCAGTCGGCGACGACGGTGAAGAAGTGCCCTCGCTTGCAGGCCTGTTGAACGCGGGATTGCTCTCGCTTTCCCGGCTGGATCGCAGCGCCGGTCGCGTCGGTGGACAACACGCTCGCGGAGAGCGCGGCCTGCCGCATGGCGTGCACGATGGTTGCGCCGAGGGTGTTTCCAGCATCCTCGGCGTAGCGGCACATGGTCGCGCGATCGATGGGCGCGTCACTCACAGCGAGGTGTTCCTCCTGGCGATAGAACGGCGTGCCGAGCGCGAACTTGCCGACAATCAGGTGTGCTGCAAGGGACGTGTGGAGGATTGCGCGCGGAAAGAGCTGCTTGGGCCGGGTCGCTGACTCGATGAGCGGTCCAGAGGGAGTGTCGAGTCGGTACTTTGCCGTGCGCGTCACCAGAATCGAGACGCTGGCTCGCTTGACCATCAACGAGAACGCTTCGTCGAAGCCGATGCGCTTTGCGCCCTGGCGCTCCAGCTCCTCATTGACGAAGTCCACCACGACGCGCGGCAGCTTGCTGGTGCTGAGATCTCGCCGGCCGCGTCGCTTGGGCGTCTTCGCTTGGTCTGGCGGCTGAGTGGGCGTGGTGGCGTCTTGCGTTGCTTCTCCGGCGCTCTGTGCTTCTGCAGCGCCCTGTGCGTCCGCAACGAGCTGGGCCAGCTGCTCGTCCAGTGCGGCTTCTTCTTTGAGGAGCTCGCCGAAGGTGAGCTGTGTCTCGGCGGTGCGAGCGCGCTCGGTCTTGTTTCCGTAGAGCCGGCGCTTGAGCAGCTGGTTTTCGTGGGTGAGGAGTACGATGGTCTCGCGGAGCGCCTGGTTTTCAGCGCGGAGCTCTTGGTTTTCGGCCTTCAACTCACCGAAGGCGACCTTGAGCTTTTCGACCTCGCGCAGCAGCTGCTTCTGCGCGCGCCCGAGCTCGGCTTGCTTCGAACGCGATTGCGAACCGCTGCCATGCCGAGCCACGCGCAATCGTATACACGAGCGCGATCCGGCGACTCAAGCGAATTAGTTACCGCAAGGAATTGAGCTGGCTAGTGGATCGGTGGTCGCCCGCGCCGCTTCGGCGCCACGCTCACCCCTTTGAAGATCACATCGAAGATCGCGTCGCTGACCACGACGTGCTGGTCGCCAACCCGCGTCGCGTGAGGCACCTCGAAGCGACCAGAGTCGAGCCGCTTGTGGACGACAACTACCCCCGTGCCGTCCCACGTGAGCACTTTCATGATGTTGCCGCGCTTGCTGACGAACACGAACAACGCGCGACTCCGTGGCTCCATCGCCATCCGCTCGCGCACGATGGCGCCGAGGCGCTCGCAGCCAAAGCGCATGTCGACCGGCTCGAGCGCGATGTAGATGGGCAGGCCAGGCGCGATCACGACTCGTCCTCCGTGCTCAGTGCCGCGACCACGCTGCGCAGCAACTCGGCGTCGAACCCGGCCTCGACTCGGATCCGCACTGCGCCGAGCTCCACCACGACGCTCTGAGACGCTAGCGATGTGCTGCGCACCAGCGGCGCGAACTCGATGACTGGCGCCGGCCCGCTCTTTCGCTCCTCAGCCCACCAGCGGTACGCTGTGGCTTTCGAAACACCGACCCGCGTCGCAACCGCCCATACGGCATCACCACTGCGATGCATCTCCGCAAGGAACTTCGACCGATCACGCTCGCTATATCGCCGCCTCATGGCCGACAGCGTGCAGGCACGAAGCGCGCCCCGAAAAGACGGTCCTCATGAAGCGGTTACGGAAGTTCGCAGGCCTCATCTCAGCAGACACGATGCTACTTGCCACTTGTGTCCGAGGCACCGAGACTCAGCTGCGGATCCGCAAGGAAGAGCTAGTGGGGGCTGCCGCGGACCTGGAAGACATCGAGCTTCCGATCGAGTCGAAGCGTGTGAGGAACACGAGGCATGGGACCACCATCACCCTTACTAACCTCAACCAGGGGTTGGAGTTCCCGAGCCCAGAAAAGCTTAGGGAACTCTTGATAAGAGACTATGGCAGAGAGTCCGACTTCACCATCCATGTCAATGGGCAGCCGCTAGCAATCGATGACATCCCTGGGGAAACAATCCGGGAAAACCTTAGCATTCCCGAACTGGGACCGGTCAAGCTGACGTTCACCCTAGCAGAGGGAAAGAAGGCGCTGAAGAACGCGGGAATCGGAATCCGAGTCAATGGCAAGCTGGTTGGCCGCCCAATCGACCTCGGAATCGGGGACGATGAAGAGATCCCCTCGAACCTAATGAGACGCGTGTACGGCGAGATCGAGGCCGACGGGCTGTCAGAGCATGTGACGGCGGACTGGGGCGCCATCATCGAGAACTCGAAGGCTTTGCAGGAGGTGAAGAAACAGGCCGCCGCGAAGGTGAAGCACAGTCTGCGCAAGACCTTCAAGACAGAGGTGAACCTTCAAAAGGCGCGCCTTGAGAGGCAGGTTAAGGAACGCCTCGCCAAGCTACCGGAGAACCGGCGAGGCTCCGCTGAGGCAGCCATCAACCGAGTACTCAGGCGGTTCTATGGCGAGAGCGACGAACGCATTGGGACCGTGGTCGGTTTGATGCTCGATGCTTTTGAGCGCGATGAGTACTGGGTAGTGCTTCAGAAGATCGACGACACAGCACGAGCGGATGTGGCTCGGTTGGCCGACATTCTGGGCGAGTTCGGACTTGTTGACCTCGCGCTCATCGGGCATCAAACACGCAGCCGGCTCCGATTCTTGGACGAGCTGGATAGCCTGCGAGGTAACCCAAAGACCCTCGAAGCGGACATGCACAAGGGTATTGAGGACAACCTCTGGGTGCTCGGCACCGAGCACACCCTCATTGCGTCAAACAAGACCCTGCGCCGCATAGTAACCGAGTGGACCGGGAAGAAGTTCAAAGGGAAGCGGGCCAACAAGCGACCTGACCTCTTCCTTGGGCAGGACCATCGCCAACACTACCTGCTGATTGAGTTTAAGCGACCGTCCCACGCCATCGACAGGAACGACGAAGCCCAGGCCATCGGGTACAGAGACGATCTCTCACATTCCGTGCAGGGCGGCGTGATCGACGTCCTAGTGATTGGCGGGCGACGAGCGAGCGATGTCTCACGCCAATACGGGAGCGACAACCTAGACGTGCTCACCTACGGTGACCTCATCAGCCAGGCCCGGACTCAGCTCGAATGGCTTCTCCAGCAGTTAGGGTCACGCTGAGGCCAGGCTGACCTCTGCCCCCACCACCCCACACACCTCACCGCCTCCCTCAGCGGCCGCTCCGTCATCGGCTCCACCCCGTCCACCGCCTCCAGCGACACGACGTGCGCTTGGATCGCAGGGCTCAAGTAAGTGAGGTTCAAGATCTGGGTCACTCGCGGCTGAGACACGCCGAGTCGCCGCGCGAGTTCGCCAACGCCGCTCACCTCGCCGCGCTCGAGCACACCGCGCAGCTGATGCGCGAAAGCCAATAGGCGCGCGACGTACGCGGGGCGTCGGCACGTTCCGGGTGGATCTGCAGTCTTCGCAGCTTTGGGTCGTGGCTTCAGCTTCGCACGCACGACCACCGCGTCTGAGTCGCGGTCCTGAAGTCTACGCGGCACGGCCATCACCCTTGAGCGCCTCGCCCACCCAGGGTTGGAGCGCGATCTCCACGTCGCCGCGCGGCTCGTCCACGTCCACGCGTGCGACCACCGACTGGATCACGCGCATGCGGTTCCGCGGGAGCAGGTTCCGCCAGACCTGGTGAAAGCCGTGGAGTTGGTCAGCGATCCACGAAGCGTCCAACGTCAACACCTCCAGCTTGCCGAGGCGTGCTTGCACTTCGTCCAGCTGCTGTTTGACCTGGTTCCGCTCAGAAGCCTTCGCGTCGCGACGACGCAGCAGGTGCGAACGGTTCGCGCCGTCTGCTTCCGCGAGGTTATTGTCGAGTGCACGCACATCCGCGTTGAGCTGGTTGAGCCGCTCGCGAAGCTTGCTCCGCTCGTCGCGTGCGATGCCGCGCTGCTGCCCTGTGCGATCGTGGAGACGTGCCTCGAGGCCTTGTGGCGTGCCTCGCGCTTTCTGCTCCAGGTCGCGCGCAACCTCCGCGATGCGGTTCAACACCAGCTCTTCGAGCTCGACCGCGTTGATGGGCCGGCTCTCGCAAGCCGCGTCCTTGTCGCGAGAGATGCAGCGGTAGTAGCGGTAGCGGACTCGCCCTTTGCGCGTCGATGCCGGGGAGAGCGAATAGCCACACGGCTTTCCGTTTCGTTCACAGGCGCAGAACAGCAGGCCCCGCAGAACGTACTCCGGGTTCCGTTGTCGCGCAGTTCGCTCGCGCGCGGCGGACGCTTCGAGGTTCCCCGCACGGAGCACCTGCGCTTGCTCGAACACCTCCGAATCGATGAGGGCTTCGTGCTCGCCTGGATA
>JBFXBK010000503.1:0-5698 GCA_050183255.1 Polyangiaceae bacterium | reverse complement strand
TTAGCCTCTTGGCGGCCAGGTAGGCTGCGTCCAGCGCCGCTAACTCGTCCTCTTCCATCAGTTCCTGGGCGTGGGGCATGAGCTCGTGCTCTTCCTCTTGGACGTGGCGTTCGACCAGTTGCATCAAGAACGCGAAATCCTTCATCCAGTTCGGGCTGGCGAAGTCGGAGCGTTCCAGCGTACCGAGCAGTGCTTCTAGATCTTGGTGCGCCCGGGCTGCGCTGGCAGCGGACTCCCGCGTCGCACCATAGCGCGCCATGCGGCGATAGACGCTGTGTTCCTCCGCGTAGCCATGGGCACGTAGCTCACGGGCGAGCTTGGGAAAGAGACTGATCCGTACGGCAACGTCCGCGCCGAGGATCTGCTTCATCAGGCCAGCCATCTCCCCGTGCTCATGCTTGAGGCGTCGGAAGACTGCAGGCTCTGCCTTGAGGCGACTCTCGGCGCCCTTGATGGCACCTTCCGCCTCTGCCAGCCTTTCACGGGTCGACATTTCGTATCCCTTGCTGAAGGGTGTGTTGGTGTTTGCCATGTGAAAATGTGTTGCAACCAGTGGGCCAGCTCAGAGGACGCGCGGAGCCCTTGAAGCGACGCAGGACCACGGCCCAGGCGTGTGGATGTGCCTCGACTGCCCACCGCCTTAGCCACGTTGTGGCGAGACAGCACGCAACCGCGACGTTCACGCTGCTCCTCCCCCTCACCCCCAAACCCGCCTGGAATCAAAGCTCTGATCGCCGTCGCGCGCACCAATCGGAAACGCTTCCTATCTTTCAGCAGCCCTTCGGGAGTACCCTTCGGCTTCGAAGGGAACGGGTGAGAGCCATGAAGTGTGAGGGCGACCAACTCGTTGGACCCTGGGGTGAGCAGTGCCGCGCGAGCGAGCGGGGGCGGCAGAGGAGCTACCGACTCGGTCATTGACGGCCGCGCGTGCCGGCTCGGCAGACGGAGAGAGCATCGGCGCCGACGTGCCCGCGTGCGTCGACTGCGGCTGTTGTTGTTTCTCCAAGGCAGCGGAGTTCGTCAAAGTCACGGGCTACGACTACTCGCGCCTCGGCGATCGTGGACACGCCCTGGTGGTCTGGCGCGGAAACCGAGCGTTCATGCGCCTCACCGACGGTCACTGCGCCGCGCTGGTGATCGACGCGCGCAGCGGGCAGTTTCGCTGCAAGGTGTACGACAAGCGACCTGAAGTCTGTCGCGCCTTGGCTCGCGGCTCCGGGGAGTGCGCAGGCGAGCGCGAAGTGAAGGCCGAGCGCCCGCTGGTCGCGCTGCGCCTCGCTCGAGACGCGTTGGCGCCAAGCTCAGACTGAGCGTGGCGCCGCGCGCGTTACCAGGGCTCTGGCGCCGGGGGGAGTTGGAGCGTTCAGGAAGTAAACTTGGTGAAGGCACTCTCCAGGTCGTGCCAGGCGTCGTTCAGTTCCTCCCTGAGCTCCTCCCACTTCTCGCCGCGCTCTTCCTTCAGCGCGTCGTACTTGCGCTGGGCGGCTGCGTATTTCGCTTTGAGCTCAGCCACCGTCTCGCGGTAGCCAGCCGCGAGATCTTTCTCTGCGCTTTCCGCACTCTCCGCGAGGGAGTCTAGCTTCGTCCCCCAGTGCTTCATCTTGGTTTCCATCTTTCCCAGGTGTTCTTCTCGCGTCTTCATCACATTCCTCGATTCTGCTCGTCTCTTGGTCGAACCCGTTGTGTGCTAGTCCGCTGGGCTGATGACGATTTCCACACGGCGATTATTCGCCCTGCCTTCTGCGCTGGCATTGTCGGCGACCGACTGAGAGCTGCCAAAGCCCTTCGCTACGACCTGCTGGGGATCGATTCCGCGCGAAATCAGATAGTTTCGTACGGCGTCGGCGCGACTTTGGGACAGGCGCTGATTGTATTCGTCGCCACCGCGAGAGTCCGTGTGGCCCTCCACGATGAACTTCGAACCCTTGCCGCTCTTTTTCAGCGCGGTCGCGACGCTGTCCAGCTTGGCGCGAGCGGCAGGGAGTAGATCCGACTTGGCGCTCGCGAAGAGTACGCTCCCCGAGAGCGTGATCACCACCCCGCGGGGCTCTGCCTTCACGCTGGCGAGCTTGCCGAGATCCGCAGTTGCCTGCGCCGCTAGCTTTTCAGCCGCGATGCGCCGGGCCTTCTCCGCCTTCAGCTCCGCCTCTGAGCGATCGAGCCGGTCGGAGGTCCTTTCGCCGGCGTGACGCGCGTCCCGGACGTCTCGCTCGGCGTCGTCGAGCTCCGCAGAGCGATCGGCGAGGGCCTTGCGTTCGTCGGAGTGCATCGCCTTCTCGATACTCAGCTTGTCCTGATCGACTTGCGTCGTTCGACCGACCACGTCAGCAAACTGAGCGCTGCGCAGCGCGAGGTACGCCTGGTCGTCTGTCTCCTGGCCGAGACCTTCCTCCTCGAAGGTCGCCTCGGCACGCGCCAGCTGTTTCCGGGCGGTATCGAGATCCTTCGGGTTGAGCTGAGCGGCGGGCCCTTGAGCTGCCTGGTCGTAGGCGAGGCGAGCGTTGAGCAGGGTCTTCGGCGGCTGAGTCGTCGCGCAGCCTGTGGCGAGTACAAGACCAAGGAGCGTGCTGGGTAGGGAGTGGCGGTTCATTGCGCGGCTCCTTCCTTGGAGTTCGTCGCGCGTTGGTCCGCAGAGTCGCGGATCGCCTCTTGCTTCCTGGCGCGGGCGACCTTTTCTCTCGTCTGGGCGATCGCTAGCTCGGCGTCCGCCTTCGCGCGAATCAGCAGCGCGTCGGCCCGCGCGTTGTCCTCACGGGTGATCGCCGACTTCGCCAGCGTGATTTGTTCCGTTGCGAGCTTCAGTGAGAGCGCGGCGCCGGGATCGCTCTCTGCTCCGAGCTCGCTGGCGCTGCGCACGGCTGCCTCTGCCTCGGTCAAACGTTGGTCAGGTGGGGGAAGGCTGCCCCCGCAGGCTGCTGCGAAGACGAGGGTTAGGACTGAAAGGGCTGGCTTGTGCATGGCTTCTTCACCGCGCGGATCGCGGCTCAACTTGGGGTCTCGAGTACTGGACGCTGATACGCACGGATCCGTGCTCCGTGCTGCAGTCGCCCACGTCACCAGCCTGCCCGAGGATCGGACGGCTGGACGATCACCCAGGTTGCAGCTTCCATGCCGCGCGTTTTCCTGCGGAAATTGACGGGCGGTCTGCTGGCTGGAGAAGTTGCCAGTCAGAACGGATAGGCTGCTCCATCATTTCGACGGCATGCGCGTCGATACCAGTCGGCCACACAGACGCGATAACGACTCAGCATCCAGTCAGAGGCTCAACATGTAGTCGTACACGCCTGCCTCGCCCGCCTTCCAGATCGCGTGCGCCATGCCTGGAATGCGGCACGTGGCGACCTCGGCGTTGGCGTCGCACCCGAGGAAGCGCTGACACGGGCTTGGGTCTCGTGGCTCCGTCTGGGTGCTGCAGCCCGCGCGTTGACGGAAGCCCTCCACCGTGGCGGCTTCGTCGGCGTGGCGTGTGGTGTCGTCCTCACCCATCACGCTCAGCACCATCACGCTGCCCTTGCACTGCTGGCTGGAGGCTGCGTGGTACGGGTCGCACACGCCAGCGCCATAGGAGAAGCAGCGCCCGGCGTTGGGCATGATCGCGCGTAGCTTATCCCCACGGAGACAGCCAAGGTGGAAGGCCATCTGCGCGCCGTTGCTGTGGCCCATGGCGAACACCCGATTCAGGTCGACGCAGTAGTCATTCGCTAGCTTGTCCAGCACCTGATCGAAGAGCTGGACGCTGTCGTCCAGGTTGAACGGCACGAAGTGGTTCGTGTCCCACTCGGGGGCGGTCCAGCCCTGGGGCGCGACCTCGATGGACGTGCCGCCGTGGGCCTCGCTGAAGTCGTCGAACTTGAACTGGTTGGTGTTCGCGGTGCCCCCCGCGCCGTGATAGGTGAACACCAGCGCGATGGGCTTCGTCTCGTCGTAGGCTTTGGGGACGAAGAGATCGTATCCGCGCGGCACTCCGCCGACGCTGCTGGTCTGTCCCGGGAGCTTGCCCGTCGGGGCGCCGGTCTTGCCGCAGCCAGCGCTGGGTCGCACAGCGAGACTCATGCCACCGGTACCACCGCCCCCCGCTGTGCCAGCGCTGCCTCCGTCACCCGCCGCGCCGCTGTTGCCCGCGCTCGCACCGGTACCACCGTTCGCCGCGCCGCCAGTGGCACCTGCGCCTCCCGTTGCTCCAGCGTTTCCGCTAGCAGCAGCGCCCCCAGCGCCGCCGTTCGCGTTGCCGCCAGTCGCGTTCCCAGAGCTGCCACCCTGAGAGCTCCCAGCGCTGCCTCCGCTGCCGCCAACGTCCCCAGACCCTGAGTCGCTGCTACTGCAGCCAAGCATCAAGAAGCCAACGACCACGCAGCTGGGGAGGCGCATGAGTTTGATGGTAGCCCCGACACTCCACGCCGCCAAACGCGGCAGTAAGGACAGGTGACACGCACCTGGTTCCCCTCAGGCGTCAGCGGCCCGCCGCACGAAGTACAACTGATGCCCTGAACCGGCGTGCTGGTCATGGCGCAGTCTATTCGGGGCCAAGTTGCCGAGGAAGAGGCTGTGCGAGGGCGTCGCGTTTCCGTCCATGATACGGATCGCGGATGTCCACGGGGGACAAGGGGCAAGCACCGCAGCGCAAGCAACCGCTGTACCGCAAGGTCAACACCAGGGCTCGCGGTGTGCACCACGGCTTCGGCGGAGACTTCCGCGAGCAACGAGCCAAGACGAAGAGCAGCGACGCCCGTCGCGGTTCGATGGGTGGGAGCGCACGCCGTGGCCTCGACTACACTCCATTGTTTCGCTTCTTGCTCTCCAAAGTTGGAGGCGAGTGGGAAGGCATTTTCCGCGAGGCTAAGTCTCGACTCGATCGGAGTGAACCGATCTTCTGGCTCGTGGCGCTCGAGGAGTCCGCGCGTGAACCGTATGTGTGTGTGGGCGAGTCCAGCTACTTCAGCGGTTTGTTCGTTGACGAGCAAGGCTTGCTCCAGCGCGTGGATCCGTCGCTCGGCCCCGAAAGCCTCGAGCCGTCTTGTGCCTGCTGCACCCATACGTTCAACGGCGTGCCTTTCACGCGGAAATACACACCCAGGGATCCGTAAGCGAAGCTCCGGCGCCATTCCCTTGCTCCGGAGGGTACGAGACATACCCTTGCGCGATGCCATCCAAGCTCTCAGCGAAACCGCTTCTCCCTCATTTGCTGTTCGCGGTGTACGCAGCAGCATTAGTCTTCGGATGCGCCAGATCAGGATCGGATGGGGGTGAGGGAGCGACGCCGCGCACCAGCTTTGGCAGCGCGATGTCAGACGTCGCGCGGCGCTTCGAGATCTTGGGGCGCGCGGCCTCTGCAGGGCGCTATGAGCTCGCGGACTACGAGCTGGGAGAACTCGAAGAAATCTTCACGGAAACGCTGCCCGGCGCCTCGCCACCGAAAGAAGGTCACCCGGAGGTGCTACCGGGCCTGGTCAGCGACTTCTCGAAAAACACCATCCCCGCGCTGCGAACAGGCATCGCGACTCACGACCAGTCCAAGTTTGAAGCGGCGTTTGCCCAGGCAGCGAGCGCCTGTAATTCCTGTCATCAGGCCTCTGGCCATCAATTCATTGAAGTGCCGCTCAAGCCTGGACTGGCCATTCCGAACACGGATCCAGTTGCAGGGAAGTGAGAATCACTTGACTGGAGGCGACGCCGGATTCTGGTGACTCGTAAGGCGAGC
>JBFXBK010000502.1:0-5754 GCA_050183255.1 Polyangiaceae bacterium | reverse complement strand
TACACCTTCGCGAGCTTGAGGAGTGACGAGTTGAAGGCCACGTTCTGTTCTTTGGCCTGGGTGAGGTTGACTTGGAGCTTCGGCTTTCCGCCGGAGAGATCAAAGCCGAGCACGATACCATCGGGAACGTGGCTCGCCACGGCGCTGACGCTCAACACGTCGAGCCCGCTGAGCGCCTTGCGAATCTCCGCGATCTCGTCCTCCAAGCCCGGCGTGACATACACGACGTCGAACGACTCGTCGCTGATAGCCTTGATCAGCTGCTTCGCGCCAGCGTAGTCGCGGCGACTACGAGAATGCTCCCGCCCAGCGATCTTCGGCTCCCTTTCCAGCGCGGAAACGATGCGCTGTGCGATGCGCTCGGAGTTCGCGTCATCCTTGGCCTGAAGCACCAAGACTCGGACCTTGCTCCCAGCGCGCTCCTCCATGTTTCGATCGTATGCAGCCACCTTGGCCAGCAGCTTCACCTGCAAGCCTACGGGCACGCTGACATCTTCCGCAGCGGAAATTCCAGGCAGCAGCAGACAAAGTACCGCCACGCTGACTCCGCTCAGCGCGCGCCTACGCGAGAGTCGTAGCCCCCTCAGGGCCGGTGGGAAGAGCGGGAGACCCATGCTGCACACATGGACGGCCGAAACCGGCCGAACATGTAATTGTTACAGACGATCGCCAGTCGTTAGTAGAGCTTTCAACTTTTGTCGGACCTGCGAAGTCGTAGGTCGCGTCCGCCAAAGAGCCGCGTTCATCCAACAAGCGTTGCGCAGCGCGGCTTCAACCCACGTCTTGCAACACGAAGCAGCGGTGGGGCGCGCGGCGGGAGAAGTCTTCCGCCTGCACTTGGCTCGTGATTTCGCGGATATCCAGGTGCGCGGACAACGACGCGAAGGCAGGCTCGAAGCGCTGGTGGTTCGTGGAAAAGAGGATGCTGCCCCCGGGCGCCAGCAGCGCGGCGACAGCGCCGAGCAGCTTCGGGTGATCGCGCTGCACGTCGAAGTCGGTGTGATTCACGTTGCCAACGGAGGAGAAGCTCGGTGGATCGACCACGATGTAGTCCCACTGCTGGCGGCGCTCCCTCACCCCCGAAATGAACTTCGCGGTGTCTTCCTCGAGGAAACGATGCCTGGCGGTGTCCAAGGCGTTCAGCTCGAAGTTCTTGCGAGCCCAGCCGAGGTAGCGACCGGAGAGATCGACGGTCGTGGTCTCGGCACCCGCGTGCGCCGCGTACACACTGAAGCTGCCCGTATAGGCGTAGAGATTGAGAACGCGCGACGCGCGCCCCGGCTGAGCGCGCTCTTGCAGCTGTTTGCCGACGAAGGCGCGGGTCTCCCGATGATCAAGGAACAAACCCGTGTCGACGAAGCTCTCGAGGTCCACCCAGAACTTCAGGTCGCCTTCGCGCACTTCGAGCTCACAGCCCTCGCGGCTCAGGCGCCCGTAACGGTGACCGCGATTGCCCGTGGTGCGGCGCTTGAGGTGCAGCCGTGCACCGCGTTCCGCCTCGGGCACTTGCTCGAGCAGCGCCTGACCCGCAGCCTCCGCCATGCGTTCGAGCCAGGGGATACCGGCCGTCTGCTCCCGCACATACTCCGCAATCACCAAGTGACCGGCGTACCAGTCCAGCGTCGCGCGGATCTCCGGGATGTCCCAGTCGTACACGCGAAAAGCCTCGATCCCACGCCGCTTGAAGCGCGGGGCCAGGTGGCGAAAACGCTTGCGAAGCCGCGATGTGAACATCTCCGCTTGGCGTTCCAGCGCGCTCTCGTCGACCCAGCCTTTCATCGCCTTCCTTATAGCGCTTGCGCCTCAGCCTCACACTGCAGATGCTCTGTCGGCGCGATGAAGAGCTACTTGCTACTGCTGCGTCAGGGAGACCTGAGGCTCGGCCAGGCAGCAGCCAGGGAGCGGCTGAGTCCGCGCCTCGTCGAGTGGTGTCAGAAGCTCGAGGCCGACGGGCGCCTGGTGATGCACGAGTCGTTAATCCACGACAACCGCTGCCGCGTGCGCAAGAGCGCCGACCGCCTGGTGATTGATGGCCCCTTCGCGGACAGCCGCGAGCTGGTCATTGGCGTGTTGATCTTGCGCGCCGCAAACATCGGCGAAGCTGCGCGCCTGGCGGGTGAGTGCCCAAGCGTGGGTCAAGGCGGCGAAGTCGAGGTGCGTGAGATCGCAGACCCGCCTCCAGCAGAGAAGCCATTCGACGACGCGGGCTGACTACTCAGCCGGAGGGGTTGGCGGCGGGTCAGGCTCCGAGCTTGGCAGCGGTTCCATCTCCAAGGCTTCACCCGGAAAGCGCTCGCGAATCTCTGCGGAAATTCCTGATGCCTCCACTCGCTGGCCCTTCGCCGCGTGAAACTCCCGTAGTGCGCGCAGGCAGTCGAGATCCGAGCTGAACGCCGAGAGACACCAGCCCAAGATGTTCTTGGTTTCGCCCATCGGGTACTGCTGGGTGTAGCTGTGGACGCGCGCGCGCTGACAAGCGCGATCACGCGGGTCGAGCTTCAGGCAGGCCAACGCCTCCCGCCGCGCCACCCCAAACTGCTTCTGCTTCAAGGCCGTCTGAGCCCGGCCGAGCGCGGCTTGGGCAGTCGGGTCCGCGACGTGGGGTTCCGGCGTCTGTTCCTCGGCGCGGCTCGTGTCTTCCGGCGGTGGTGGGAGTGGGTTCGACGGCGGCGCGAGGTCCCAACCCTGCGTCCCGATGGCCGTCGATGGCTCCTGTTCTTGCGCGTTGCTCACCACTGGAGTGGCAGTTCCAGCGCCCACAGCTTCTGGGTTTGGGGGTGAGGGTTTGCGCAGCGCGACCCAACCCAAAGCGAGCACCAAGCCAGCGACGAGGGGCAGCCACAACGCAGCCGGATGAAGCTTTGAGCCCGCCATGGGGGCGCATCCTATGCCCCGGACGTAGCCCGCTGAAAGCTTTCCGGCTACGCCGCTCCCGTCTCCACCACGCGGTGGTGAGCTGAACGCAAACGGTGGCGCATCGCGTTGTTTGTTTCAGAGCGAAGTCCGAGCGCCTGCACGCTTTCCAAACGTTGTGCCCAATGCAGGCTTCAAAGCCGTGACTTTTCGTCTACGCTCGGGCGCCTCATGGGCGGCCGTATCTTGGTGGTGGATGACAGTTCGACGATTCGCAAGGTCGTCAGCTCAATCCTTGAGCGCAATGCGTTCAAACCGGTGGAGGCCAAGGATGGTCAGTTCGCCCTCGAAGAGCTGGAGCGCGATCCCGAGTTCGACTTGATCCTGCTCGACTTCGTGATGCCGCGCATGAACGGCTATCAGTTCTGCCGCGAGCTGCGCGCCAAGCAGCAGATCAAGAACCTGCCCGTGGTGTTGATGAGCGCCAAGGGCGACAAGATCCGCGGGCAGTTCGTGCAGCAAACTGGCGCGATCGACGCGATCACGAAACCCTTTGACGCGCGCGGTTTGATCGCAGTGGTCGAAGGCGCCATCCACAAGCACAAGGAGGGACGCGCGCGTCCCGTGCCTGACGCCGAGACGATGCTTGAAGAGGACGACGTCGTCGACAGCATCCGTCCAAGCTCGCTCTCGTGGACCCAATCCGGTGGAGTGAATCGTGTCCGCGTGGCAATGGACTTCGCGGATGCTCTGGCGGACATCCTGCGCCCCGAGCTGCTGACTCCCGGAGGAGACGACCGCAGCTACCAGATGGCCTTTCAGCGCATGCTGACTCCGGACACCGTGATTCAGCTTGGGCAGACCCTCGGCAGCCTGCTCGACACGACTCAAAACTCAGACGCGCTCACCGGGAACGTCTCCGTCATTTCCATCGCGGAAATTCTGCAGTTGCTGTCGCTGCAGCGCCAGACCGGTAGTCTCACGGTGCGCACACGCAAGGGCGCGAGCATCTTGCTGTACATCAAAGAGGGCAACCTCAGCCTGGCGACGTCAGCCGGGCTCCACGGTGAGTTCCGCGTGGGGCGCTACCTCGTACAGGACGGCGCTATCAAGGAGGCTCAGCTGAGCGAGTACCTCGAGCAGAACCCGCCTTCGGGCTCCCAGTCCGGTTCGCTCGTACGCACGCTGATCGGCCAAGCGATGATCGAGCGCGGACTGATTGATGAACAGCAACTAAAGCAGGGCCTGATCCGCCAAGCCAGCGAGCTCATCTACGAGGTGGTGCGCTGGAACTCGGGGCGCTTCAGCTTCAAGCTCGATGATCTATCCGAAGCCGCGAAAGCCGCGGAGCTGGGCCTGCCCACCGGCGCCATCGTGATGGAAGGCTTCCGCCGCGTGGACGAGTGGCGCCTCATCGAGGGCAGCTTCGACTTCGAGAACGTGCTGTACCAGGACCCAATGGCGATCGAGCGCATGGGCAAGCAAGGCAAGCTGACCAAGCTCGAAGCCACCGTGCTCGAAGCCATCGACGGCGAGCGGACGGTGCGCGAGATCGTGGCAGAGGTGCACGCGAGCTCCTTCGACGTGTGCAAGATCCTGTACCAGTTCGTAAACTCGCGCTTGGTACGCATCGAGGGTTAGGGCCCGCGAACGGGGAAGTCGATCGATGATCGCGGCTGAGACCGCCGCGAGGCGGGCGCCCGAGGAGGGAGCACCGCAGGAATACTTGGGTATTTTGAGGAGCGGAGCGACGAGGCCGCCCGCCGCAGCAAGAGGATCGGGCGCGAGGACGATTGAGTTCCCCGTTCGCGGGCCCTTAGCCGAACCCGGCTCTCCAGGCAGGGTGTGAAGAACGCGCTGCAAAGTGAACTCGCACAGCGTGAGGACAATGGAACGAGCCGAAGCTGACAACACTCGCAGTAAAGCGTACGGGTTGGTGCTCGAGAACACTCGCACCAAGCAGTCCGCGTTTTTATCCGCACGGATCGCGCAACGGGTGGTGCGCGACGCCAACGTTTCAGCGCTTCCCAACTCGCGGCTGGGCATGGCGCTGATTGGGGGCCAAGTCATCCCAGTGGTCACGCTGGGAGGTGGTTCCACGGAGCTCATCGTGTGCGAGCTGTGGGAGAACTTGACCTCAGGCGTAGAGCCGGCCCCGGCAGACGGCCCCACGGAGACGATCGCGGTCGGTGGCGTGAAGGTGCTAGCCAGCGGCGCGTTCCACCGGCTCGACGCCGCTCACGTCGAGTTCCAGGGACAATCCGTGGAGGCGCTCGACCTCGCAGAACTGCTGGACGCGATGGAGTAGGCTGTACCGAGCATAGCCGCAGGAGCACCCAGGATCCCCGGGGGAGAATACTCGATGTTCAAAGCCCAAAGAGGCGCAGCGCTGGTGGACGGTTTGATGAGCTGGGTTGCGACAGCTAGCCGTCGGCGTGAGTCGAAGAAGAGCAGCGCCATCGACGACGCGCAGCTGTTCGAGCAGCACGACGCGTTGGTGCAGAGCAGTAGCCGCACCCTGAGCCTGCTCGGCGGGGTCGGCGCCAAAGCGACTCAGCAGCGCAGCGCGCTGGACGGCGTGCGACAGCACTTGCACCGCACCAACGAGCGCTTGCGCGAGTTGAAGTTGAGTGCGGCACCCATCAAAGACGCACTCGAACGCATCAAGCTGATCGCCTTCAACGCCGGTCTGGAAGGCGCGCGGCACGGAGAGCCTGCAGGCACTCCAATGCTCTTGGTCGCCGAAGAGGTGCGCGCTTTGGTGGAGCGCGGCCTCGAAGCTGCGGAGAGCTACGGATCGCAGATCGGCCAGCTCAACTCCGAGCGGGAAGACGCGCTAGCGGATCTCGAGCAATCGCAGGCGCACGCTCAAGACATCGCCAACGAACACTTGATCGCTCA
>JBFXBK010000501.1:0-5791 GCA_050183255.1 Polyangiaceae bacterium | reverse complement strand
AGCACGACCTCCTGCATCGCTGGCTCCGAGGCGCTGCGCTTGAAGACGCGGAGGGGGAAGCGCCGACGCGGCCGCCCCGTGTCGTCGAAGACGTCACCCAGGTTGAGCGCGATGAGTTCGTGCTCTCTGAGGCCGGTGCCGAGGGCCAGGCTGAAGAGGACGTGATCGCGTCGCCCTCGCCGATGCTCGGCCGTAGTCTTCAGCAGCGCGCGCTGCTCCTGGTCAGTCAGGGTCTTGGGCGGTTTGGGGGCGTAGCCGTAGGTCGTCATCGGGGCTCCTCCGTCGCATCCAGGCGTCTTGTGGCCGGAAAGGCAAGTTTTCCGGCAGTTCAGATCGGCTATTCCGCGAGGCAAGGCGCGTGCTAGGCGTCGTCAAGCAGAGCGAGTCGGACCTCAGCGAGTGGCTGTCGACGGAGTGGGGCTTCGTCAGCGGCGTGATGAGCTTCGACAGCGAGCCGCTGGTGCTCGAGCCGTTCCAGACGGCGTTCCTCAAGAACCGCTCGCGCTTCCGCTGGATCACCAAGAGCCGCCAGGTCGGCTACAGCTTCGTGTTCGCGCTGGAGGCGCTAGCTCGCTGCCACCTGCGCGAGGGGCACACGACCGTCTTCGTCTCCTACAACCAGGCCGACGCGATCGAGAAGATCTTGATCGCCCGCCAGGTCTTCGAGGAGATGCCACGCGCGTACCAGAAAAAGCTGGTCACGGACGCGAAGACCGAGCTGGCGTTCGAGAGCAACGGACCCACCAAGCGCATCTCACGCATCCTGTCGGTGCCGTCGAAGCCGCCGCGCGGCAAGCGCGGCGACGTCTATCTCGACGAGCTCGCGCACTACTCGGGCGACCGCGAAGTGTACACGGGCTCTACGGCGCTCATCCTGCGCTCGAAAGGTCAGCTCACCGGGTGCAGCACTCCGCTCGGGCGGCGAGGGATCTTCTGGGAGATCGCAAACGAGGAGCTTCGCAAGTACCCGCACCACACACGGCAGCTCGTTCCGTGGTGGCTGAGCCGGTTCTTCTGCGAGGACGTGGCGGAGGCGGCGAAGATCGCACCGCATATCCCCACGGAAGAAGCCGTAGCCATCTTCGGACGACCGACGATCGTGGAGCAGTTCGACTCGCTCCCGCTGGAGGACTTTGAGCAGGAGCTGTGCTGTAAGTTCGTCGATGAGTCCTTCTCGTGGATGCCCTACGAGCTCATCATCCCGTGCACGCATGACTCGCTGCGCGTCTACGACGACCCGACGGACATTCCCGAAGTGCGCGGCCGCATCGTCGCGGGTTTTGACGTGGGGCGCACGCGTGACCGCTCCGAGCTCGCGGTGTTCGACCAGGTCGGCGACGTGTACCGATGCGTGATGCTCCGCACGTTCGACGGCGTGCCGTTCGCGGAGCAGGAGGCCGAGCTCCGCCGGGTGCTCTCGGTGCTGCCGGTTGCGCGACTCTCCATCGACCGTAGTGGCATCGGCATGAACCTCGCGGAGAACCTGGCTCGTGACTTCCCTCAGGTCGCTGCTGAGGCGTTCACCAACGAGTCGAAGGAGCGCTGGGCGACGGACTTCAAGATCTTGCTCCAGCGCCAGGATGTACACCTACCTCGACGCCGCGAGCTGGTCGGCCAGATCCACGCCATCAAGCGACGAGTGCTTCCGTCCGGCAAGGTGAGCTTCGACGCGGAGCGCACCAGCAAGGGTCACGCTGACAAGTTCTGGGCGGTGGCGCTGGCGTGCCAGAAGGAGCGCGGAGCGCCGAAGGCGCGGAGCGTGGACGTTGGGGTCAGGGTGATTGGGTAGTTCCCACCAGACCGTACTCGATCATTTCGACACCGCAGTGGAAGGCCCGTCGGAGCAGGACACTCCACCAGGAGCGGCCGTACCGCATACAGGATCGGTCGCCGGTTGTCGTCCCCGGCCAGCTGGCAAACGGAGGGGCTACACACTACCTTGACGACAAGGAGGCAGGGTAATGTCGGAGAAGGCCCAAACACAGCGTGGAACAAGACGAGAACGGCAGGAGCTCTGGCGCGAGCGACTTCCCGAGCTTTGCGAGGTCGTTGAGGATCTAGCGCCGGCCATTTGGCGTCGTACCGAGGAGCGACGGATTGAAGACGTGCCGGAGGAGTGGAAGGCGCTCGTGTCTCGGATGCGCGCTCGCGTTCACGCGGATGCGGATTCTACGAAGTACCACCCGTCGACGATGACGTTGGAGGATCGAAGAGGGCATCACTGGTGGCCTCACGTTGGGAGGGTCGGCGACATGCTCGAATACCTCACCCGCATGATCCGGGAGGACCTTGGGTTCGACGATGGCGCAACGCTTGGTTCGATCGCCCTACTGAGAAGTGCAGTGCAATACCTGGAGTGCGAACTCCGCGACGGGAACCAGGAAGGCGAAGGAGAGCGCAAACTCGAACACCAGTGGCGCATTCACACCGCGTTGCGGGCCCTATCCCCCGAGTTCGATTCTCCTCACATGCGTCGACTTCGCGTTCTGCAGACAGCCGAAGCGGCTACTAGGCTGACTCACATCCCTGACGACGAGGAGATCGAAGCCCGCGTTCAGCGTTGCGCGGAATTTCCAGGTACGGACACGGAAAAGACTCGCGACTTCGTTGCCGTCGACCAACCAGCTATGACTGGAGTGATGGCCAGAAGTTGGCTGAGTGAGGTTGACGAGCGCTTCTCCAAACTCGACCCACTGGTGGTATTGGAGGAGTTCGCGGAGGCGGCAAGGACGCCCGGAGGGAGAGCTGAAGGTGGCGGAGGGAAGACAGGGCCAGCCCGCGCCGTTGCCCGACTCTGCCTGATGTGCGGTGCCTTGGACTATGAGCAGAACTCCGACGAGGGGTTTGATGATGCCGTTGAAAGAGTCAGGAATAGCCTTCTTGTGTCCAAATCGAGGCTCCGCAAGGAAGTGCTTTCATTCCCTACCGGAAGTCCTCCAGCGAACGACCCGGAGCCCGAGTATCAGGTCACGTCCAAGAAGGTCGAGCGAAACGCTTCTTGTCCATGCGGAAGTGGGCGGAAGTACAAGAAGTGCTGTGGTGCTTCCTAACGCCTCCACAGCCTGTCGAGCACACGAGCCGCTCGCTCGCCATCGACAGGGGTTCCCGCCTCGCGCATTACCTGCACGCCTAGGCTGAGGGCCACGAGCACCTGGCTCAGGCCATCAGCGTCCACATCGCCACGTACGTTAGACATCGCTTGCGAGAAACGGGTCGCGTCCCGCGTGATATCCGTCGCCTCGCGAAGCGTCTCGCGAAAGCCAGCGGCGAGCTCAGGGGAGCGGTCCACCGCCTGTAGGAACTGGTGAAGCGGCACGTTGGTCTGCGATCCCAACAAGCGACGGAGCAGGTTGGTCAGCGCTTCCGGTGAATCGTCGTAGACGCCAATCTGCTGCAGCAAGTCCGATTGGTATTCGGCACACACCGCGCGTACGAGTTCGTCCCGATCCCTGAAGTGCACGTAGAATGCGCCGCGAGTGTAGCCCGCGCGATCGCAGATCGCGTCCAAGCTGGGGACGTCCAGGCCCTGCGCGGAGAAGAGTTCATTCGCCGCCTTCAGCAACGCTGCTCGTGTGGCTTCCTTCGACCGCTCCTGCTCTCCTGGGCTTCGACGCTGACGGCGCGAGCTTTGGGCAGCTGACACCGGAGCTTGGTCAGGTTCGACGCGATCACTCGACACTGGCTTGCTCATGCCCAGAGCGATAGCGGCGCGTTGGACCGTGCGCAATCCCCACCAGGGATGAATTGGAAGCCGCACGGATCTTCCGGTCCTGTCCCGCGCTTGTGCGCTCGTGGACTCACCCTAGCTATCTCAGACCGGACAGCACCACTATAAGCGATTCCGGGTGCCCCCTGTCAGTCGCAAGAGACCAACAGGGGGCGATTGCGGCGGCTACTACTTCTTCACGGTGGTCTGACTGGGCGCAGGCCTGACTTGCCCCTGCGCCTGCCTCGCTCGGTTCGCCTGGTCCGCCTTGAAGGCTTGGTTGTTAGGGTTCTTCACGTCAGCACGCGGGTTGCCCGGACTCTTGTTGTTGGCCATGTTTCTTTTGCTCCTAGCTCCAGACGGTTCCGACCCACCATGAGTCGGAAAGGCTGGGTATTGAGCCAGGCTCTTGGCTCTCTCGGGCTGCCTTCAGTCGTCGGAAGCGCGCCAGGATGTTCTTCGGCACTTGTTCGTCGAGGTGGTTTCGGACCACCACAAACATGTCTCCTCCGGGAAACCGCCACATCTCGTGAGAACCCCGAGTCCTCACGGGTTCTGCACCCAACTTGCGCAAGCACTGTCGCAAATCACGCCAGCAGGACGGGTTCTTCATCGGTCGTCCTCCTGTTCGCCAAGGAGCTCGGATAGCGCGTCGCCGATATCGCCTAGCTCGCACTTGGCCTGCTTCTTGGCGTGCCGGAGTTCATTTTCGTTCAGCTCGATGAGTCGGGACACCTCGGACGAGGTATCCAATTTGCGGAGCCCGTGAAGCGCCCCCCACACTCGGCTTGAAGGACTCAGGCAGTACAACGCCCTCAGCGAGCGTGCCGCGAGATCTCCGTCGCCACCTGCGCTCGCAACCTCAGCAAGGCGGATAAGACACGCAGCCAACACGGTGTGCAGGGTTTGTGCCATCGACTCCGTACGCGGCGCGTAGCAGCACACCTCAAACGTCAGCCTTGCACCATCAGGTCCGGCTTCGAGAAGCCTCGTTACTACATCAGCCCCGTACTTTTTCCACAGGGTATTGTTGTCGAGATTCTTCCCCAGCCACTGGGCTGTAAGCGCTTTGACCCCGAGTGTCTCGAGCCGCCGGACAGCAAGGCCCATCACCTGATGGCGCGTCAGTCCTGCCCTTTCCAGAAGGCCTAGCAGTCGGGCAGCCTCACGAGCATCTGGGATCTCCGGCACGCGCGAGGACACGACCGGCACCAAGCATGATGGGATGTGGCCCAGACCTTCCCAATCCCCTCGTGCCTCGGCCTTGTCCACGAGTTCGGCGTCCGTGAGAAGCCAAGGGTGTCGCTCGCGAAGAGCCACTGCTTCCGATAGCGTCCTACTGCGAGCCCAGGTTGCACCCGCTTCGCGTAGCTCATCATCGAGCACTTCCGGAGCCAGCCCAGCAAGCGTCAACGCCTCCGGAACCGCGCCTCGCCCAACGAGCGTTTGAGCGTACGCTCGTAACTCACGAACACCGTGGTCGCCGCGCAGACGGAGGAACGCGTTGACTGCAGACTCCGATAGATCGCGTGGGGGCTCGACCGCGATGTGTCCACGCACATCGTCGCGGCCCACCAAGCGCTGCACCGGCTCCCAGTTCCAAAGGATGCCGCGGCTTTCGGCTTCGAGGATCAGGGCGATTGCGCGATCGGTGCTGAGCCCCGCTTGCTTGACTAGATGCTGAAGCGCGTGCCTGGGGGGTACTCCCAGCTGGTGCGCAGCGAGCACAAACTGCTTGTCAAACTCCGGTCCGGCGTCGCTCGGCATCGGTGCTCGAAACATCTGCTCCATCCACCCTGATTCACAGGTGACGTCTCGCCAGAGCGCGCGTTCGCTGGGATCTAGCACTCGTCCGAGAACGAGGCCGACCGCGGGACTAAGCGGAAGTCCTTGATGGGGAATCATGCGCGGGAGAAGCTCGAAGAACAGCTGCCAATGATCCGATGACGCACCCTTTTTGAGAAGCGACCAAGGCGCCCAGGGTGCTGGCACCTCGGTCCTAAGACTCGCTATGGCCACCGCGCCTCGGCTTTCCTCAGGGATAAGAAGCCACAACTCCTCCCACCGCACCCCTCGAGAGCGTGC
>JBFXBK010000500.1:0-5794 GCA_050183255.1 Polyangiaceae bacterium | reverse complement strand
TCTCGGTGCACGGAGCCAACGCGCGGAGCCACGCTCAGCAGGTGGGGGTCGCCGAGGCCTTCGAGCAGACCACTGGTGGCATCAAGAACTGCGTCAAGCACGCGCCGCCTGGCGTGGAGCTAGGCATGAACGTGACGCTCACCAAGAGCAACACGGCGCAGCTCGACCAGCTCTGCCAGCTGGCCTGGGACCTTGGCCTGCGCTGGATCAACATCCAGTTTCTCACGCCCTTTGGCCGGGCCACCAAGATGATCGCGCCCGATACGGCGGAGGCAGCGGCGATCACCATGAAGGTGATCGACGACTGGAAGGACCGCATGAAGGTCCAGATCATCAACCTGCCGTTCTGCTTCATGCCCGGCTACGAAGCCCACCTGGAAGGCGACCTCTTGAAGCTCGCCCGCCACATGATCTTCGTGAACAACGAAGACGTGAACCTCGCTGAGTACCTCGCGGAAAGGCGCGTTCGCAAGCCAGAGTGCGAAGGCTGCCCCCGCGCGGTGTTCTGTGGCGGCTTCTACGAGCTCGAGTCGGTGCCCGAGCCGCCCTGGCTGGTGAGCGTCGAAGATCTGGTAAAGAAGCCTGAAAAGAAGCCGACTCAGGCCGGTTCAGCGGCGGAGTAGCAGCGGCGTTTCCACACAACGCGCCACGCCGGAATGCACGTCCGCTATTCCGGCGTTTGCTGCGGGATGCGTGTATTCTGGTTACTCTGGTTGCTTCTGCTCTGGGGCTGCGCGCGCGACTCAGCAGAGTCCCGCGCGACCGCTGGGCAGGCTTCAGTGCAGCCGGCTGCTAGCTCTGTGATGGCGGAGCCGCAGTGGTACCAGGCGAAATTCACGGAACCCTGCGGTCGGGCGCTGCTCGCCCTGGAGCTCGCTGGGCAGGCGCCGCTCGAAGTCCAAGTGGTTGGCGCGAAGAACCCCATCAACGAGCTGCGCTATCCGGTACTCCTGGGAACGAAGCTGCGAGTCTCTGGCTACCTGACTGGCGAGCAGCACGACGACGACCACTGCGGGAGCTATCCGGTGTTTCACGTCGTCGCCTATCAGCCCGCCGGAGAGGTGACGCGCCTCGTGAGCGTGCACAGCATCGACCCGCAGTTTCAGCACTACAGCTCTGGCCTGCCGCGTGACAAGTTTGCGCCTCAGGACTTTACCAATTTCCAAGGGGATATCCGGCTGATCGATTCAGACAGCTGTAGACCACGCAAGTTTGGCTGCGAACGGGCGCTCTTCGCGGTCAACGATGCTGACGGATCCAAGTACTGTTGCTCGCTCGTGCAAACGCCTCAGGAGATTGCGCGCACGCATTTGAAGGGCCGACAGTTCGAGGTCACGCAGGCGTCGGAGGAGTACGACTTCCGCATCGCGCTCGATTCCGACTGCGACGACTCCGCGTTCTTACCCGGTGAGTGTGCTCGCAAAGGCAGTGTCAGCGTGCTGAAGAAGGGCACTTCAGAGGTCCTGCAGAGCCTCGAGCAGAGCGAGATCTGGATGCAGTTCGAGGACTCGGGTGAGCTGATGCTCAACTCCGCGGGGATGTACGAGTATCAGGGCACGATCAACGTCGGCGACTTCAACTTCGACGGCCACGAAGACTTCGCCGTACAGGCGGACCAAACCGGAGCCTATGGCGGACCGACGTTTGCGGTGTATCTGTATCGGCCGTCGACGACGCGCTTCGTGCGCTCAAAGGTGCTCAGCGAGCTCACCCAAGAGAACCTTGGCTTCTTCGACGTCGACCCGGCAAAGAAGCAGATAACCGCGTTCTCCAAGAGCGGTTGCTGCATCCACTGGAGCCACACCTACGAGATGCGCGGAGAGCGACCGATGTTGGTTGGCCGTTGGCACAGCCAGTTGATGCGCAACGACATCTGGGTCGAAACCGAGCAGCACCTAGCCAATGGTCGCTGGGTGACCTCGATCAAGACGCATCCGGACGAACCCGACCCGTAAGAGAGCATTCAATGCATCGCATCTTCCGCGCGGAGATTGCGCAACAGCATGAACACGTGTTGCGGCCCATAGGGAGCGCGATAGAAGGCTTCAGCTCCTAGCAGCCAGGCGGCGAGCTCCGCGTTTTCCCACGCCTCGGCGAGGCTCGATTTCCCGCCGCGCGTCGTGAAGCGCGAGATCCCGCGCACCATCCCGCAGAATCGCAGGCGTGTGTTCGCCTCACGCTGCTCCCAGGTGTAGCCCTTGTTGGCCCAGGCCCAGAGCCAGGTGCTCGATTGTTCTGCAAAGGAGCCAACCAGATCCACGTCGGCGAGCACACCCGGCGCTTCGGCTTCGTCGTAGAAGCGGAACAGGTTCCGCTCGGGGTCATAGTCCCAGTGATCGAACAGGTCGATGTGGAAGCGCTCGACCGCTAGCTGTTGACGCGCCTCACTCGCGGCTTTCGCGACTCTCTGCAGTTCGACGAACTGGGTTTCGTCCACCAGGAGTTGCCCGCGCTCGAGGGGGGGAGGGACCCGCTGATTGCGCTCGCGCGCTTCGTCATAGCAGTAGGTGCAGATCAGCTTGATCGTCGGTTCGTTGTCGTCGTTCCACTCCCCGACTTCTTGAAACGCAGCCTCGCACAGGTCGCACCAGGCGTCGGGTCGCGGGTCTTCGTTGTCTGGGTGCGAGAAACCGCACGCCGTGCCGAAGGCCAGGTGCTCGCATGCGTAGGTGGAGGGCGTTTCTACGCCATGTCTCTCGCACAGAACGGGCTTGTCAGCTTCGCTCATGCGGGCTTCGGCTCGACCACGCCCAATTCCCCAAGGAAACTGCCGACACGGCGAAAGGCCTCGCTGCGCCCGAGCTGCAGCAGGTGACCTCCGGGCCAGGTCTCGAGGGGCGCGTCGAAGTGATCCGCGAGGCGCCGGGCGTGGCGCAGCGGGGTGATGCGGTCGGCTTCGGCGCCGATGATCAACACGCGCTCTTTCGGTGTCTTGAGCGGACGATGCAGTGGACTCACCGCACGGTGAACCTGGTCGAGGGCCTCATACTCCAGGAGCTGCTCGCTCGCGTTGCTGCCGAGGCGACCTTGATCCCGCGCGAAGTCTGCCAGCGAGGCGAGAGGGATCATCGGCACGGCGAACGCCAGATCCTTCTCCAGCGTCGCGAGCAGCGACGTGGTGTAGCCGCCGAGGCTCATGCCCATCGCGCCGACCTGAGGGTGACCCTTCTCGCGCAGCCAACCGATGAAGTCGCGCAGGTCACCCATCGCCTGGCGGAAGCCTTCGTTGCTGAAGCGCGGGTCAGAGCCGGGGAACGGCGGTGGCCCTTTGCGCTCCGGTTCGCTGCGCACGGCGTGAAACGGCAACACGAACAGCGCCACGTCGAGGCCGCGTTTGAACAGCCATTTCACCGGCCACACGCGCTCCTCGGCGACGAACTGACCACCGAGGTAGCCATGGATCAAGATGATCACCGGTCTCGGCTCGCCTCGCTCGTGACGGAACAGGCGCACCGCGGCTTGCGTGTTGCTCCTGTATCTGCCGTAGCGCTCGTCCAAATCCGGGAGGAAACACACGTAGTCACTGCGCCAGCTCAGATCCTCGACGACGCCGGGCGCGCTGCCGCTCTCCCCCACACGGCGAACCTGACGCCGCACTGGATCGATCAGCCGAGGTGAGCGGAAGAAGCGCTCGCCGCCTCCGGCGTAGGCTGCGGCGATGTGAGTCAGCGCCTCCAGGCGTTGCTGATGGCTTAGGCTCTCCGCGCGCGAGCCCCGGCGCTTGGCGCTGGCGGTAGCCGCCAACGTCGCGGCGCGATCCACCGCAGCGGCGGCGCCGCCAACGAGGCTCGAGAACAGGCTCTTTTCAGAGCGCTTGGAGAATCGCTGACGGGTCATCCCGGTTTCCATGGCTTATTGAAGCTTGCTTTGCTCCTCGGCCGCAACGCGCTCGGCGCCAACCCGGCGTGCCACCGCAAGCAGCGGCGCGGCAAGCAGTAGCGCTGCGAGCCACTCCGGCGTGTTCAGGATGGAGCGCTCGACGTCGAAACTGCCCTCAGGGATCAGCAGAAAAGCTGGCGTAGGAACGCGCTCGATGGAGATCGTGAGGGGACCGAGGTGGCTGAGCTCGCCGGTCACGGCGGGATAGGCGTAGCTCGGGCCGCCAGCGTCCCAAGGGATGGGTGGACCGTACGAGAGATGCAGCGCATGAAACGCCGTTCCGACGCACACCTCTGTGGTCTTCAGGTTGAGCCACACATACGTATTGTAGCCGAACCAGTTCAGCGCCCAACCCAGTTGGATCCAGAGCAGCAGCGCACTCCCCAGCGCAACCGGTACGGCGCGCAGGACGTTCACAGTCGCGCGCTCACGAGTTCTTTCAGCGCCGGCTTCAGCACCTTGCCCACGGGGTTCCGTGGGAACTCGTCGAAGCGCAGGATGCGCTTTGGCACCTTGTAGGCGGCGATGTGCTGCTTCGCCCACTCGCGCAGCGACGCTTCGTCGATGTCCGCTTCGTGCCCTGGGCGGGCGAGGATGCTCGCGACGGCGATCTCGCCCCAGGTTTCATCGGCGATGCCGACCACGGCCACGTCAGC
This sequence comes from Polyangiaceae bacterium, assembly GCA_050183255.1. GTDB lineage: Bacteria > Myxococcota_A > Polyangia > Polyangiales > Polyangiaceae > JAHBVY01. The sequence goes on along the minus strand of JBFXBK010000500.1, from coordinate 1,259 downwards.
GACAGCCGGGTGCTCGCGGAAGACTTCCTCGATCTCGAGGGCGGAGAGCTTGTAGCCGCCGCTCTTCAGGATGTCGACGCTGGTGCGGCCCAGGATGCGGCAGTAGCCCTCTTCGTCCCAGGTCGCCGTGTCGCCGCTCTTGAACCAACCATCGACGAAGCTCGCCGCGGTGGCTTCCGGGTTGCCGTCGTAGCCGGCGAAGACGCTCGGGCCCTTGATCCAGATCTCGCCGGATTGCCCCGGGGAAACATCGACGCCTGCTTCGTCGACGATGCGGATCTGCATGCCCGGCAGTACCTTACCGCAGGAGCCCGGCTTGCGTGGTCCGGCTACGGGGTTCGTCATGCCCACGCCGATCTCCGTCATGCCGAAGCGCTCGAGGGGGTAGCTGCCGCAGAGCTCTTGCCAGCGAGAGCCGACGGTGGTGGGCAGCGCCGCGGAGCCGCTGGTGATCAAGCGGAGCCCCCTCGCGTGCTCCCGCCAGCGCGCTTGATCGGCCGCGGGTGCGGCGTCCAGGGCGTCGAGCAGCTTCTTGTGCATGGTTGGCACGCCCATCAGCACATTGGCGTCCTTCATCGCCTCCCACATCCGGGGCGCGTCGAAGCGCTGCAGCATCTGGGTGCGGCTGCCGGACAGCAGCGAGACGAACAGCGCGATGCCGAGGCCGTGCAAATGATGCAGCGGCAAGCAGTGGAGCAAGGAGTCGCTGGGGCGCCACTCCCAGGCTTCGGCCACGAGGCGCGCTAGCTCTCCCAGGTTTGCGTGGGTGATGAGCGCGCCCTTGGGCTTACCGGTGGTGCCGCTGGTGTACAGGATCACCGCGGGTTGGTCGCCAGCCGGGAATGAATCCGTGGGGAACAAGCCGGCGGACGTCCGCAGCGTCTCGATGTCGAGCAGCGGTACATCGCCCAGGGGCTCTGCGCGGCCTTCGAGCTCGGCGCGCATGTCGGAGGACACGATGACGGCTTGCGCGCGCGACGTCTCGACAAACCACTGCTGCTCGAGCGGCGGATGCAGGTGACTCAGAGGGACCGCGATGGCGCCTGCCAGCGTGATGCCGAAGAACGCTTCGACCCATCCGCTGCCTTGGGCCACGAGCATCGCGACGCGCGGCGGGTCGACGCTGGCGGCGTCGGTCCCAGCGCGAGGCCCAGCGAGGCCTTGCGCTGCCAGCCCGGCTGCCACACGCCGCACCCTCTCCCCCAAGCTACGAAAATCCACGGATTCGGCTTCGTCGACGATCGCGGGCGCGGGATTGT
>JBFXBK010000499.1:0-5796 GCA_050183255.1 Polyangiaceae bacterium | reverse complement strand
GATCTCTCCGCTGCTCCTCACCCCACAAGAAGGGGAAATAGGAGCAGACGATGGACCACCGACAGGTTTGGGAGCGCTACGCGCTGAGCTGGAAAGTGAAGACGGCCAAGGAGAAGCGCGCGCTGTTCGCGGAGAGCCTGAGCCCCGAGTGCGTGTATCAGGATCCGCTGCAGCGCTGCGCGGGCTTCGAGGAGCTCGAGGCTTACATGCTGGCGTTTCATCAGCAGATCCCCGGCGGGCACTTCGTGACCAAGCGCTTTCGCACCCACCATGATAAGAGCATCGCGGAGTGGGATATGTGCGGCGCGGACGGTCAGGTGCTGGGAGACGGCGTGAGCTTCGGCGAGTACGACGCGCAAGGTCGCCTGGTGCGCTTGACCGGCTTCTTCGACGTCCCGGATCCGCGGTGAAACGGAAGCGGCGGTGAAACAATGAGCTATCTCCAGCGAGTGCGGCGAGCCGTCGATTTCATTGAAGGCAACCTGGATCAGGAGCTAGATCTGGCGGACATCGCCGCGCACGCTGGGATCAGCCGCTGGCACTTTCAGCGCATCTTCAAGGCGCTCACCAAAGAAACCCTCAAGAGCTACATCCGCCAGCGGCGCTTGGCGCTGGCGCTCGACAAACTCTTGACGACACAAGAGCGCATCCTCGACATCGCCATTTCCGCGGGGTACGAGAGTCAGGAGGCGTTCACCCGCGCCTTCAAGCAGGCCTTCGACTACACGCCTCACGAGTTTCGGCGCATCGGGAGCAAGAACTTGTTCTTGAAGAAGGTCGAGATCGACGCCGGCTACCTGCGCCACATCAACCAGAATTTGAGCCTCGTGCCGCGCCTAGTCGAGCAGCCCCCGATGTGGTGCGTCGGCATGCAGACGGAGTTCTTCTCCAGCGACTCGGAGAAGAACAACATCGCGAGCCAGATCCCTCCGTTGTGGGCGGCGTTTCTCCCCCACCTCGAGGCCATCCCAAACCGCGTCCCCGGCGTGTGCTACGGCATCATCGAGCAGTCAGCGGAAGGCTCGGAACAGCTAAAGTACACCGCCGCGATGCAGGTGACGGAGCTGAGTCAGGAGCTGCCCGAGGGCATGCTCGCCATTCAGATCCCCGGGGCAACGTACGCCCACTTCGATCACCGCGGCGCGGTGCAAAACCTCGACCACTCGGTGAACTACATCTACTCGAACTGGCTCTGCGGCTCGGACTTCAAGCACACCTATGGGCCCGACCTGGAAGTCTACGGCGCGGAGTATCACCCGACGTCGGATGACTCCGTCATCCAGTACGCGATCCCGGTCGTGCGGGGCTAGTAGCGCAAACGTTACCAGCGGGTCTGAGTAGTACGGGCAACGTTACTAGGGAGCACCGATCGGCTTCGATTCGCATCGCATGCTGCGGATCTGTGCAAGCGCCTCTTCACCACAGGGTCACCCCCGCGCACGCTAGCCCACCGACGATCCCGGCAAGCCAACCCCAGCGCGCGCACCAGTGACCCACGAGGATTGCGAGGCCTATCCACAGTACGGTCGCGAGCACTTCGAACAGCGTCATTTCGGCTGCGCCTTCGCTGGCATGCAAGTGGGAAGCCTCAAGGCCCCATTGGTATTCCCGGGTTTGGGGGGAGGAGCCTCGGTCTGTGTTAGCGTGCTCCCATGAGTTGCGCCGTCTGCGGAGGCAAACTCCGTGAAGTGCCGCGTCTCGCGCGCTGGCTGCCGGTGCCGCTCTTGTTCGTGCTGCCCGGCGTCGCCGCAGCGTTGGCTTGGTTTACCACGCGGATTGTCCCAGTGACCGCCGGCTCCGCCGGCGTGGTGTTTGCGGCGGTGATGGTGCTTACCAACACCGAGCGGGGGCAGCGGTACTACTGGGGCGGCACGCAGTGCGAAAGCTGCGGTCGCTTCGAGATGCTCCGCTAGTTGACTGGCGCGGGTCGGGAAGGTCACTCGCTCTCTGAACGTAGGCCGTGAGTGCGACTTCTTTCTTTCTTGCTGGGCGGCGCGGTTGCTGCTTGCACGCTGGGCGGGTGTATTCCCGGCGCCGCGCCTCGAACGGGAGATATCACGCGGCACGAGCTGGCTGTGGACGCCTCGCTGCCCGTCGTCAACTATGAGCCCCAAAGCGTGGTGCTCCACAACGGCAACCGCATCGACGGGAAAGTCGCGATCTTTCCTTCGGCGCAGAGCAGCGTGCGCGGCAAACTGGGAGAGCGCTTCGAGCTAGGCGGTGTCATCTCCATGGGTCGCTACCTCGCGGAAGCACGCTTTGGCCCGATTCAGGAGAGCGACGGAGCGCCCCTCTCGATCGCGTTGTCTGCCGCAGCAGGCGCGCGGGTGATCCCGCCGAGCCCCTGGGCGCGCGTGGGCGTGGACATGAGTCGTCGTTTCGGCTCCTTTGCGCTGATCCTCGATGGATACCTGAGCGCGGGGACGGAGCTCCACTGGATGAACCTTCCGGAAGACAAGGTGCCTCAGGAAGACTTGCCGAAGGAGGGCCCCTTCCCCGCCTCGGCTTCGTTAGTCCGTCGCGAACTGCGTCTGCACCTCCCCTTCGGCGTTGCCGTGCGGGTGAGCGAGGGCGAAAGCTCTGATGCCGATTTGGTATTCGGCGGCAACGCGTGGTGGGTGCTGAGCCACGGCGAGGCGATCGACCCGACGTATCCTGACTACACGGCGGATCGCGGCGTGGAGTTCAGCGTGGGATTGGGGTTCAGGTAGCTTCCAACTCGGCGATCACCTCATCGAAGCCCGTGCGGCCTCGAAGTCCATCCGCGATCCCTTGGCGAATCGAGCGATGGAGACGCTTCCGCTCTTCGTCGTCCAGGCCATCGTCTTTGAGCAAGACCAGGTCCCCAAGTTGCTCAACGGCTACGACGTAAAGCTCAGTGCCATTCGGCAGGTCCGTCGGCTCATCCACCTTGATGCGACCGTTCTCCACGTGAACCTTGAGCGCTGGCATGCGGCGAGAATAGCTCGCTGGCGAGATTTGTGCGGGCGCTGTCTGCACAATTGAACTGGCTTGCCCGGCTGCCGGGCGAGTGCACCTCCGCCCAGGGTTGTGAGATCTCGATACCGGGGTTGGCGAGGTGCGGCCCATGGGGCACAGCTCGCTTGAGCTCGAGACCGAACGGCAGCCGCGCCCGTAGAATGCAGGCTATGTCCCTACTTCACCGGTCGTGTGCGCTCCTGCTAGGAACAGCCGTGGCCGCGGCCTGTCAGCCGAAACCGCGAGAGCAGCAGCTCGGCTCGGGAACCAGCGCGACCGCGCAGTCCTCGTCGCCCCCCTCACCCAGTTCGACCGCGGGCGACGACTTTCCAACACCGCCGCCAAGCGCGCCCGCTGCGTCAGACAGCTTCGCCTGCGAAGTGGACGCGGACTGCACGAACTCCTGCCAGCACGGCGCGGTCAACAAAGCGTGGTGGGAAGCGCAGTACCCCGGAGGAGAAGCGTGCGAGGACGGCTGCACGTCAAAGGGCACCGATCCGGCACGCTGTGAAGCCAAGCAGTGCGTCGCCTACGCTCACGGCAAGCCGGCGCCCGAGTGCACGCGGAAACAAGCTCCGGTGCTATCAGGCCCGGGGCCAGCGCACCGCTGCAACCAGGACTCCGACTGCACCATGACTTGCGCCTACGGCGCCGTGAACAAGCACTGGGCAAGCTATGGGGCCAAGCGCGTCTGCAAAGACGGCTGCGAAGACCAGTTCAGCGAGCCGCCTCACTGCGACTCGGGAGCATGCGTCGCTTACCTGAATGGCAGGCCGACGTCACGCTGCAGCCGCATGTCGATTCACTAGGGCGCTCAGCTGATCCGCAAGGAATTAGCTCTTCGTCTTCTTCAGGTTGTCCGCCAGGCTCTGGGTCATCGTCAGGCAGCTGTCGAGGATGAACTCGGAGCCGTCAGGCTGAATCATCAGGCAGTGCTTGATGATGGCAGTGCTGACGTTGCGGTCCTTGTTCTTGAGCGTAACGACCAGCAGCTTGTTCTTGCCGTTGTCGAAGAACAGCGAGGACCCGTTCTTGCCCTCGGAGACCTTCTCTCCCTTCCAGCCGGCGGCGCTGAGCTTGCTCATGTAGTCCGAGTCGACCTGGTCCAAGGGCTTGTCGTAGTCGACGTTGATCACGCCGCTGTCCGCCTTGCACAGGTGTCCTCCGTCCAACACGACGCCGAGCGCCGTCGCCTCTTTCGTCGTGGGAATATCTGCGCACGGCTTCGGTTTGCCGCATGCGGGGGTGAGAGCAACCACTAGGAGCGCGCCAGCCAGGCGAATCGTCACGTTCTGCATCGTGGCGCTTCATACGGACGACCCGCCGGTCGCCTCCCCGAATGCGACTATTTCGATTCAGTCCAGGCGGCTTGGCGCATTGCGCGAGCCTGGCTAAGTGGAGGCTCGAAACTCTTACGATGTCCCTCACCCCCACCCGGAAGCTTCGGCGAGTTCTGTTCGCCGGGAGTCTCCTCAGCGCCTTTGCGACGATCGGCTGCGGGTATCTAGGGATCAAGACCCTTGGGATCGCCGACACCACGGAAACGTCCTGGCGCCTGAATCATCGCGGCACACCCGAGGTCGCCAAGTGTCCTGATTGCGCTGAGCTTCAACGGTCTGCGTCGACCTATCTACGTCTCACCCTCGCGGCAGGCGCGCTGGGAGTCGGGCTGTTGGGACTCGGACAGCTGTCAGGACGACAGACGGCTGATCCCTAGGGATACAGCGTGCTTTGGCGGGTCGCGTCGGCGTTCTGCACTCGCACACCGAGGCGCTCAGGTTTGGTTGGACCAGTCGACGAGGGTCCTAATCTCCGTCTCGTCCGATAGTAGTACCTGCACTGCGATAGCCACCGCGCCACCGGGTCCGACGAAGACGCCAGACACGCCGAAGTCCTGGGTGCTCGACCACTCTTCGTCCATGGCGCCGTCCCGGCCGAAAGCAATCGCAATCGAGTACCCTGATTCAACCTCCACGTACTTTCGCTCCGGGACGGCACTTGCTAGCTCCCATGGGTCGAACATCATTCGCAAACCAAGAATTTTTCCCTGCTTCGTTTGCAACCAATCATAGAACCCGCAAAAAGCAGCGTCCTCTGTTTCCACCCGGAAATAATTCTCCCCATCTACAACTATCTGGGTAATGCCCCGCTGTCTTCGGTACCTAAGAGCAGCTTTGGGCGGGCTACGTCCAACCTAACGATCAAGCCAATGCCGAAGCCCATGGGTCCATTGCCCTAAGGATACACTGTGCTTCGGCGGGTGGTGGACCAATCGGTGGTTCCACAGGTCTGCACTGCCAAGTGGACTTCCTTCACGGCGGGCTCAAGCGTCGCGACCACGCCAGTACCCTGGATGCGCGTGACCTCGTCGTCTATCACCAAGTTCAACACCCCAGCCGAGGTTTGCACCTGGTAGCCCTCGTTCCGATTCTTGAACAGCACTGACCCGCTACGGCGCGGCGTGCGCTTCACGTGGGCAACCGTCGAGCAATTCATGAGGGCCTGTTCGACACACTTGTGGGAGATCGGTATCGGGTTCCGAGAAACCCACTCGCTGTACGGCAGTGGTGGAGGCGAAGGCGGCGTCGTGCGCTTCAATTAGTTGGCTCGAGCCTGGGCGACGACGATGGCAAGCATCGTGGGGGCACCAGACCCAGGACGATGCCAATCTGAGCGCGGAGGCCCGGCTGCATGTGTCGGAGTCTAGCATCTCAGCCAGCGCACCCCATCGAACGCTGCCTTCTATGAGACCGCACGGCACTCAGTTGGCTCTCACGGACGAGCGTCTGAGTTCTGTTCCCGCTCTGGTGGACTTGT
>JBFXBK010000498.1:0-5811 GCA_050183255.1 Polyangiaceae bacterium | reverse complement strand
TGACCATCGGCGCGCCGATGGCGTTGCGACGCTCCGGGCGGTTCAGTGTGAGGGTGCAGACGCCATCGCTGACGTCGACCAGGAGCAACTTGTAGGGGCGCGCTTCCATGACTCAGTCTTTCAGCAGTTGTCGGGGACTTGCAGGATTTTGCGGGCTTCTTCGACGCTCGCCACCTTGCGGCCGGTGCTGCGGCACAGCGTAGCGGCGACCTCCACGAGCTCACCGTTGCTCTTCGCCATCTCGCCGTTCGGCAGGTAGAGGTGATCTTCGAGCCCGGTGCGGATGTTTCCGCCGAGAACCAGAGCGGTCGCCAGCATGCGCCAGTGACCGTGGCTGATGCCGATCACTTCCCACTCATGCCCTGGCTGCATGATCTTGGTTTGCAGCTGGAGCGATTCCACGGTCGGCGGGATGCCGCCCAGCACACCCACGATGAACGAGAACTGAAACGGCGGCTTGAGCACTCCCATATCCAGGAGCGGCCAGATCCCGTGGGTATGACCCGTATCGAAGCACTCGAGCTCGGGCTTCACGCCGGCTTCGTTCATCGCGCTCAGGAGCTTGATGATCTTTTCGTAGTTGTTCGGGAACACCATATCGAACACGAAGCGCTTCTGGCTCTTCGAGTACTTCGAGTAGTTCATGGTGCCCATGTTCAGCGCACCGATCGCCGGCTTGCTCTCGCGCAGGTACGTGCACTGATCCGACACGTCGTCGAGGATGGTGCCTGTCGAGAAGTTCAAGATCACCGGACAGCGCTTCTGGATCTCCTGTTTGATCTTCGCGAAGGTCGCCGGGGAGAACGTCGGAGAGCCGTCATCATTGCGGGCGTGTAGATGCACCACGCTCGCTCCTGCGTCGTAGGCACGCTTGGCTTCGTCAGCAATTTCCTCGGGCGTGTACGGAATGCCGGGGCACTGCTTGCGATTGGCGAGCACGCCAGTGAGCGCCGCGGTGATCACGCAGACATCGGGATCGCGTTCGGTTTGAGTCGCTTCAGCCATCTTCTTCTCCTAGGCCGCCATCCGTGGGTAAGGCGCCTTCTTCGACCAGCTCACGCACACGCTGTGCTAGGCGGGTCAGTACGCGTTTCAGGTCGCGAGCGTCTCGAGTTGAGAGCTCGCCAAGCACCGTGCGGAAAATCTGTACAGGCTCGATCGTGATATCGCTCGCGAGCGCCTGACCTTTTTCCGTGAGAGAAATATGCACGACGCGCCGATCTTGCTTCGAGCGGCGACGGTGCACCAAGCCTTCGCGCTCCATGCGGTCAACGATGCCCGTCACGGTCGAGTTCTTTGCGCGGATCTTCCAAGACAGCTCGCTCAGGGAGAGCTGCCCCTTCGGCTCCAGCATCTTGATCACCGCGAGCTGCGGTCCGGTGAGCCCGTACTGACCAGCCAGCCCCTTCGTGATGCGTCGTGACTCGGTGTAGAGGTAGAGGATCGCCTCGACCACGCCGTCCATGTCGGGCTGATCCTCGGTGGCTTGCGCCATCAAGCTTTCAAGCTCGGAGTTCACGACATCGGACATATTCACCGCTACGGAGTACCCTCACCCCCAAACCCGTTGCCCGCGAGTTCTGGTGCGGGGCTGGTTTTCGGGGGGAGATGTTTCGTGTGCGAAGTAATCTCCGGCAAGTGCCTCGTTCGGTCAAGAGCCGGCGTAAGACCAAGGCTCTTCGGCTCGCTCTGGAGGCACGCTCCAGGACGCTTTGCGGTGGAACCGCCGTCGAACCGACGAACCGGCGCGCTACTTCTGCTTCTTCAGCTCTTCCAGCTCTGCCAAGTTGGCCTTCGCGCGCGGGTCGCTCGGGTCTAGCTTGAGGGCGGTCTTGAACGCCTTCTCCGCTTCGGCGACGTCGCCCTGCTTGGCGAGGGCCGTGCCCAGATTGATCCACGCGGAACCAAGCTTCGGGTCGAGCTTCAACGCCTTGCGATAGGTCGCGATCGCGGACTTCAGGTCGCCGCTCAGCTGCTGAGCGTAGCCCAGGTTCGAGAGGAACGTGGCGCGCTCGTCGAGCTGGATCGCGCGCTTCAGCTCTCCGATGGCCTCCTTGGGTCGGCCTGCGGCCAGGTACGCCGTGCCGAGATCGCCGTGAGCCCGAGGATCGTTCGGGGCGAGGTTCACCGCGCGCTTGTAAGTGCTGATGGCCTGCTCCACCTTGCCCCGCAGCATGTACGCGGTACCCAAATTGGTGAGCCGATCGGGGTTGCTCCGATCGAGCTCCACGGCGCGCTCGAAAGACTTGAGGGCTTCCTCGGTCTTGCCCAGGGCGAGGCGCGCTACTCCGAGGGCTGAGTGCGCCTCGGGATCTTGAGGCGCGAGCTCCACGCCGCGCCCCAGCGCGGCCAGCGCCGGATCTGCTTCCCCAAGGATCAATAACAGCCGACCCTTCTCGACATAGGGCGGGCCGTAGTTCGGGTCGAGCTTGATCACCGCGTCCGCGTCGCGGACTAGCGCTTTGATCTTCGCGTTCTTCGGCGCCGCGGCGTAGTCGGTCGCCACGCCGCTGTCAGCAAGCGCCACGCGCAAGAGCCCGACGCGTGGCGCCGGGTCCTTGGGCGCGAGGCGCTTGGCCTTGGCGTAGTGGGTCTTCGCGAGCTTCAAGTCGTCGGCGAGGTAGGCCTTGTCGCCAGCCTCGAGCTCAGCGTCTGCAGGCGTGCCGTCGCCACGCGCCAGACTACCCGGCGGCGGCCCAGACGGTGGAGGCGCTGAAGGAGATGCAGGCGTGGAAGCCGAAGGCGCCGCGCCAGCGCCCCCCGCGCCGAGAGTTGGAGCTCCGCTGCCGGGACCGCTCGCCGGTGCGCTCGGCAGCGGAGCCGGGGGCGGCGGCGCGTAGCTCGCGCTGGTGGTCGTCGTATCGCCTGGATTTGGCTCCGGGTTCTCTGCCGGCGCCGCGGGAGAACACGCCCCAACGCACGCGACCAACAGCGAGCCGCATCCGATGCTCTTCAGACCTCTCACCTAACCATTCCCTTCTGCTTCGGGCGCGGCCGGCGCGTCGCCTCCGGAGTCATTTCCGCGCGGCTTTTGGGTCTCTGCGCGCTGCTGCCGATGCACCACGGCGTATGCGTGTGCCATCACGGTCTTCGCAGCTTCGAGCCACCGCTCCTCCGTCTTGGGTGTGCGCAAGCTAACGACCTCACCTGGTGACGCCTTGAGTCCGGCGACACGAGACGCCGCTTCGCGCACCGCCTCTGGTGCGGTCTCATCTTGCGCTAGCGCGGCGAGGTGCTCGACGTAGCTCCTGCCCCATTCTCGCGGCTCGACGATCAGCGCACCATTCAGCGCCATGCCCGCCGCGCGCTTGAGGCCCGCGTACGCTGCAGGCAGCTGAGCGCTCCCCAGCGCTGCTTCCGCGCGGCGAAGCTCGGTGAGCGCGGCCTGGATCCACTCCTCGGGGCTCAGCTTGTACAGCCAGTGACTCGCATCCCGCTCAAAGGGTTGCGCGGGGGCCCCTGCGTAGCTCGCTTCAGTCACAAAACCTGGAGGGCAGCCTACGCCGTCGCCGCGGCGCTGCTCCCTTCCTCCGTCTGGCGGCTGGTGTGCTCCTTGCCGTCGAAGCGCAGGATCACGCCCTTGTTCTCGCTCTTGGTGAGCAAACACACCGGGCGCTTCCAGAGCCGCACCAGTGCCTTCAAGCACTCCTTGGCGTAGTCGTCCCGCAGGTCGATGCCGCGATGCTCGTGGCGGAGCAAGAGCTCCCCACGGTTCTCGTGGTTCGCGTCGATCACCACGATCTCCGGGTTGCCCGCGTTGGTGAGCTGGAACAGCAGGCGCTCCTTGATCTGCTTGAACTCCCGGCTCGCGATCTCCCAGCGATCGTTGCGGTTCGACCAGTCGAAGGTGAAGAGCTTCTGCTCGAGGGCGAACTCGGGGGTGAGGAACTCATCGATGAAGGTGACGTCGTTGTAGAGCTTGCGGACCTCGAACACCTTGTCCCGTCCAAGACCGAGGCGGAGGTCCCAGTTCTTCTTTTGGTCCAGGTCGTTGCACTCGTCCCACTCGCGGCCGAACTGGCCCTTGTTCCAGCGCTCCTCGATGTGGCGATACAACTCGACGCCGAGCTTGTAGGGATTGAAGCGGTTACCGGCGGTGCTCATCACGCCGGCGTTGTTGTCCGCGTACTCGATGATCTCGCTCCAGTCGCACACCTGTTCGGTCATCATGCGGCTGTGCCAGTAGGAGGCCCAGCCTTCGTTCATGATCTTGGTCTGCATCTGGGGCACGAAGTAGTACGCTTCCTCGCGGATAACGGCCAGGACGGTGCGCTCCCACTTCTCGAGGGGCGCGTGCTCCAGGAGGAAACGCAGCACGTCACGCCGAGGCTCTGGGGGGAACTGGCGCTGCTTCTTTTGCTCCTCCAAGAGCCGCTTGCGCTGCCCCTCGATGTAGTCCTCGGGGTTGATGAAGTCCTCCATGTACTCCTTGGCGCGCAGCCGAGGGACTTCGATCTCCTGAGGTTCATCGCTGTGGACGCGCTCACGCTCGCGCACGACGAACGGCGAGTACGGGTCGATCAGGTTCTCGAGGCTGAGGCACTGGTCAATCAGCTCTTCCACCTGGTCGATGCCATGGCGATCGATGGCGCGGCGGATCGCCGAGCCGTGGTTGGCCATCTTGTCGATCCACTTGCGGTTTGGCTCGTAAGCGGGCTCAGGGGCGATGGGCTCCACGACGCGACCGGAGCTGTCGAGATCCGTGGCGCGGAACGTGAAGTTGTTCTTGAAGAAGTCGACGTGCCCGTAGACATGACACATCACGAGCTTCTGGTCGGTGAAGCTGTTGCCCTCGAGCAAGTAGGCGAAGCTCGGGTTGTTGTTGATGACCATCTCGTAGATCTTCGAGAGGCCGTACTCGTAGCTCTTGGCCAGGCGCTCGTAGTCCATGCCGAACCGCCAGTGCGGGTAGCGGTTCGGAAAGCCTCCGTAAGCCGCGACCTCGTTCATCTGGTCGTAGGTCAGCATCTCGAACACCACCGGGAAGAAGTCGAGGCCGTAGCCTTCGGCGATCTTCTCGATGCGGCGCTGCTCCTTGCGCAGGTAACGCGGGATGCCCGTCTTGATAGCAAACTGAGGCATCAGTTCCCCTTCCCCAAAAATTCTTTGATGCTGCCGACGATCGCGTCCTTGTCGCGGATCTCCGACGTCACCACGCGCTCATCCTTCGCGAAGTGTTCGCGCAAATCCTTGATGAACTGGCCGGAGCCGTAGGGGCTCTCGACCTGGCCGTAGGCAAACATGTTCACGCGCGGAAGCAACTTTTGCTTGAGCAGCTGCACACAGTTCAGCGTGTCGTCCATCGACCAGTTGTCGCCGTCGCTGAAGTGAAACGGATAGATGTTCCACTCTTCTGAAGGATAGTGGTCGTCGATGATCTGACTACACAGCTTGTAGGCGCTGCTGATCATCGTGCCGCCAGACTCCCGGGTGTGGAAGAAGGTGTCGCGGTCCACCTCTCGCGCCACGGCGTCGTGGATGATGTAGCGGCTCTCGACGCCGCGGTATTGCTTCTGCAGCCAGGTGTCGATCCAGAAGGACTCGATGCGCACGATCTCCTTCTGCTCGTCGCCCATCGAGCCGGACACGTCCATCATGTAGAGGATCACGCAGTTCGCGACCGGCTCGGTGTCGGTCTTCCAGGAGCGGAAGCGCTTGTCGTCCTTTTGGGGGACGATCAGGGGGTTGCCAGGGTCGTAGACGCCGGTGGAGATCGAGCGCTTGAGCGCTTCGCGGTAGGTGCGCTTGAAGTGCTTCAAGCTCTCGGGGCCGACACGGCGGATGCCGGTGTAGCGATCCTTCGCGCTGACG
>JBFXBK010000497.1:0-5817 GCA_050183255.1 Polyangiaceae bacterium | reverse complement strand
ACCGGCGCCTTGGGCGGCGGCTCACTGCCTCCGCAGGCCGCCTGCGTCAGCAGGCCAAAGCCTAGTACGCAAGCAGCGACGCGGAAGAGCGACGCAGGTAGCAGACGGGTCGGATGAGACATGCGGCTTTGAAGAGACAAGAGCTTTTCCCCCGGGAATGTTCAGGCCTTGAGCACGGAGTTGGCGATCACCAGGCGCTGGATCTCGCTCGTGCCCTCGTAAATCTCGGTGATGCGCGCGTCGCGGTAGTGACGTTCGATGCCGTACTCGGTGGTGTAGCCATATCCACCGTGGATTTGGATGGCAGCGTGGGTGATGCGGGTAGATGCCTCGGAGGCATAGAGCTTCGCGGCGGCGCTCTCCAAGCTGTGGCGTTGGCCCTGGTCCTTCATCGCGGCGGCCCGCAGTGTCAGCAAGCGCGCGGCGTCGAGCTCCGTGGCCATGTCGGACAGCTTGAACTGAATGGCCTGGAACTTGGCGATGGGCTGACCGAAGGCCTTGCGCTCCTTGGCGTAGGCGACGCTCTTCTCCAGCGCGGCCTTGGAAATGCCGAGGGCTTGCGCCGCGATGCCGATGCGCCCGCCGTCCAGCGTGGCCATCGCCACCTTGAAGCCGGAGCCCACTTCCCCGAGGATCGCGTCGTCACCGAGCTCCACGTTCTCGAAGAACATGGTGCAGGAGTGTGCGGCCTTGATGCCCATCTTCTCGTCGTGATGGGCGGCGGTCACGCCGGGTGCGTTCATCGGCACGATGAAGGCGGTGTGCTTCACCTTGGGGCCGCTCTTGTCGGTGACCGCGAACACGATGATGTAGTCGGCGTGAGGGCCGTTGGTGATGAAGTTCTTGCTGCCATTCATCAGCCACTTGTCGCCCTTCTTCTCGGCGACGGTCTGCATGGTCTGCGCGTCGGAGCCGCTCATGGGCTCCGTGAGGCCGAAGCAGCCGAGCTTCTCGCCGCTGGCACACACACTAAGGATTTCCTGCTTCTGCTTTTCCGTACCGAATTTCAGCACCGGGTCACAGAAGAGCGAGTTGTTGACGCTCATGATCACGCCACACGAGGCGCAGCCCCGGCTGACCTCTTCCATCGCGAGCACGTAGCTGATCGCGTCGAGCCCGGAGCCGCCGTACTCCGTCGGCACCATCATGCCGAGGAAGCCGAGGTCCGCCATCTGCTTCACTATTTCCACAGGCCAGCGCGCTTGCTTGTCGAACTCCGCCGCCTTGGGAGCGATCTCGCGATCGGCGAACTCACGGGCGGTTTGTTGGAGCATGGCTTGCTCTTCGGTCAGCTGGAAATCCATGGCGCGGAACCTTACTCGTAGAGCGCCGCGTCACAAGCGAAGTGAGGTCGCAGGCGCGCCATTTTCAGACGGTCCTTTCGCAGCACGCAGCAAAGCCTGGCAGGAAGCCGTTTCGTCGCGACGGCCAAACACCGACGGCTGGATGTCGGGAGCCTGTAAACGGTGTCTTTCGTGCCGTGCGACCTGCAGATTTACAGCCGCATTAACCAACCCGACTGCGCTGTAGGAGGGGATGTAGGGGTTGGGGGTCAGGCTCGCCGGCCAGTCGCCACACGGACCACGGTCGCGCTGTTCAGCTCTCCAGCAAGATCACTGCGTGGGGGAGCTGGCCGAGCTCCGCCAGCAGCGTTCCCTTCGGGCGCACACCGACTCCGAGCTGGCTCTCCCGCATCATCGCGGCGTCGAAGCCACTGTCCCCGAAAGCCGCGAGCCAAGGCGCGTCGCCGAGCACGCTGCGGCCCGTGCGCGCTTTGCCTGGACCATACGTCGACGGTTCGATGACGCGAGGCTGGATGATTTCATCCTCCAGTTCCGTGCGGATGCCGTGGATGTCCTCCTGAGCGAACCCGAACAGACCACCGGCGACCTCGACGACGCTGTGGGGCGACGCGCTGATCAACAGGCAACGGAGCCCCGCGTCGCGCGCCCAGTCAAGCACCAGGTTCGACTCGGGGATGCGACGGCCTTTCAGACCGCGCTCCTCGAGCACCCGCGCGACGAACAGCTGGATCTCCTTGCGGCTCCAGCCAACGAAGCACCAGGCCATCAGCTCGCAGACTTCGCGCTCGGGGACGTCTTCGGCGAGGTACGCTTGGAAGATGCGCAGGGCGACCTCTTCTGGGGTGCCATGAGTCTCCAGGTCGTATTGCGCGGCGAACGCTTTGAGCGGCTCTGCTGACGCGGCTCTGAGGCCGCGCTCGAACAGCAACGCGTGGAACACGTCTTCGCCTACGTCACCGACCCACAGTGTGCCGTCTCCGTCGAAGGCGACCGCACCGCCGTCGTACGCCTTCGCCAGCACCTCGAGGCGCTCGATCACCTGGGCGGCGTCGATACGCAGCGGAAGCTCCAGAGCGGGCGGGGCGCTGCCCGACTCACCTCGCATGCCACGCATCGCCTAGCTCGCCTCCGGATCGCGGCGCTCGGTCCACCACTTCTCGGCGTGGGCGTGGTCTTCCAGGGTATCGATCTCCATGTAGCCGCCATGGGTGTCTTCACGATGCATCTCGACGTCGCCTTCAAGCATTTCCGCGAGGAGATCGAGAAGGTACGCCTTCTCGAAGCTGCGCCCCTCACGATACATGCCGCCGCCAAAGCGGCTTGCAGCGTGGTCGAACGCCTGCATGAGCTGGGATGCGCCGTGTGGCGTCGCCTTCATCACACCGATGAACTCACCGCTTGCGTGGTCGCCGGGCAGTCTGCGCGAGATCTCGAGGACGCGCGTGCCGTCTGCGCGGAGCTTCTCCGCGTCGCTCTCCGGGTGCTGGCTGCGATTGACGTAGCGGCGGCGCCAGTCGGTGTCGCAGCCAAGCGCGAGATCGTGGGGGCTCGCGAGGAGCTTCTTCACGATGGCTCCGTCGTAGACGATGTCGGCGTAGGTCGAAATGAAGCCATCTTTCAGGTGTTCCCGCGCGCACATCAGCGACGCGAGGATGTTGTTGTGCTCCCAGCGATCATTGCGGACGTAGGTGAACTCGGGGTGACGTGCGCGCACCACGTCCTCGGCGTAGCCGCAGATGAAGATGATGTCCTCACGGCGGATCCCGCCCTCGGCGAGCGCCTCCAAGATCCAGTCGAGCATGGGTCGGCCCAGGACCGGGACCAGCGTCTTCGGAATTTCGTCTGTCTTGTGCTGAAGGCGGCTGCCGCGACCGGCGCCGATGATGATGGCTTTCATGGGCCCCAGGAGTGTGTCGCGGTGCGCCGCGAATGCGCAAGCCAAGCAGAAGGTTCGGGGTTTCTCTGTGCACGCTGCGCATGCCTTGCGTTGACGCTGGACCAGCTGAAAAAGCGGCTCTGAAATCTCGTTAGCGGTTGAGCTTGGCGGTGCTTTTGGCCATGGTCCGAAGCCATATGAGCCAACCCCTCGTGCTGAATCGTGATCGCTTCTTGGATCTGCTGGGGCGCATGATCCGCCTCGGACCGAAGCTACAAAACTCTCCCGACGCAGGGCTGATCCCGGAAGAGGCGTTGGTCGCGGAGATCGTTGAAGAGGCGCTGGCGCCTCACGTGGCGAGTGGCTTTCTGAAAGTCGAGCGCCTCGCGGGGCCCGGCTACGAGAAGCGCCCCAGCGTGGTGATCACCATCGAGGGCACGGGTGAGGGGAGCATCGGCTTCGTCGGCGCACACTTTGATGTGGTCCCTGCCGATCGCGAGGCGGAAAACTGGGAGCGCGATCCCTTCGAGCTATGGGTCGGGGATGACGGCACGCTGTACGGGCGCGGCGTCACGGATTGTTTGGGTCACGTCGCCGTGCTCACCGACTTCATCGCGCAGATCGCCGAGCGCGGTGAGCGCCCCAAGCGACGCATTCAAGTGGTGCTGATCAGCAACGAGGAGGAAGCGCCAATCGCCGAGTGCGGTCTCGACTACGTGGTCAGCTCGGGCGCAATGGAGCCTCTCAAAGATGGCCCCATCTACTGGCTCGACAGCGCAGACTTCGGGCCCACCGTGGGCACCGGCGGCACCGGTATGTGGGAGCTTCAGGTGCAGGGTGTCGGTGGTCACTCGGGCATGACCCAGAACTGCGTCAACGCCCTCGAGCTCGGGATGCACGTCGCGTTCGAGCTGGTGCAGTGGTTTTTGGGGGCCTACCCGACTCACCCCGACGAGGAGCGCTGGGGCTTCGTCTCGAGCTCGACCCTGAAGAGCACCGTGATTCAGGTGAAGAACGAGAAGATCACGAAGATCCCCGGCGACGCGATAATCCGTGGGGATATTCGCTTGGTGCCGTTCTACGACATGACCGAAGCGATGGCAGGCGCGGTGAAGTTCGTCGAGGAGCTGAACCAGAAGCTCCAGACCGCGGACACGCTGCCTGGCTTCCCGCGCTACATCACGGCGCAAGGCCAACGCGGCTCGGTGAAGTTGGTACCCAAAGGTCGAACAATGGAAGGCATCGCCTGCCACCTGGATTCACCCGGGCTGAAGGCACTGGTCGACGCGATGAAGAGCGTGCGCGGCCCCGACGGAGCGCACCAGTACTCGATGACCGGTTCGCTGCCGCTGGTGCGCGATCTGCAGCGTAACGGGTTCGATGTGCAGATCACCGGCTTCGGGCGCTCGACCTACTACCACGCGCCGAACGAGCAAGCGAAGCTTGAGCATTTCGAGCAGGGCTTCGCGATCCTCAACGAGATCTGCGACCGCCTGGGCTGATCTGACGGATCCCTCTTTACGCAATTCGGCGTTCGCCATACCCCTGGCGTCGCCCACTCAATAGCCACGAGGAGAGCCATGCCCATCGCAACCCACGAGCAGTACCAAGAGATGTTGAACCAGGCCAAGGCAGGCCAGTACGCCTTCCCAGCCATCAACGTGACGAGCTTGGAGACGCTCAGCGCATCGATGGCGGCGTTCGCCGAGGCAGAGGCTGACGGCATCATCCAGGTGTCCACCGGCGGCGGCAAGCACGCGTCGGGGCCGGTCGGTGATATGGCCCTCGGCGCCGAAGTCCTCGCGGAAGCAGCGCACAAGCTCGCCGATCGCTACAAGGTGCTGTTTGCACTACACACGGATCACTGCCATCCGTCGAACCTGAAGCCGTTCCTCGATCCGCTACTCGAGGCTTCCAAGAAGCGCGTCAGCGCTGGACTCGGTCCGCTCTTCCAGAGCCACATGTTCGATGGCTCCGAGCTCTCCCTGGCGGAGAACTTGAAGGTCAGCGAGGACTACCTCGCCCGCTGCGCGGAGCTGAACATCCTGCTCGAGATCGAGACGGGTGTCGTCGGCGGTGAGGAAGACGGACACGACACGAGCGGCGTCTCCAAGGAAAAGCTCTACACCACTCCGGAAGACATGGTGGAGGCCTACGAGCGCCTCCAGGGCAAGGGCGGCTGGATGCTCGCGGCGACGTTCGGCAACGTCCACGGCGTGTACAAGCCGGGCAACGTCAAGCTCACCCCCACGATCCTGCGGGATGGCCAAGCGGCGGTGAAGGCGAAGCACAACACCGGCGACAACCCGCTGCTGCTCGTGTTCCACGGCGGCTCAGGCTCGAGCCTCGAGGAGATCCACGAGACGCTCGGCTACGGCGTGGTGAAGATGAACGTCGATACGGACTGCCAGTATGCCTTCACGCGGCCCATCGCCGATCACATGTTCAAGAACTACGACGGCGTGCTGAAGGTCGAAGGGGAAGTTGGCAATAAGAAGGTTTATGACCCGCGGAGCTATATGAAGGCGGCGATCGGGTCGATGAAGGACCGAGTGATTCAGTCGGTGCACGATCTGTAGAGCAACGGGAAGACGCTGCTGAAGGAGGTTCGGGTTCGGGTTCGGGTTCGGGTTCGGG
>JBFXBK010000496.1:0-5826 GCA_050183255.1 Polyangiaceae bacterium | reverse complement strand
TCGGTTGGACCCTGATCGCGAAAAGCGCGGATCGTGAGCGGCCACGCGGGCAGCTGAAAGCGCAGCAGACGCTCAGGAGTCACGCCGAGCAGGTTCAGCGTCTCACCCGCCTGCAGACGGCGGTTCAGGACGAGACTTGGGTGTGCCTGGTTGTGATAGCGCAGGCTGAAGTCCTTCGGTAGCAGTGGCATGCGCTGCTTGAAGTAGCTGTCATCCAGCGTCCCGAAGTGACTGCGCCGCGGCTCCCAGTAAGGCATGATCGGCGCGTAGCCAACCGGCGCGTGGCTGTCTTTCCCGCTCTGGTGCGGCTTGTTTGGGTGCTCGATCTGCGGCGCTGGTTTTCCGTCCAGGAGCTTCGCGTTGGATGCCACGCCGACGCCGGCGGGGTTGCGCTCCTCCACGTGCTGCAGGTCCTCGGACATACCGCCGTATGCCTTCTCGTAGACCAACGGCACGCGATCGACTCGCTGAGCTGCTCCAATGCGCACGCTCCCCAGCACGCTCTCGAAGTAGCGCGGGCCATGCACCAAGAGCGGCGCTGAGACGTCGCCAATTTGCACGTTCGTCGTGACCTGGGTCGCGCCGGCGTCGAAGTAGGCGTAGCCCGAGACGATCACGTCGCTGCCGTGCTTCTCAGGGACGACATCGGCGGGAAGCAGCGCGGAGGGCGCATCGTCTTTCTCCCCGGTGAGTTCTTCGTTGTAGCGGATCGCGACCTGCTCTTCCGCGGGGACACAGCGCCCGTCCTCGAGGATGCTAAACGTCGCCTTGACCACCAGCGTCACCACATCGGAGCCACCCTCGGGTTCGCTCCACACATGCAGCAGATCAGCGACTTGAAAGCGCGTGTTGTTGTAGATCACGATCTTCAAAGCCTCGCGGAGCTAGCTTCAACGGGTTTGGGGGAGAGGTGAGACGCGGCCGCCGCGGCAACCGCCTGGTTCCGCTCCCGAGGATGGCAGTAGTAGTCGCCGGGACGCAGCTTGGAGCCGAGGTTCGCCAGGCCACTCATCAAGTTGTCGAGCTCCGGCCTCAGACTGTCCTCCCAGTCGTTGAGCGCTGGCAGCTGGAGCCCTCCGAGGCGCACGCTCAACTCATCCAGTCGGCGCTCCAAGCTTCGGCGACTGACCAAGCCGTGGCTCAGTTCGGCGCCGACCTGTGCAGGCGCCCAGGGTCGCCCGAAACGGTAGCGCACGCCGCTCTGGACGCCGAGGTGCCTGATGTGCCGTTTCCACGCGGCAGGGTCCTTCGCGAGATCTTCATGAATCGGGCCAAACAACGTCTCGAGCGCCAGCTTGGCGTCGTCTTCCAGATCCTCCTGCTCGAGCGTGTGCAAGAGGTAGGCGTAGGACTCGGGAACCCCAAACAGCGCGGCGCACTCGATGGTGTAGCTCGTTGGCGGACGCGACTGCAGGATGTGCGCGAACAGCCCGGTGTCTTCCAGGTTGCCGAACCAGAGCAGTACCTCGAGGGCTCGCTCGCCCAGCGCGTCGAGCAGCCGACCATCGGTGCGCAGCGTGTGATAGGGCGTGACCGAGCCGCACAGCGCTAGACAGCGCGCAGCCTCGAAGCTGACTCGTGCACTCACCCCCCCCAACAAAAGCTGCTCTACGTTGGGCACTAGCTCACTAGGGATGTGACGGGCGCGCGCCAATCCACGCAGCGTCGCTACGAGCACGCACGGGCTCGGATCGACGAGCCAGCGACAGAGCGCCAGCGGATCGATCTCGGGAGGCTTGCCCAGCTTGCGGCTGCCCAGGTCGATGGCCACGGCGCGTAGCACCGGGCTGGGTGACCGCTGCCAGTGCGCTACGAGGAGATTGCGCTCCGGGCGCGCTACGAGCTCGAGCGCGTTGGCCGCCGCTTCGACGTCGCCGTGCGCGTCGTTCGGTAGCGTCTGGAGTAGTTCCCCGAGGATACGAAACATGCCGCTGCCGGCACACACCGAGAGCGCGTAAGCGACGGCAAAGCTGCGATAGGCGTCGGTGCTTTCGCCTTGATCATTCCACCACGAGCGCAGATGCGTCGGAGCATCCGCGCCTACCACCGTGAAGGCGTCTCCCAGGCGCAAGATGCGGCGCTCCTCGTTGGCCGCTTCGTCCATGCGCCGCTCCAAACGATGGCGGGAGAGCATCGCGAGGTCATCTAGGCAGCTGTGGGCGGTGCGTTCGGCGATCTCCTGATGCTCCAGGCAACGCGACACGGAGTAGTCGACCAACACCTGTCCACTGCTCGGCGACTCGCGCCTCATGAATGCGCCGTCGTCATCGCTTGGAGGCGGGAGGAGCTGTTGCACGCGAGGCCGACGCCGGGAGGCTCTGAACCCACTGCTTAGCCAGCTACTCGACGCCGTCGCCGCCGGAGTCTCGCACCAAGCCTCATCGAACGCGGCGCCGGTACACAGGTCGTAGACCCGGCGGAGCGCGCTCACGTGCTCCTTGGATAATAGCCCGCCGGCGATCAGCGCCATCACGAGTTGCTGGGCGCGCCCCGCGTGTTGTGCGAGCTCCGGGGTAGGGCTGCTGGCGCGAGCAAGCAACAGCAAGCACTGATTGAGTTCCTGCCCAACCGCTGCGCTGCTCGGCGCGGAGTGGAGGCGCGCGAGGGCCTCATGCAACGGCTCGAGCAGCGCGGTTGCGTCGGCCCAGGCGTTGTCTGACTCAAGCACGTAGGCCACCAGTTTCCGCCTGGATTTGAGTCATCAGGGCGAGCAAGCCACGAGCTCCGTCGGGTGAGACGTTCCACACACAGGAGGTGAGGAGGTTGCCGTCCGAGGGCTCCTTCAAGCCCAGGCGGGTCGCCGCGATGCTGTAGACCATGGACACCAGGGTTGCGGCGGCACCAACCCGCCCGAAGACGGTCTCCACGTCACAGGACTCGAATGCAGGAGCGACCTTGCTGCGGCAGCGGCAGAGCGCCAGCTCCCACTCTCGCGAGCGAAACGCCGAGCTGTGGCAGGGACCGATCAACCAGTCGGGCCGAATGGCTTGGCTGAGCGTCTCCAGGAGGTAGGTCATGACGAGTCCGTCTTGAGGCACGTCATTCAGCTCAGTCGCAGGAGCCTTCGCTTCGCCAACCGCTACGAGGCGGGCGATGTGAGATGAGCTCAGCGCGCCGAGCGCGGTCCCGGACAACCGAGAGCTGCGCATGGAGCTTGCTGGGCTGGCGGTCGCTGCGTTGCTCGCCGGGGCCTGGCTGGTGAAGTAGCTCTGCCGCAGGTTGTCCTGCCCTCGCGAGCGTCCCAGCCGGCTGCGGCTCAGCGAGTCGGCTGCGGCGCTCGGCGACTTGCTCGTAAACAGCACCGCGGCCGCCGCCTCCGCCTTGAGCGGCGGCAAGGGCTCCCAGGGGCTCACGGGATGAGCGACCTCGCGTTCAGCGGACTCGACGGAAAAGAAGCTGTCTACTCCCAACAGCAGAGCTGCTGCAGCGCCACCTTTGATTGCCGTGTGGATTTCTTTCAGGGCGGCCATGGTCGCCGCTTCCCCGTACACCGGTCTCACGTTGCTCGGCGCCAGGCGCTCCCACAGCGCGTTCACGATGGTCGCCGCCGTGCGCTCGTCGAAGTCGCCGCGAGGGCACGGCAACACCAACCAGAGCTCCGGGCAGACCGGCTCATCTTGTGAAGTGAACAGCGGCTCCAGCGCTTCACGCGCGGCTCGCTCCGCCATGCGTGCGCAGCGCTCTGCCAGCGGTAGCTCGGCCTCCAGCCATGCGCAGCGGTTGATCTGGATCGGCTCTGGGTCGTCACCCTCCAGCTCTGCAGGCTTGAAGAAGGGAGTCGGCACGCCCGGCTCGACGCTCGCCTCGGCGAAGAACATCGACTCCAACAGGTTCGAGCCTGCTGTGGTCACCAGCCCCAGGCCGCTCACGCTGAGCGAGACGATTTGAGTTGCGGCGTTTGACATCAGTGATCCGTCGACCCGCTCTGCTTGGTCTTGCGCTTGAACGTGACCGTGCCGCCTTCAACCAAGACCGCCGACCCGTCGAAGCTCAGGGTGGTTCCACCGACTTTGAACGTGACCTTTCCCCCCGAGCAGCTGAGCGCCCCGGCGGTGGTGAAGCTGATGTTCGGTGCATTGAAGCCCACGGCAGCGCTGGACTGCAGCGTGAGCGCCGCGCTCGAGCTCGCCAGCGCCGCCTTCACTTCACGCGCGACGGTGGCTCCGGCTTTGACGACGTGACTGGCCGATGTCTCGATGGATGCTCCTCCGACCTCGAGGGTCACGTTGGAGCGCGCCTTGGTGAGGTGCGCGCCGCCGACCATGAGCTGTGCGACGCCATACGTCTCCCACTCGATGGACGCGGGGGTCGTTACGATGTTCGCGGCGCCCACGCTCTCGACGGCAGCGCCGGCGATCTTGATTTCCTTGTTGCCGGAGCCTCCCGCTTCGGCACCCGTACCGTCGGCTTTCGCGCCACCCGCCCCTCCGGCTTCGGCGTTGGGACCTTGAGCTTGCTTGTCGCTTCCGCCTTCGCCCTTGCCGGTCAGCTCTTTCTCGCTCCAGTCCATGCCCTTCTGGAGCAAGTCGTTGCCCGCGAACTCCATACCTGCGGAGAGCGCGGCGTCTCCTCCCGGAACCATGCCCGCGATCATGCCTGCGCCAGTGTTCACGCCAGCGGTGGCCGCTCCCTTGAGCGCCCCGGAGACTCCGCCGGACTTGTAGCCCTCGTAGGCTGCGGTGGCCATCGGGGCGACGAACTGGGCAGCCATGGCGCCCACCTTGCCGAGCCTCGCGCCGAGGAAGTTGCTGCCCGCCATGGCGCCGAGCGCGGTGCTACCCAGTGAAGCGGCAATCGCAGCGGGGCTACCGATTTGCTCCAGCAGCGCTCCGCCGATGAGCACCGTCTCGGAGCCCACTTCGTGGCTGAGCTTGCCCGTGACTCCGATGTTCTGTGCACCACCAACCGTGCCCGTCTGACTGCCTGACGTGACTTCGTACTTCTGACCTACGCTCAGTGTCTCGCTCCCGCCAACTGCGGTGAGCTGATGACCGCCAATAGTGCGGTCCTCGACGGCACCGGTGGCCCGCTTGAGGTTGCCGCCGACGGTCGTGAACATCCCGTCACCCGCGTTGATGACGAAGGTCTGCCCACCCGCTTTGTCGTTGGTGTGGATGGAGTTCATCTTGCCGCTGCCTGGGGAGGCAAAGCTACGCAAGGCCGTCGACGTCTTGTTGGCTGGCAGAGCGAGTGTGGGGGGCTGTGCTCCGTTGAACGTCTTGCCGAGGATCAGCGGTCGCTCGGGGTTGCCTTGATCGAAAGCGACCCATACTTCCCAGCCAACGCGCGGCAAAGCCATTGAGTCGACCATGTTGCCTTGCATCACGCGTATCGGCAGGCTGCTCTCGTGATCCGTCGCACCGTCTAGATCCCAGCGGAAACGAACGTTCGCTCGACCCAATGCGTCGACGTGGATCTCCTCGCCCTCCGGCACCGTGACCCACGCCGAGTGGAGACCCGCGCAGTTGGGGTCCGGAGTCTCGCGCTTCAGCCGTACCGGCAGCTCGCGGTTCACGCAGTGCAGGCGCACGGTGTACTCGCCGCCCGCCTTCCATGCGTGGGTGACTGCCGTGACCACGAAGTAGCCCGCCTCAGAGACGATATCTGGCTGCATGCTCGGCAGCAGCTCACAGCAGTCACCGGGTCCAAGCCCGATCGCGTTCGTGTCGAAGCTCAGCTCGTCGGCGCCGGTCTGCAACGACTCCAGGAGTCGTTCCGCCTCCAGCTCGCCCACGCTGTTGTCGGTGAAGTTGACGTGGCTCGAGTAGTGTTCCAGCTCGCGCTCCCCGTCCGCTCGTGGAAGTGCCGACTGCGTGACGCGTGTTG
>JBFXBK010000495.1:0-5851 GCA_050183255.1 Polyangiaceae bacterium | reverse complement strand
CTCACCCCAGGTGGTGCCGAGGCCGGGACGCTGCTTGGCAGGTGCCTCGTCGAACTCAGCGCCGCCCGAAGCGGAGCGTGAGGCGGACTCTGGGCTGGGGGGCGCCATGTCGGCGCTGGCCTCGGCTTCGCCGGGGGCGTAGCCGGGTTGGGCGGGTTGGCCGTAGCCTTGCGCAGCGGGAGACTCCGGCGCTTTGCTGGTACCGGGAGCAGAGCCACCGGCGCAGGCCATGGTGATGAAGGCGGTTCCGAGGAGAAGTAGTTGGGGTCGCATGTCCTCGAAACGCGAAGCCCGAGCGGCTCTTACAGCGACGGCTCGATTTTCTTTGCGGCGTTCCTCTCCCCCGAAAACAAGAGAAAAGCGCCTACAAAACGCCGCGCGGGCGCCGTTTGGGGCACCCGCGGCAGGAGCGATTGGGTCGAATCAACGTTGACTCAGCGGGAACGCTTGAGGTCCTGGCGGCTTGGCGAAGCCGTCGTCGTCGCCGAGTACCCGGATGCCGCGCGCTTCGAGTCCGGCGCGGTTGTCGTAGCGGAAGCTCGAGACGAAGTCGGGACGATCGGGGTTTGCGCGCTTGAAATCCTGACGCGAGACCTGGGACACCCGGTTCTCGCCCCAGCCGGTACCCAAGCCGGGCTTCTCCTCGGCGCGACCTTCGCTTGGAAGGCGACCGCGCCAGCCGCTTCCAGCTTTCCCTGGTGGCGGGGCCGGCGCTGCAGCGGCGGATTTGGGGGCTGCCGCTTGAGGTTCGGGAGCGGCGCCGCGATCGCCCGGCGCGTCGAAGTCTCGCTTGGCCTTCTGCTCGAACTCGTTCGAGGGCAGCTCCGCGATGGCCTGGGGTCGCTTCGCGTTGTCTTCAGAGAACACAGCCAGCCCAATCACACCCACATGGGCGCCCGAGCCCTTCAGCGTACTGTACGAGCGTTCTGGTGTGGAAAAGCGAAAGGCCGCTACGGTGTCGAGGCTGCGACGGAAGCCGTCGATCAACACCGAGCCGTGAGCGGGGACGATGTAGCCGCGCTTCTCGAAGTCGCCGAGCTCGCCGCTGACCACATCGCGACCGTCGACGGTCACTACGGCTTCCACGCGACGATCGCTGTGATTGAACACGCGGATCGCGTAGCGCTGACCTGACTCACCCAGCACGAAGCGTTGGCCCTCGTGAGCAAACGTGGAGAGCACGCGGCCATCCCCGTCCTCGATCTGCATCACGACGTCGCGATTGACTTCCGCTCCGCCGTTGAACGCGTCTCCACCGAGGGGCTTCGCCGCCTCACCCAGGCTGCTCATCGCGACGCCCAGGGCGATGCCCGCGCCGATCAGAACCCCCGCCTTCACTTTCCAGGACAGCTGCATGAGCTGGTCCTACGCGACGCCGCGCGAAAGGATCTGCGCGCTCTAAGTTTTGTTGAATGGCCAGCGAACACTCCGGGATTTTTTGGGGGGGAGGTGCGCCTCCCAGCGCCCGTATCAGCTGGGCCACCTGCTAAGGCAACAGTCGCTCGGCGAAGGTGTAGGCGTTGAGGCGCCCTTCACGCACGAAGCCGCAGAGCAAGATGCTCGCGCGCTCTGCCGTCTGGATCGCCAAGCTCGACGGCGCGGAAACACCAGCCACCGCCGCGAAGCCCGCGCGCGCGGCCTTCTGCACGATCTCGAAGCTGGTGCGCCCGCTCACCACGAGCAGCATGCCCCGAGCCGGCAGCAGCTCATCATCAGCGCTCTTGAGCAACAGGTGCCCAACCAGCTTATCCACTGCGTTGTGCCGCCCCACGTCTTCGAATGCGACCTGCAAGTCGCCGCTCACCTCGGCCGCGCCCGCTGCGTGCAACCCCCCGGACAGCCGATGCTGTTGTTGCCCCGCGGTAAGAGCAGCGACGGCGCTCGCGATGGCTGGGCTCCGGAACTCAACAGGTGGCACCGGCGTGCAACGCGCCATCAAGTCATCCACGGTGCGTCGACCGCACACGCCGCAAGCCGAAGTCGCCAGCGTCCCCCGGCGCGCCGGTGAACCGTCCTCGATGTCGAGGCGCACGCCCGGTGCCGCGCGCACCTCGATCAGATTCCCGTAGCCTTCGTCGCCTGGCTTGCCGCAGTGGGTGAGGCTGCCTATATCCCCGCGGCAAGTGACTACGGACTCTGCGAACAGCAGGCCCAGCGCTAGCTCGCGGTCTTGCCCCGGTGTGCGCATGGTGGTGGCCAGCACATCTCCGTCGACCGAGATGGCGAGTGGCTCCTCAACGCTGACCCAGTCCCGCGAGGCTTCGTTCGCGCCTTCTCGCAGCCGTACGATCTCGGTCTCATAGAGCCCTGCGAAGCGAGGATGAGGGGTGAAGCGCTCAGCCATCGGGACCCAAGCTGCCACAGCCAGGGCCCGTTGCGAGTCACAAACGGGCGAAGGCCGCGACGCCCTAGCAGGATGCTGCTGATTGGCAGGGTGCTTCTTCAACACACTGCCAGAAATGGACGCGCGGCCTCGCTGTTGCTGCCGTCTGAGGTTCAGGGAGCCGATGCGAACGTAGTCTTGCGCACCTGGTAGAGGCTGAAGGTGCTCTCGTTGTCGAGGGCGCCGTCGGCGTCGCCGGTGTTGCTGCGGATCAGCGTCACCGTGAGGTCGCAGCTGGTCTCGTCCTCGGGGTTCACGCCCGTCGAGTCGATCTCGTTCGCCTTGATCGTGTACTCGGTGCTGCCGCTCGTCACGTTGAAGCTCGTACTGAAGATGCACTCGCCTTCGACGTCGATCTTCATGTTGCCGTCGCCGTCGTCCCATTTGATCGTGATCGCGTCGTTGGCGCGGGAAGGCGTGTTGGAGGGCACCTCGGTGATGTTGAAAGGCGCCGGCAAGGTGCCCACGCTGTTGGGCGCGTTGTCATCGTCGGGGCGCTCGAGGGAGATCGTGAACTGCGTACCGCCCGCGCCGGTAGCGAAGCTGGTTTCGTAACGTCCTGCGCCATCCCCAGTGGTCATGACCTTGGTCTCGCCCCCGGCGGTCGCCGTGAGCTTGTCGCCGTTGTCCAGCGTGACGTAGGTGTTGCTCTGCGCCCCGCCCACGACGAGCTTGGCGTCTACGCGAGACGAAGACTCGCTGCTCGCGCTGACCTCGAACAGACCCGCGATGCCAGCGGTCTTGACGTTGGATGAAGACACGGTCTCCTCGGAACAGCCCATCAGAGCGGTCGAAGCCAAGAGCGCGCCTGCCAAGAAGCGAAGCGTGGTGTGCATGTGTGTGGTCTCTCCTTGCCTTGCCGGCTTGTTCGCGCTGGACGCGCGCGATCGCGTGAAACAGATCTGCAAAAAGTCCGACGGCTTTGCCTTGCCGTCAATGCTGCCATCCCGGTGCCTCACGTTATCAAGGTTCGTGCCACGAGATCTGTGACGGCCGGCGGAGTGTCTCCAATCGGGTCACCTGCGCGGTAGATGCGGCTTTTGTGGCTTTTCCGCCCGGGATCGCTCCTTCGGTTGGTTCACCGCATGCGCAACTGAGAGCTGATCCCGGTGTCACGGGGGTGTGGGCTGAGAATCACACCGCAGCCAGCGGCCTATTGCCGTTCGATGGTGACCACGGTCCCGTAGTCGGGTTCCCCGGACTGAGGGTCGTATTTCCGCGGCAACAGCACGTTGCACTCGGGCCAAAAGCCCTGGACGTGTTGTTGGCGACACGGACCCTGTCTTGCGACCGCCTGCATTTGACCCGCCTCGGAGCGCACGAGGATCGTCTCGCCGTCTTCAACTCCGACGCTCTGAAGGTCACGCGGGTCGAGGAACAACGTCGAGCGGGTTGCCTGCCTCGTCAGTGGATCCGTGTTGCCGTAGGTCATCGAGTTGAACTGCTTGCCGCGTCGCATACGCAGCAAGAACGTGCCCTCAGGTACATCGACGCGCGGGATCTTCACCGCGGAGAAACGCGCTTTGCCGTCGGGCATCCCGGGGAAACCGTCAGCGCCCAGCTGTGGGCCACCCCACTGCAGGGAGTCGCCTTCCTTCTCTAGATTTTCAATGCCCGCGTACAGGGGCATCAGCTTAGACATTTCCTGGCGGATTTGTTTGCTGTCGCGATAGTCGAACAGGTCCTCGCGCTCGGGCAGCAACTTTTTGCCGATCAGGCAAGGGATCTCCCACTCCGCGCGCGCCTCACCCACACGTGGCCCGGGGATCTCCGGAGTGAAGCGGATGCGCCGCTCGGTGGAGGTACTGGTGCCGCCGCTCTTCTGCTCGTAGCGAGTTTGAGCTGGCAAGAGCAGCACCGCCTCTTTGGCGGGGAGTAGCGTCGAGGTGTTGAAGACGATGTCTTGGTGGACCCGCAGTCCCACGTTGCTCAAGGCCTCGCGCGCGTGCTTGCGGTCAGGCATCGTCTCGAGGTGATTGCCCCCAACCAGGTAGAGCAGGTCGAGCCCTTGCTTGCCGGCGTGCTCGAGGAGCTCCGTGGCGCGCATGCCTGCGCGGTGGGGGATCGGATGTTTCCAGGCTGCCTCGAAGGGTCTGCAGTTCTCGGGGGTGATGTCCTGGGCGCCGGGGAGCTTGTCGCTGTCAGCGCCACACTCCGCCGAGCCCTGTACCCCCGAGTGACCACGGATCGGCATGATGCCGCACTTGGGTCGGCCAATGTTTCCGCGCGACAACGCTACGTTGACGACCATCTTCACGTTCTCGACGCCGAACTCGTACTGCGTGAGACCCATCGAGTAGACGATGACCGCGCTCTTGCTCTGCTTGTAGAGCTCAGCTAGCTCGCGGATGCGCTCCTCGCTGATCCCGGAGTCCTGCACGATTTCGGCCCAGCTGGTGCGCTTCAGCTGGGCGCGCAACTCCTCGCCGCCGACGGTGTGCGCCGCGACGTACTCATCGTCCCAACCGCCGATTTCGTCCAGCGCCTTGAGTAGGCCCGTCATGAGCGCGATGTCGCCACCTGGACGCACGTCGTAGTAGTCGTCCATCAGCTTGCTGCCGAATAGCGCCGATGAAGCGATGCTGGGGATCCAGTAGCGCTCGAGGGCGGGCTCTTTGAATGGGTTGATGACGACGACGCGAGTGCCTGCCTTGCGCGCGGCGTGCAGGTACTTGGTGCTGACGGGTTGGTTGTTCGGCAGGTTGCTGCCGATGATCAGCAAGAGGTCAGTACCGATCCAGTCGGAGAGCGAAATCAAGGGTGCAGCGAAGCCAGTCGTCGCCTTGAGTCCAACACTCGATGCCGCATGGCAAAGCCGCGCGCAGGCATCGATGTGGGGCGTGCCAGCGATGCGCGCGAGCTTCTGCAGCGTGTAGTAGGTCTCGTTGGTGAGACCACGACTCGTGACGAACATGCCGACCCGATCCGGATCGGCCACCCGGAGCTTGTCTGCGATGAGCGTGGAAGCTTCGTCCCAGCTGATACGCGTGAACGCGTCCTCGCCCGCCTTGCGCAACAAGGGGTAGGGGATGCGTCCGAGGCGATGCAGTTCTTCGTTGGTGAGCGCGTCGAGGCGGTCCACGTCTGCGTACCAGCTCGCGTCGATGGCTCCCATCGTGTTCAGCTTGAGGAGCTTCAGCCGTGAGAGGCACAAGTGCGTTCCCGGGATGACGTCGTCCTTGAGTCCGCGGGGGCCCAAGGAGCATCCGTCGCACACACCGTGGCGCAGGATGCTGAGGGCGTAGCCCCAGCGTCCCCGGTTGTCCCAGAGGACGCGCAGCATCTCGCGGTAGTGCCGTGGCTTGGTGCTGATCAGCAGCCCGAACGGGATAGCGAGGCTCAGCCAGCGCCAAAGGGTCTTGAGCACTCCCATCCGCCAAGGCTAGTGCGCCCGATCTGCCGGTCGCTAGTAAATGACGTTGGGAGCGTTGGGTTTCACTGCAGGCTCCCGCAGGCGAGACGCACTAC
>JBFXBK010000494.1:0-5893 GCA_050183255.1 Polyangiaceae bacterium | reverse complement strand
CGTCGCGCCTAAACAACGGCGCGTGAACAGGAGTGCCGAGCCATGTGGAATCCCTTCACCGAGGAACACGAAGCCTTCCGAAAGACCGTCCGTCAGTTCGCCGAAATGGAGGTCGCGCCCTATGCCGACCAGTGGGAGGAGGCTGGCTCCTTCCCGCGTGAGATCTTCACCAAGGCCGGTGAGCTGGGGATCCACGGCGCGCATTACCCCGAAGAGCATGGTGGCGCCGGTGGCGACTACTGGTTCAGTGTCGCCAAGGCCGAGGAGTTGCCGCGCTGCAATACCAGCGGCGTCTCGCTATCGCTCCTCGTGCAAGGCGATATGGCCACACCGGTGATCAGCGAGATCGGCACCAAGGAACAGATCGATGAGTTCCTCCGCCCGGCGCTCACCGGCGAGAAGATCGGCGCGATCGGCGTCTCGGAGCCAGGCGCTGGCAGCGACGTTGCCGGTATCCGTACGGCAGCGCGTAAGGACGGCGACGACTACGTGATCAGCGGGCAGAAGACCTTCATCACCAACGGGACCCGCGCCGACTTCATCACGATGCTCGTGAAGACGGACCCCGACGCTGGCGCTCACGGCTGTAGCTTCATCCTCGTGCCGACGAACACCAAGGGCTTCCAGGTCTCGAAGAAGCTCAAGAAGCTCGGCCACTACGCGTCGGACACCGCGGAGCTCTTCCTCGACGAGGTGCGAGTGCCCCAGCGCTACCGCCTGGGTGAGGAGGGCATGGGCTTCATGTACCTGATGCAGAACTTCCAGAGCGAGCGCCTGATCGGAGCGGTCAACGCGGTGGCTGCGTGTGAACAAGCCATCGAGTTCAGTCGCAAGTACGGCGAGGGACGCCATGCCTTCGGCAAGCCGATCATCAAGCGCGAGCTGTGGCAGCACAAGTTCGTCGACATGTTGACCAAGACGGAGATGTGCAAGGCGCTGGTCTACAAGACCGTCGACGCCTTCAACACCGAGCGCTACGTGAACAAGGCGGCGATCTCGATGGAGACGGTGAAGCTCGTCAGCATGTGCAAGATCGCGGCGGGCGATCTGGTGACCGAAGTGATGGACACCTGTCTGCAGTTCCACGGCGGCTGGGGCTACATCGAGGAGTACCCCATCGCCCGCGCCTGGCGCGACTCACGCCTGATCCGCATCGGCGGCGGCAGCACCGAAACCATGCGCTACTACCTGGCCAAGATGATGGGGATCTGACCCGGCTCGGCTCGCCACAGAGGGCCAAGCGCGAATGCCCGGGTAAGCCAGAGAGGCGCGAACGCGCCGGGCGCTTTTCAAAGCCCTGCTCAAGCGAATGTCCGCCCTCACCCGAAGGGGCGGACATTCGCCAGGGACACTCGAGGCGAGGTGATTATGGACACGCGCCGTCGGAGACCCAGGTGGAGCCATTGCAGTAGAGCACGCTCCAGGTGACTCCGTCGGTGCAGTAGTAGCCGCACTCGCCGTCGTTCGGCGTGCATGGGCTGTCTCCTTCAGGGCGCAGTGCGGGACACGTCGGCTGCGGGTTCACGCCGGTCCAGTAGCTCCAGTAGCCCTGGTTGCAGCTGATGGGGAGCCCCTCGCAGCGCTCGGCCTGGAGCTCGCAGGCTTTTTCCGCGAGGAGCCAGTGCCCGTCGGTGCCGCAGATGAACGTGAAGGCGGGGTGGGAGCCGCTGCTGCAGAGGGCGCCGTAGGTGCAACCCTCTGGATTGACGTCCTGGCTGCACGCTTCGTAGTTTTGCGGCACGTTCTCCGGGCACGGGCTACCTCCGGCGCCGCCCGTCGACGTTCCCGCGGTGCCCGCCGCGCCAGCGCTACCTCCGCCGGTGCCAGCGGCGCCGGAGTTGCCAGCGCTGCCCCCAGAGCCCCCGGCGCCGCTGTCGCTGGTTTCACCGCAGCCAGCGCCGAGGGCGACGGTACACAGGCCAACAATGAGCAACGCGAACGCCGAGGAGAGCTGGGTCATGCTGGCTTTGCTTCAAAACGCGTGCCTGACTCAAAAGTCGGCAAGCTGACCCAAAACTTTCATCCGTCTAGTGCGTCCCGGAAGGCCTTGCTCACGTCAGCGTCGGCCTGCTCTGGGGTAACGTTCTTCGGTTCCAGAGCGCTCACCTTGAAGTAGGGGCCACCCCTGGACCAGCACACCACAGACAGGAGGCTCGGCGAGGTAGCTCGTAGGCTCACCAGCTGGAACGTCCCGTCGGGAGTGACCACCGTCAGCGATTTTCCGACGGTGCCGGTGTGCTCGGAGTCCGTCGTGATCTTCACTTTGGCGGATAGTGGAAGAACGTAGGAGGTCACAAGGTCCCCGAGCCCCAGCGCGCCGATGCCCTTCCGAAGCCTTTCGAATCTTTCGAGGTGGAGCGCCTCCGCGGCCTCGAGCTGGCCGACAATGTCCCTCTCAGCCTGAGCCTGTGCAACAGCGGCTTCCCTCGCTTCTTCGGCTAGCCGCTGCGCCTCCCGAGTCTTCGACACCAATGGTTCGAGTAGGTCTTCGAGATCCATGCTGGTATCTCATCATGGACGGCCAGCAGCGTCGCGCGAAAACAGGATCAGGAGAGCATGGTTTCAGCTACCGAGACTTCCTGGGCGGTGGCGACGCGGATCTCCCTTTGGAGATCCTGCAGGCTAATCCGACGTACCTCTATGCTTCGCCCCGAAGCCTGGCGCAGAACCAGCGAAATGCGAGCCGGGTCGTACGACATCACGTACGCGAACTCGCCCTTGAACCAGACCGCCTGACCCCGGGCGAAGACCATGGTTCTCGCTACGCGGTGGCGGCAAGCGCTGGTGCGGGCCTTCGTCGTGGAACTTCCCATGAACTCGTGGCAGGGAGTTGCGTCTCCCTCTTCTGCGTTGGGGTCTGCTCGACGACGAAGGCAGCCTGTGCAGCTTCCCAGGCCTGATCCATGGCCTTCGTCACAACTTCCCGCGCTGTTGCCGTTGCGGGAAGTTCCACCGAAGCCTCGTCCGACACGAGGGAGACGTGGATGCTGTTTCGAAGCGACTGTTCGAAGGAGTGGATCACCGAAGTCGGATCGATTCCGTCCTCCACCCGCGTCTGGTCGACGTGTCGCTTAATGACGTCAGACAAGTCTTGGATCATCGCCGCACTAATGGGGTCGACGTCTTTTGGAGGCTCCGTCCGGGCAACAACCACCGCGACGCCCCTATCCTCTTCAACTCGCCCCACAAGCAGGACGGCAAGCGGAACAGACTTCGCGTCACCTCTCGTGAGGTCACCGCAAAAGCTGACCACGGCATGACGAAAAAGCAGTTGCATCCTTACCTCCGAAACTTCGCAATTGAACTCAAATCTGGGAGCAACTCTCGACGTTTCTCCAATCCCAACACGACAGAGCTGCGCTCGGCAGCACTCATGTAGGCGTCGGGTATCCGCTCCACGATGTTCTCGATTTCTTCTGACTTAATCTGGGCAATTCTTTCCAGTGTAGCTTGAATTTCCTCTCGCTGCAAGTAGCGCTCCATCAGAGGTGGGTATGGGATATCGACGTCAACCTCCCAACCAGCTGAATCGGACCAACATTTCCAACCCAAAGCGCGAAAGTGGTTCCGAGCCACCCAACTGTGGCCGAGCGCGAACGCGTAGTCTAGAAAGACGAAGCCTCGGCGCTTCGGATCCTTGGGATCGTGCCCGAAGATCATGTTGTGGGGGTGGTCACCGTGGTCCGGTTGGAGCACCCAAGCGTCCAGGACGAGGGCCCGAGCCGCCGCGCTCGGGAGATCCGTCATGAAGATCTGATGGACCTCAGTGTTTAGGGACGCGTCGATTAGGTACTTGGCGACGTCCTTCCAGGAGTACTGAGCAGGGTACATCACAAGCGAGACACAGCAGTTCGTCTCTGAGTCCTGGGGCCCCAAGTCCGATTCGTAAAGGAGCACAGGGGGAACGCTCACCCCAACCAGGCGCGCAAGGTCGCTCACGATCTTCTCGCGAGCTGCGCGGGAACAGAACGCCCCCTCCTCTTTCTTGATTGGTTTGAGGTAGGCACGACGGTCCCCGAGTTCAGGGCAAGATACCATGAACCCACCCGCTTCGCCTTGCTCAAGCTTCAGCGCGCCGGCTTGGTTGTCCGCACGCTTCCACGCCCAAGGTGACACCACGTTGGTGTACCAATCGTCCACCCAAGCCTCCACCGCCTGAGTGTCACCTCGCGCCTTGGAAAGCGTCAAGGCAGATCCGCATGGATTTAACTTGGCATAGGATATCCACGGCCGCCGACCCGATCCCAGCCTCGTGGATCGATCCCCAGCTCATACATCTCGTGGATGAGGACCACGATGTTGTGGGCCAGGAACTTGCACAGCAGCTCGTTCTTCTGACTCTCAAACTGCTTGGACCGCAGGGATCCTCCGAACTTCTTCTTGATAGCCCCGAACGTCGCTTCGACGTTCGACCTCTTGTGGTAGTGCTCCAAGAACCGGTCGCGCTCGAACCAAAACAGCCCAAAAAGCCGCTCCCAGATGCCAAATCGCGGGTTCTCGCTGCGGCTGTTGGACTTGAAGGGGATGAAGGGCTCAGCACCGATGCCCTCGGTTGCGAGCAGGTTCGCAGCCGACAGGTAGGCCTTGTCGGCCGAGATCTCTTTTACGGTGAAGCGCTGAGCGGCTGAGTTTATCAGGTCGATGTACATCGAGACGTCCCCGACCGACGAGTCCGTCACCTCAACATCCGCTACGACGTTCGTCTTCACGCCAACTATCGCATGAGCCTTCAGGAAGCGCCGACTCCGCATGTCTCGGCCGTACTTGTGGTCGAACCAACGATCGTGCATGGACGTACCGAAGCCGGTCGCATCCACAGCGAAGTCACGCTCGACGAGCTTGAGTGGAGTCGCGGCCTGCCGAATGAGCTGCACAAGCACAGGGGTAAGCTCGGGATCCCGAAGGTAGTGACTGATCGAGTTGTGGTGGGGCGCCTCGTCGATCAGTCCCTTCGCCTTGGCAGATCGCACGTCAGACGACGCACGGCGGCCAGAGATGGTGCTGTACACCTTGAGGGTGCATGCGAACACGACGTCCGAAAGGGGTAGTCGTGGACGCCCTGTGCCCTGCCTGGGTTGCTCAACGGTCGCACAGAGGTCCTTGAGGATCAGCTCGAACTGGTCCTTCTCGTTGATCTGCGCTTGATTGTAAGCGGCCCAATCCTGGGGATAGGACGGCCGCACGACGGTTGCCTCTTCATGACTGTGTTCGGCTCCTTCGGTGAATTTCACGGCAAAGACGTGTTTGCAAGGTAGTTCCCAGGCCGTGAAGTCGGGGCAGGTGCAGCTGGGCTCCTTAGGGTCAACGCGGTACTTTCTGCGTCGCCCCGTAGGTGCCTGGGAAAGAACGAACCAGGTGCCATCACCAACCGGGCGAACACGTCCGCTGGCAGCAATCGCACGACCCCGCTCAAGCCTCGCATCGGTCATGTCCAGAACTATGTACCTACTAGGTACATAGTCAAGGAAGGGTCGACCGATTTGGTGTAAATAGCTCTGAAAAGTTTATGGCACTGGTAAAGCTAGATGGGTATCGCTGCGAACGCTGCGAACATGAGTGGCTCCCAAGGGTACGGGATGACTACGGAAAGAAGCTCCCCAAGGTGTGCCCACGCTGCAAGTCCCCGTACTGGAACAAGCCCAGAAGGCTCCCGAAGTCAGGGCAGAGGTAGCTCGTTGGCTCTCAGTGCTTCGCCCGCGGCATAGCCGCCCGTGCCGTCGTAGGAGTAGATGGGGGCGTGGGACTCATAGCCGGCGGCAAGTGCCTGCTTGCCAACAGCTCGAAGGCAGCTCGCAATCGCAGGCGGGGTCGTCCCACAACCCCTGGCGAGTTCGGCAGCTGAAATCGTCTGGCCGTCTCGCCCTTGCAGAAGAGCGAGGACTTGGCGAGCTAG
>JBFXBK010000493.1:0-5898 GCA_050183255.1 Polyangiaceae bacterium | reverse complement strand
AGCGTGAAGGTGGACCCCAGTCTGCTCGAACAGGGTCGCATCAGCATTGCTACAGTCGTGCGCCGTAACCCCGAAGATGAGATCCGCGCGACCGGCACCGTGACACCGGATCTGGACGGTGCCGCCGACGTCGGGGCTCTGGTTACCTCCACCGTGCGGCAGCTCTCCGCGCGTGAGGGAGACCGCGTCACCAAGGGTCAGGTGCTCGCGGAGCTCAATGCCCCCGATGCCGCGCGAGTCGCGGGAGAGCTCGCGAAGGCGCGATCCCAACGTGGCCGCGCGGAGCGCGCGCTCGCTCGCGAAGAGAAGCTGATTGCTCGCAAGGCCACCACGGACGCTGAGTTCGAACAAGCTCAAGCAGACTTGGCTGGGCTGCGCGCGGAGGAACGCGCCGCGCGACTCCTGCTCTCGGCTTACGGCGCCTCAGGAGCGCGAGTGCAGGTGCGAGCACCAATCGCGGGAGTGGTCGCTGAGCGAACGGTCGAGCTCGGGAGCCGCGTCGACAGCGGAGAGCGCCTGTTTCGCATCATCGACCCCGCGAAGCTGCTGGTCAAAGCCCAGGTGCTCGAGCGCGACGCGAGCAGCGTCAGCACAGGCGACACCGCGACGCTTTTATTTCCTGGCGGCAAGATATGCGGCGCCCAGGTGCGCTGGCGAGGGACCCAGGTGGAACCCCAGCGTCACTCGGTCTCTGTGTGGCTGGAACCCCGAGACTGCAAGCTCGACCTAGCGGGCCAGACCCTGAACGTTCAAATCCAACGACCCAGCGCGGGGGGCTCGAAGCAGCTCGCGCTCCCGAGAGATGCAGTCGTCGACCTCGATGGGACACCCGTCGTCTTCGTGGAGGGCAGAGCACCTGGAGAGTTCGAAGTGGAGGCAGTGGTCGTGGACCGGTTCAGCGAGACGACGGCGTTCCTGAGCAAAGGGCCGGCTGAGAACCGCCGCGTCGCTGTTCGAGGGGCCATCTTACTCAAGGGCGAGTGGATGCGCTCGAGCATGGAGTGACCATGATCGGAAGAACTGCTCGCTTCGTCATCGACAACCCGCTGCTGGCGATCCTAGGCGTGGTGGTACTCATTGCCGTCGGGATCCGCAGCTACAGACGCCTGCCCATCGATGCAGTACCCGACGTGACCAACGTCCAGGTGCAAGTGCTGACCTCTGCGCCGGGCCTATCCCCGACGGAGGTCGAGCGCCTGGTCACTCAACCCGTGGAGCTGGCCATGACCGGCATCCCCGGAGTGGACCGCGTACGCTCGGTGTCTCGGGCCGGGGTGAGCGCCGTGACGCTCGTCTTCGACGACGCGATGAACGTCGAAAAGGCCCGCGAACTCGTCGCCCAGCGACTCTCCGCCGCCCGCGAGTCCATTCCGCTCAGCGCTGGTCGGCCTGAACTCGGCCCGCTGACAACCGGCCTCGGGGAGGTTTACCACTTCACCATCAGCTGGCCTGGTCACTCCCCCGCGGAAATACGCACACTCCTCGAGTGGGATATCGCGTACCGCTTGCGGTCGGTTCCCGGCGTCGTCGAGGTGAACCCGTGGGGCGGAGACGAGCGACAGATCGAGGTTCAACTTCGGGAGCCAGACCTCTTCACGGTAGGTGTCTCTCCGCGGCAAGTGCAGGACGCGGTGCTCGCCGGAGGAAAGAATGTCAGCGCAGGTTCCATCGAACGCCGTGAGGAAGGCACCTTCGTTCGACTCGACGGCTCGTTCCGTCAGGCTACCGACGTCAGTAGCTTGGTGGTCAAGCCTCCCAGCGGTGACGGACCGTCGGTGCTCGTCTCCGATGTAGCCGATGTGAAGGACGGCGCGGCTCCGCGCTTCAGCACGGCAACAGCGGACGGCCAAGGTGAGACGGTCTACGCGATGGTGCAAATGGTCGCTGGCGGCAACGCTCACGAAGTGGTTCAGCGCGTCAAGGAGCGACTTGCTGAGATCGAACCCACGCTGCCCGAAGGCGTGAAGCTCGAGCCGTTCTACGATCGCGCGGCGTTCGTCGATGACGTGCTCGGCACCGTCAAGAAGAGCCTGCTCGAAGGTGGCCTCGTTGTTGCGTTGGTGCTGTTGCTCATGCTGGGAGACATCCGAGCGGGACTACTGGTGGCCAGCGTCATCCCGCTGAGCATGCTTGGAGCCTTCGCCCTGATGTACGCGACGGGCGTCAGCGGGAACTTGTTGAGCCTGGGCGCAATCGACTTTGGCTTGGTCGTGGACGGAGCGGTGGTCGTCGTGGAAGGGGCGCTCGCGACCATGGCCGCGCGAAAGCTCTCAGGCCGCGCGGCCATGGGAGCAACCGCCGCTGAAGTGGGCAGGCCCGTCACGATGGCGGTGCTGATCATCGCGATCGTCTACGTGCCGGTGCTGCTGCTCGAGGGCGTCGAGGGCAAGATGTTCCGCCCCATGGCGCTCACGGTGTTGTTCGCGATTGGCACCGCGTTGATCCTCACGTTCACTTGGGTGCCGGCGATTGGCGGTCTGCTCCTCAAGCACGCGCACGACAAGGAACCCTGGTTGGCGCGGAAGCTCAGCACCGCCTACGCTCCAGTGGCGGCCTTCGTGACACCCCGTTGGCGATTGATGGCAGCAGCCCTCGGGGTGTTGCTCGTCGCTGGTATCGCCGTGGGCAGCACCCGAGGCGCCGAGTTCGTCCCTCGTCTCGAAGAGGGCGACCTCGCGATTCAGATCACGCGACCGCCCAGCGTCTCCTTGGAAGAGGCGGTGCGTGGCACCACCACCGTCGAGCAGACCCTGGCGCGTTTCCCCGAGGTTGAGCGAGTCGTGTCGCGCACTGGAAGCCCGGACGTCGCGACCGACGTGATGGGAGTCGAGCAAAGCGACGTGCTGGTGATGCTCAAGCCGCGCAAAGAGTGGCAAAGCGCGGACAACGCCGCTGGCTTCGCTACCGTGTTCGAACCTGCGCTGCGACGCGCTCTGCCGGGCGCTGCGTTCGGCTTCACGCAGCCGATTGAGATGCGCGTCGACGAGTTGATCGGCGGAGTCCGCTCAGACGTAGGGGTAAAACTCTTCGGAGACGACCTGGTCATGCTGCGAACTCTGGCGGAGCAGCTCAGCGCGGTGATCTCCGAGACTCCCGGGGCCGCCGACGTGCGCACGGAGCCGATCAGCGGCCTCCGCACGATCACGATGCGCCCGAACAGCGCGAAGATGAGCCGACTTGGCGTGCGCCCCGACGAGGTCGAGAGCTTCGTCGAAGCTCTGCGCATGGGGACGCCCGTCGGCAAGTTGCTCGAAGGTGAGAGGCGCTTCGACGTGGTGGTCCGCATGGGCAAGACCACCGCTGCAGACCCATTTCCGCTGAGTCGTTTGCGCATTCCCCTCGACGACGGGCGCGCCGTGTTGCTCGGAGACGTCGTCGACATTCGAGAGACGAGCGGTCCCGCTCAGGTGAGTCGAGAGCAAGCGCGACGTCGTGTGGTGATCGAGGCCAACGTGCGGGGGCGCGACCTCGCAGGTTTCGTGCGCGAACTGCAGCAACGAGTGAAGCAAGTGAAGCTGCCCAGCGGCTACTACATTGAATATGGCGGCGAGTACGAGAACTTGGCGCGCGCAACCGAGCGCCTCGCGCTGATCGTGCCGGCGACCCTGTTGGCGATCCTCGTCCTGCTCTACCTCGCGTTCGGTTCGGTGCGCCCTGCGCTGCTGATCTTCGTCAACGTGCCGGCAGCGGCGACCGGAGGCGTCTTCGCCCTCGCGCTGCGGGACCTCGACCTGTCGATCAGCGCCGCGGTCGGCTTTCTCGCGCTGTTTGGCGTGGCCACACTCAACGGCGTCGTCCTACTTGCTGCCGCGAGGCAACGTCAACAGAACGGCGAGAGCCGCGCGTCGGCCAGCCTGAACGCGGCGCGCGATCGTCTTCGCCCAGTGGTCACCACCGCGCTCGTGGCAGCGCTCGGCTTCGTGCCGATGGCGCTCGCTACTGGCACCGGCTCAGAGGTTCAGCGCCCGCTGGCAACCGTCGTGATTGGCGGCCTCGTCACCGCGACCCTCGCGACGTTGTTGGCGCTGCCAGCGTTGTTCGCGCGCTTCGGCGGGGACGTAGACGGAGACGCCGCAACCTCAGGCAGCACCTGAGGTGCGCGTCTCTGGTTCGATGCCGCCCAACACCTCTCTGACTCGGTTCTTCAGGGCTCGGGGGGTGAGGGGCTTCTGCAAATACGCCGCATCCGACTCAAGCAGCTGATGCACGGTCACGCTGTCATTCGTGTAGCCCGACATGAAGAGGACCAAGAGTTCCGGGCGAGCCTCCTGCAAGCGCTTCGCGAGCTCGCGTCCGCCGACGCGTGGCAGAACGAGGTCAGTGAGGAGCAAATGTATCTTTCCCCTTTGGTGTTCCGCAAGGATCAGAGCCTCGGCAGCATTGGAAGCGACCAGCACCTGATAACCGGCCCGCTGGAGGATGGTGTGAGCAACCTGTCGCACTTGTTCGTCATCTTCGACGAGCAAGATGGTTTCGTTGCCCCGGCTCGACTCCGGCGCCTTGGCCAGCGGCGGACGCTCGACCACCTGAGTTACCTCAGGGAAATAGATCTTGAACGTCGTCCCCACCCCCGGCTCGCTGTAAAGCCAGATGTGCCCGGCGTTCTGCTTGACGATACCAAACACGGTGGACAGCCCGAGGCCGGTGCCTTTGCCCTGCTCTTTGGTGGTGAAGAACGGCTCGAAGACTCGGCGCTGGGTGTCTCGGTCCATCCCATGCCCGGTATCGCTCACCGCCAGCATGACGTAGGGTCCAGGCTTCGCGTCCAGGTGCATGCGCGCGTACTCGTCGTCCAGGTAGACGTTGCGCGTCTCGATCGTGAGGCGCCCTCCGTCGGGCATCGCGTCGCGTGCGTTGACGGCTAGATTCATGAGCACCTGGTCAACGGTGCCTGGGTCCGCCACGACTCGCCCCAGATCCGCGGCATGCAGACACGTGAGCTCGATATCGGCTCCCAGGAGCCGCGCAAGCATGCGCTCGGAACCCTCAATGACCTCGTTCAAGCTGAGTACCTTTGGCTCGAGCACGCGACGTCTGCTGAAGGTGAGGAGCTGACGGGTGAGCTCGGTGGCGCGCTGTCCTGCAAGCCGAATTTCGTCAACGTCCGCTCGCAACGGATCCTCTGCTGGGAGGTCCATGTAGAGCAGCTCCGCGCAGCTCAGCACGACGGATAGCAGGTTGTTGAAGTCGTGCGCCACTCCACCCGCGAGGCGTCCGATGGCCTCCATCTTTTGCGCTTGGCGGAGCTGTTCCTCCATCTCCGCCAGCTCACGCTCACGATTCTTCTGCGCAGTGACGTCGAGGGACAGGATGCAGACACCTTTGGGTACCGGCACGAAGCGCAGCTCGAACCAACCGCGAGTCCCATCGGGGTACTCGAATTCGTTTACCATGCGTTGCTCGCAGCGCTCTTGAAGTGTTGCGCGCAGCACTTCGAACATCGGCGTTTGGTCGATGCCCGGATAGCACTCCATCATCGTCCGCCCGAGCAGCTCTTCTCGAGTGCGCTTGCCTTGAGCGACGACCGCCGCGTTCACGTAAAGATAGCGATAGTCGAAGCTCACGACCTGACAGCCTTCGTGTAGGCTCTCGAGCACTTCGAGCGCGACTGAGTCGGCGTCGTCCGCGACGGCACCTAGCATCGAGTCCCCCATGAGAGTTCGAAGTTTGCCACATGGCCCATCGAGCGGCGATTGCCTTGGGAGCATTCGCCGACCAGGAACCGCGGTTGGTGGCTCGCTTCAAGCTTCAGAAACTACAACTCACAGCCAAACGCTACGCCCGCAGCACAGCGTACGCTTCCGACAGGGACGTCGGCTCACGCAGCAGCGCCAGCGCGCTCGGTGGCCCTGCTCGTCACATCCACGGCACTCTCATTGCCGCGCGGTAGCGCCAAGG
>JBFXBK010000492.1:0-5898 GCA_050183255.1 Polyangiaceae bacterium | reverse complement strand
GTCCACCAAGCCATCGAGGGCAGTGCGGTCGTCGCCCTCGATCTCGAGCAACTCCCGCCACAGTCGAATCGCGCGCTCAAGGTCCGTTAGCTCTCGATCGGCTAGCACCGCCGCTGTCGCCAGCACGTGCACGCGCTCGGCAGCGGAGTCAGGCACTTCCGTCGCCAACGCGCTGATGCGCTCCAACAGATCTGCGCGGCGAGCATGTTCACCCGCTGCCTCGAGCAAGGGATCCAGCCGCCGACAGGCCCGCAGCTGCAGGTCGGTCGGAGCGCCTGAGCTGTGGGCAACCCGGTGGTGCAGCGCCGTTGCCTGCTCGACCAACCGCTCCCGCTCGCTCACTTCACCAGCCTCGTAGTAGAGCAGTTCGGCGAGCGGCGACTCGTGCTGCCCAGCGATTTCCATGAGCAGCTCGGCCTGACGCGGCCCCTGGTCCGTGCGACGCGCAAGTTCGTCTAGTTCCGTGCGGTACTTCTCGGAGCCCGGAGCGAGGCCCACTAGCTCCGTCAAGTGTTTGAACGCTGCCAGGGGATCATCCAAACGTGTAAGGCAGATCTGGACTAGCTCACCGAGGCGCTCCTCGAGCTCCGCCTTGCCCGGTGCAGCCTCCAGCTCGACCTCCAACATACGCACGACGTCTTCGGTTTGCCCCAGGGACTCGTAGTGC
Organism: Polyangiaceae bacterium; assembly: GCA_050183255.1. Classification (GTDB taxonomy): domain Bacteria; phylum Myxococcota_A; class Polyangia; order Polyangiales; family Polyangiaceae; genus JAHBVY01. Next base: position 5,231 of record JBFXBK010000492.1, on the reverse strand, counting down.
GTCTTGAGGCGGGCCGCGACTTCGTCGCGGACGCTCATCGCCCGGCGGCGTCGGCTGCCGTCTCCCGTCGGGGGCAACGAATGAGGAGGAACAGGCAAAGCCAGAATCCGCTCCAGGAGCTGGTAGGCCTCACCGCTCCCACTGCCACCGTCCAGCGTTTGGTCGATCAGCGTGAACGCCTGACGCGCATCGTTGAGCTCAATCCAGAGTCCCGCGATGCGCAGGCGCAGCTCCTCGAGCGGAGTGCCCGTGAGCTTGTCCAGCCGCCGGCTGAGCAACTCAATCAGTGGACGGCTCTGCCCCTCTCGCTCGTACAAGCGCTCCAGGTTGTTCTCGACCCGCGCATCGTCCTTGCGCAGCTCGAGCAGCTGTTCGAGGTAGCCGATCGCCCGTGGCGCGTCGCCGGCGAAGTCCTTCGCGGCAAGAGCTGCCTCTTCGAGCAAGCTCTCGCGCTCGAAGGCCGCTTCACTGCGGGAGATTGCTCGATCGTAGACCCGGAATAGATCCTGCCAACGCCCGGCAGCGTTGAACGCCAGTTTCAAGCGATCGAGGGCCCACACCGCCGTCGGTGCCCCTTCGAGCACTCGCTCCAGTAGCTCGATCACCCGGTCCGGTTCATCGAACCACTCTTCATAGAAATCGATCAACCGACGTCCGAGCAGCTCCGCCAGCTCGGCATCCGAGGCGTGAGCCAGCGCCGCGTTGTACGCGTCACGCACGGATTCTGGCGCCTCTAGCTTCCGCGCGAGGCGCTCGGCGACGTCCCACACGGCCTCTTCTCCGGGGCTCTCCTGTGCCGCCTCGAGGCACAGGCGAAGGGCCGCCTCCGGCTGCTCGGATTCCTTGTATTCCACGACCTGCAGGAACCACTCCTGCCGCCGCTCAGCGAGCTCCGGAGTATCTTTAGAAACCGCGAGCAAGGTCTCCAAGATCTCCCGCCCGGCTTCGCGGTCTTCAAGCTCCTGACTGATACGATCGAGTAGCTCGGCCGCCTGGGCGCGGGCATTGGGCTGAACCAACACTTGCTTCACGAGCTCGAGCGCTTCCGGCTGGGTCGGGTAGTTGGTGAGCACGTTGTGCAACACCTCGAGGCCCGCCTCCACCTCACCCGTGCCTTCGATCAGCGCGCGCGCATACGCTAGGTCCGCAAGGATACGTGCCTCACCCTGGGCCTTGTCTCGCAACCGACCGAGGTGCCTCAACGCCGCCTTGTGTTCGCCTGCCTGCAGCGCGAGGCGTGCTGCATCGCTCAGCGCTTGTTCGTGATCAGGCTCCTGCTCCAACACGCGGTCCAAGAGCTTCCGAGCCGCGTCGGGATCGCCGAGCTGCTGCTCTTCGACTGCTGCCCACTCCATCAGCACCGGGCCCGGCTCTTCGTGAGCCTTCACGCGCAGCTCGAACAACCACCTCCAGTCGGCCTGACGGGGAACTGGTTGGGCACTGAGGAAAGCCTCGAATGCGCGGGTGCGCTCCTCGCTCGGCTCCCCCAGGGCGATGTATGCACGGAAACACTCGGCGGCACGATCCGCGTGCTGCGCTTCTGCGCTGAGGCAGCGCGCCTCGAGTGCGAACAACGCCTCAGCGTCACACTCTGGAAACCCGGAGCGCACAGCGCGGGCCAGGTCGGCCAGCACCAGTCGCGTCGATGCGTGTCCTGCCCGTGGCTCGAGCTGCTGAACCTGCGCGGTCGCGACGGGACCAGTGGCCTCTGCCAACACGACCTGGAACACACCGGGCATCTCGCTCCAGTCCTGCTCGAGCGCGATCCGACCGACGAGCCGGTGGGCCGATTCTACATCGTCTCCCGCGACCCGCAGCACCCGCTTCAAGAACTCACCCGCCATGCGCGGGTCGTTGAGTTCGTTCTCGGCAAGGGTCGCCGCGCGGCGCCAATACCCCGCAGCTGCGGGCGCATCCTCAATCCGCTCGGAAGCGACCTGTGCCAGGCGATCGAGTATGCGCAGCGCGAGCGAGGGCTCCTCGGTGAGCTGCAGCTTGCGCTCCAGCACGCCAGTCAAGAACGACCAGTCGCCGCTCTGCATGCCGAGGCGCTCAGCGTCACTCAACCAGGCGCCCTCCAGAGCGCCAGCTTCGAGCAACGCGCGGTAGTGACCGAGCGCGGCGGGCACGTCGTCCACCTCCACGGCCAACTCTGCCGCCGCAGCCAGTGCTTCGTTCTTCTTGGTCTCCTCGAGATAACGCAGCGCACGTACGCTCTCGGCGTACGCCTCGGGGAGGCGCCTCGTTTCCCTCAGCGCCGCCAAGAGCAACCCGTGCGCCAGCTGATCGGCGGGGTCCGCCTCAAGAATTTGTTGCCACACGGCAATGGCTTTGGGCGTGTCACCCAGCTCCTTCTTGAGGAGGCGCGCGAGAGCGTGCTGAAGCTTCCGCTGGCGCTCCGGCCCGCCAGGCTGCAGCAGCGCTTCGCGATAGAAGTTCAGCCGTTCCTCGGGGCTGCCACCTTCGGCAAGCAGCTCCTCGATACGCGCGACCAGCGCGGGATTCGTGGGATCGAACGCGTGAGCGCGACGCAGCACCTCGATTGCGCGCGTCGTCTCCCCCAAACTCGAGAGCGCCTCCCCGAGCGCAGTTGCGAGCTGGAAGAGCTCCAGAGTCGCGATGGGTTGAGAGCCCAACGCGCGGGTCAACGTTTCGCAGTAAGGCGTGTAATCCTGACTGCGTTCCGCCTCCGCTCCAAGGTCAGACAGCCACTCGGCAACGCGGCTGGGGACCTCAGCCACCGCAGCCCAGAGCGCCTGAGACGCCAGAGCCTGAATGCGGACCGAATCGCGGGGCTCTTCCTGAAGCAGGTCAACCGCAGCGCGATAGGCAGCAAGACGCGACTCGGCGGTTTCGGCGCTGCGTGCCTGCCACTCTAGGAGCGAGACCTTGAGCCGTCGATCACCCGAGGCCGCTGCAGCACGTCGCAGAGTCTCCGCCGCGCGCCCGGCCAACGCATCGTCATTCAAGCATCGCTCGAGGGTGGCGATGGCAGACGGTTGCTTGGGCGACGCAGCCAAGGCTTCGCCGAACAAATCGAGGGCTCGCGCAGGGTCGCTGAGCTTGTCGCTCAATACCTGCCCAGCGCGAGCGAGCGTCTTCGCGCGCTCTTCTCCTGCTTCGAGGCCGGCACGCACCTGCAACGCGCGGACGAGCCCTTCGAAGTCCTTTTGGGTTTCGAGCAGCGGCACCAGCTTCTGCAGGGCAGAGAGGCCGGCAGCGTAGCGCTCGACAGCGAGCCACCAGGTGCGCACGGCTTCTTTGCGATCCCCCAGGCGCTCACCCCTTAACGTTGCCGCACGGATAATAAACTCTCGCGCTTCTTCCGCGTTCTGACTGAGTTCTGCACGCTTTTCTAGTACGCGAGCCAGCCCGGCGTCGTCCGCCAGTTCAGTGGACAGCGCCTCCAGGCGCTCGAGTGCCTGTTCGGCCTGGTCCGAGTCGAGGAGCGCTGACCAAGCGCTCACGCCCAGCTTCTTGTCTCCGGTTTCGTCACACAACCTGGCGAGGCGCTCGGCAGCTGGATGGCGCTCCGCCGGGTCCGGCTCACGCTGCACGACCTGCTCGAGTGCCTTGGCAAGACGCTTGTTGTCTCCGACGCGCGCGTAGAGTTCGCAAAGCTCTTTGGCCGCGCGCAGCACCGCGGGGTCATCTGCACCGGTTTCTAGCGCTGACTGATACGACGCCATCGCGCGTCGCTCGTCACCACACTGCAAGAACAGGCGACCCACCTGGGTCAGCACCTTGGCCTTGGCGTCTGGCTCTTTTGCGCTGTGTGCGCTGCGGCTCAGTAAGCGGGCGGCGTCCACCCGGCGGTCCAGCATCGCGCTGAGCGCGACGTAGCGCTCACGTAGATCGTCGTCGGCGGGATCCCGGGAGACCAGCGGCTCGAGCAGGTCGCGGGCGCCTTTGGGATCGTCTAGGTGATCTTGCTTGAGTATCGCGAGCTCGCGCTGGGCCTCGGCCCTTCGCGAACCCGTCGCGAGTCGGAGCTCGAGCGTGAGCATGCTCGCAGCGTCCTGGATCTGACCCTTCTTTTGGTAAAGACGGGACAGTGTCGCAGCGGCGCGCGGCGCGACCGTGCGCTGCTCGAGCAGCTGCTCAGTCGCGTTCAGCGCGTAGCTATCATCCGGATCCCGCTCCAATAGTTCCTCGAGGAAACCAATCGCCTTGTGGGGCTGGCCTAGATCCTCGGTATACGCGCGAATCAGCCAGCGCTGGAGTTCCATCGCGCGCGCGACGCTCGGGCTCTCGCCGAGCTCAGCCTCGAAAAGCTTGACCGCCTCCTTGGTTCGGCCCTCCGCGATGTAGCGCTGGCCGAGTTCACGCTGCACGGTGTCGTCAGCCGGCTCGAGCTTTGCCAACTCCTCGAGCAATGGCAGCGCAGCGTCCTCACGCTGGGGCATCGCCTCGACTTGCTCCAACGCCAGGCGCAGCAAGGCCGCCCGCTCGGGCGCTTCCCCCACGTGGGGTAGCCGCGCGAGGTAGAGCTTGACCAGACGCATCGCGTCCCCTGCGCCGATCAACAGGGCCCGGAGTCGCTCGAACGCCCGTTCTTCCCCGGGGATGATCTCGAGCGCGCGCTACGCGTGCTGAACGGCGCCATCAGCGTCCCCAAAGACACCCACCAGAAAGTCGGCCGCGTGCAAGTGAATCTCGACTCGATTCCCCGCGGAAAGCACGCGAAACCGGGTCCCCTCGGTTAGCTTCTCGTAGGCGAAAGCTAGCTCGGCGATCTTGTCGTCCCGGGCGGCAGCGGCGTGTAGCGCTTCCCACTGCTCGAGCATCGACTCGCCGTGGGAGAGCGCGCTGACCAGGCTCTCCAAGAGGAGTTCTTCGTCATGGAGTGGACCCTCGAGCGCCGGCGCGATCGCTTCTGGACGGAGCGACGTGCGTCGACCGGGCGGGGCACTCGGGGCCGAGCCGCCACCCGGCGGCACGCTGTTGGAAGGCCCGCTGCTGTCATCCGCCATGCTTCCCTCGATCCCCCCTCGTTGATGAACCACAACGCTACCAGACCCGAGCACGAGCGTGCGTGTCGTTTGAGGCTGCTCGCGCGGCATCCACGTCGAGCGCGCGCTTGTATAAGCGCGCCTCCGCTGGCCGTGCACGCGAAGCGCGTGAGGGTCATGTCACTGGATGGGATGTGCTCGCGCCGCAACCAGGTAAACGTTGTCTGATCACCGCCCGGTTGGGTGGCGGCATGGATTGACGCCACAGCTCTCGTCGGC
>JBFXBK010000491.1:0-5915 GCA_050183255.1 Polyangiaceae bacterium | reverse complement strand
CTTTGCCACCGCAGCGTCCTCGAACAGCGGCACGTCGGGCTGCATCTTGATGTCGATGCGTGCCTTGTCTCCCTCAAGCCGCACGTCGTCGATATTGCCGACCGGAATACCGGCGATCTTGACCTGTGAGTGCTTGGCAATCCCCGTCGCGTCGTCCAGCAGGACGTACACCGTGTAGCCGTTTCGGGATGCCGCGGTCTTGTTGACGAAGCGCCAAATCAAGAAGCCAGCGACCACCATGACCGCAGCGAAGACTCCGACCTTCGCAGCTGTGGTGAACCGGCCCATGGATGCGGTGAACCTACCAGGGGAACCTGGTTTGGTCGACACCACCGCTGTTCGCGGCCAGCCAGGTGCCGTCAGCCCCGAGATTCGGTACAGGGGCTGCACGCGAGCCCCGCCGGCGGTGGTTCCCTGAGGCGGGGGGTGGTACACCGGAACTGCGATGCCGAGAGCCCTCCGCCAGCACCGCGCTACACGCGCTGGATCCTTCGCTTTTGCTGGTTTGTTCGTGGTGATCGCTGCGGGCTGTCATCCGCATCGGGCGCGCCCGGAACCTCGAGTAGGAACGCTCGACGCGCCAGCGGCTGCGACCTTGCCGTCTTGGCTGCCCGAATACTCCGCGGCACAGCGCGAGTATTTGGACGCGCCCGCGCCAGTCCCGGTCTCTGCGCCGGCTCGCAGGGTGTACCCGTCGCTCGACCGCTTCGTGTTCGCCAACGCCCCGCCCTTCGATCCCAGTCGGGCGAGCCAGGCGCGCGCGGCGGTCGACCAGACCATCGCCGGTTCGCCGTTGCTCTACGTCATGAGCGACTTGAATGACGCGAGCCTGGCGAACTGGACAGCGCAGTACGGACCAGCAGCTCCACAGGAACCGGACCCGTGGGTGCGCGCGGTCTCGAACTCAGAAGCGGACATCGGGCTGGTCTGGGCAACTCCGCCTCAGGCTGCGCAAGCCGAAATCGATCAGGCGAACGCCGCGCTCAGTCGCAAAGACTGGCCTGCCGCCGAGGCGAAACTCAGCGCAGTGTTGACGCGCATCAACGACGTGCCTGCGCTTTGGATCCTCCTGGCCGAGGTGCAGCGGGCGCGCGGCAACGACGAAGGCACGCTTGCTTCCGCAAGGCGAGCGCTAGAGATCGACCCCCGCAGCCCGGATGGGCATCGCACCTTGGCCGAAGTGTTCGCACGCCAAGGTAAGCTGCCCGAGGCGAAACACGAGCTCGCCATGGCGCTCGCGCTCTACCCCACGAGCCCACGCTCCTGGGCCATCGCCAAGCGCTATTTTCGCCTGCGCAAGCGTCCCGACCCAATTCCGAGTCTGATAGACGTCGGCCGGGATGGGTACGTGCGGATCGCCACGCCAGCGACGCCCAGCGCACGCGCCTACGCGCGTTGCCGTGCGGCACTAAGGTACGAGCCAGACTTCAGGCGCCGCATGCTTGGGCTGGGTAACCCGTACCGGTTGAGCATGGGTGAGGAGCTGATGTGCTACGAGGCAGCGGTCACTGCGCCAGCTGGTGCGCAGACAGCTGGAGCGGCGTCAGCTACTCCCCCCGCCCCGCCGCCTGGCGTTCCAGGGCCGAAGCAATCCGGACCGCCGCCTGCCAAGCCAGCCCCACCACCGGCTGCGCCCCCAGGCGCACCACCGCCTGCGCCCCCAGGCGCACCCGCGGGCGCGCCGTCCGCGGCGGCGCCCACGCCTGAACCGCCACCGGCGGTGCCCCTCGACGCTGGCGATCCTTGGATGTCACTGGCTTCCTCGGGGCACCTTCCAGATTTCGTTCTCTTCGATGTCATCGGCCAGCGGCGCCCAGAGTGGCTGCGCGTCGCTCCCCCGAAGCACCATCGAGCGCTGATCGACTACATCGAACATGTGGTTCTCGACTGAAACACGTCGCAGGGTCATCGCGGCGGCGAGTGTCGTGTGCACCCTCGGCGCAGGCTGCGCTCCGCCGCAAGCGCCGCTTCCGCCCGATTTGATCGAAGCGCCGGAGGAGCCGGCGCCAGCCCCTATCCCTGCGGAACCCGTGTTCGAGCAACCCCTGAGTTGGCGCGAGTTCGCGGTCCCGCCTCACGTCAGCCCAGCACCAGACCCTTCCACTCAGCCGTTCCTAGAAGCATGCGGCCAGGGTGAGGAAGCGCTGCACCGCGTGGCCACTCACGTCGCAAACCTGCAGCTAGCAGGCGCCCCCGAGCCAGATATGGCCGAGGTAGTGTTCGCGCTGCGCAGCCAAGGCTCGCCTTACGTTTGGCCCCGCGTTTGGACGCTCGAGGCAGGCAGCCTCGACCAGGACGATGTCGTCCAACGCATCCAAACTTGGGTGCGTCGTTCCCGCGCGGAAGGAAAAGTGCGCTGCGGCATCGCGAAAGTCAGCAATGGTGAACACGAAGTGTTGGCGCTCGTCGCGGTGGACGCACTAGCGGATCTGCTGCGCGGAATTCCGCTTCGACAGCGCACGGGCAGCTTCGTGCGCTTCGAGGCCGAGCTTCGAGTCGCCGCCGCTGAGGCACAGCTGGTGGTGTTGGGGCCCAACGGGCGCCCCAAGAACGTGCTCACTTCACTGTCGTCTTCCGGCATCAACGCGACCTTCAGCGCGGACCAACCCGGCCGCTGGGTCGCGCAGCTGCTCGCAACGACCGACTCCGGGCCCAGGCCGCTGCTCGAGGTGGAGTTCTACGCAGACGCCGATCCGCCGGCGGCTCCCGATGCGACCCCGGTTCCCGGCGAAGGCCCAGTCGAGGGCCCGCCGGAGACTCAGCTAGCCACCTGGCTCAACGCGGCTCGCGCCAGTCAAGGTTTGAACCAGCTTAAGCGCAACCCGCGCCTCGACCAGCTCGCGCTCGCTCATGCGCAAGCCATGCGGGAGAAGAACCAGCTCGCCCACGACGTGGGTGACGGCAATCCGAAGGAGCGCATCGTCGCGGCAGGTCTGTCGCCGCGGCTCGCGGGCGAAAACGTGGCTCGCGCTCGCACCCTGGAGCGGGCCAACCGCACGCTCTGGCTGAGTCCGAGCCATCGCGGCAATCTGCTTCACCCCGGATTCCGAGAGGTCGGCATCGGGATTGTCCAGGACGAGAAAGGCAATTGGTGGGTCGCTGAGCTTTTCGCGGCGTTTTAGATGCGAAAACGTGCGGCTCGGAGCGTGGCGGCGCCCCGTAAAGCATTCTCAACCTCTCGCGCCTCGGCTAGTGTCCTCATCTCGTGAGACTCTTTGCCCAGCCCGATGGCGAACCTCAGGTGACATTGCCGGACACCGGCCGTCTCTTGGGACGCTCGGCGGCGACGCCGCTCAGGTTGGGTGTTGATGTCCGAGCCCTCGATGCTCTCGCGGTATGCAAGGTCGCCCACCTTGCGGAGGCAGAATGATTCAGATCCGGCGCCTGCTCTCAATTGTCCTTCCGGCCTTGGCCCTTTTGTTCGTCAGCGGTCACGCGCACGCGCAACAGACGACGTTTTACTTGGATCGCATCCAGATTAGCGGCGCCCCTGACGATGGCTTCGCCGTGTGGCGGCCCTACATGTCGCCCAAGACGCGCATCTACGGCGCCGCAACGTTGGGCTACACGCTCAATCCGCTGCGAGCCTCGGTGGTCACCGACGACCCGAAGGCGGAGCGAGACACCGCGAACATCATGCGTCACCAGCTGATCGCGCACCTCCAAGCGGGTGCGGAGCTGGCGAGTCGCCTGGGCGTGAACATCACGATCCCCGTCGCGGTGTTCCAGGAAGGCGGCGCGGATCCCCAGGTAAACGGCATCGGCGGCGGTCTCGAGCGGCGCACGGTCGCCTTGCACGACATTCGCCTGGACGCGCGTGTTCGCGCCTTCGAGACCGATGATGGTTTCATGCGCCTCGGCGGCGGCGGCGCGCTCTGGGTCCCCGTGGGTGACGCGGAGTCCTTCGCTGGCGACGACCAGCTCACCGGTTACCTCTACGGCTCAGCCGAGTTCGACTTCGGACCGTTCTACATCTCGGGTAACATCGGTCCGCATTTCCGTCCGGAACGCGGCATTGGAGGCGTGAACGGGAACCTCTTCCTCGCCAGCGAGCTCCGCTACGCCGGCGGCGCCTACTTGCCCCTGCGCGAAGGCACCATCCTGCTCGGCGGTGAACTGTGGGGCACCACGGGCATCGGCAACGTGGGCCCGGATGACCACAGCAGCTTCTTCGCTGGCCAGAACACCGACTTCGAGTGGCTGGGCTTTCTGCGCCTTGCGCTCGACGATCAAAAGCGCTGGTACTTCAAAGGCGGCGGCGGCACGCGCCTCGCATCGGGCTACGGCTCGCCGGACGTGCGCCTGCTGGCGCAAATCGGTACCTACACCACGATCGAAGACACCAACCCCGGGCAAGTCGCGCGCCGCTACCGCGATGCACCCGATGTCGACATGCAGGACAAAGACACCGATGGCGACGGCTACCCCGACGACGTCGACGCGTGTCCCACGGTCAAGGAAGACGGCAAGCCGCCGAACCCGTCGGACGGCTGCCCAGCACCCGCAGATCGCGATGGCGACGGCATCCTCGACGACATCGACAAGTGCCCCGACGAGCCAGAGGACAAGGACGGCGTTCAGGACAGCGATGGCTGCCCCGAAGACGATCCGGACAAGGACGGCATCCCCGACGCAGAGGACGCCTGCCCCACGGAACCAGGGCTGAAGAACAAGGTCGCCGAAAAGAACGGCTGCCCTGGCTCGACCAAGTTCGTCGAAGGCTCTGACGAAATCCAGCTGCTCCAGCCGATTCAGTTCGAGACCGGCAAGAGCGTCATCAAGAAGGTCAGCTACCCGATCCTCGACGAGGTGGTGATGCTGCTCAAGTCACGGGACGACTTGCGCATCGCGGTCCACGGGCACACCGACAGTCGCGGTTCGCGAGACCTGAACACCCGCCTCAGCAAGGCGCGCGCCAAGGCCTGCATGGACTACCTGATCGCCCACGGCATCAAGGCAAGTCGCCTGGAGTCCGAAGGCTTCGGCCCTGACAAGCCGGTCGCTCCCAACGACACCGAGGCTGGTCGCGCAAAGAACCGGCGCGTCGAGTTCCGCATCCTCGAGTAGCGGAGTCGTCGCCGAACCGGTGGGTAACGCCCCGAAAGGCGCCGCTCAGGCGGCGCCTCTTGCGTTGTGACCTGGTTGGTCCGACGCCCTGGCTGTGAGTTTCCTCAAAGAAACGCGCACCAAAGCCTGGCTGCTGGCACTGATTGCCGGCACGGTGCTGGCCTTCGTCTTGACGCAGGGCGCTGGCCGGCTCAAACCGCTGAGCGTGTGGCCCATCATCAATGACGTCGCGACCGGCGAAACCTCGGAGTATCCGGACATCAAGCCTCAGCGCTTCAACCATCCGCCGGAGCAGGTGCTGGAAGCTGCGGGTGGCGCAATCCGCTCACTCCCGAACTGGAAAGTAGAGAGCCAAAGCGACAACGAGCTCCACGCGATCCGCACCACCCGCCTCTTTCGCTTCAAGGACGACATCTGGCTCCGCGTCTCCAAGACCGACGATGGCTGGACGGAGGTATGGATCCGCAGCAAGTCCCGAGTCGGCAAAGGCGACTTGGGTCAGAACGCTCGCAACATTCGAGAGTTGCAAGCGGCGCTCAGCTCACGGCTGTGAGCCACTGCGGCTGTGAGCCACTGCGGCAGTCAGCCGCGGCGCACCTCTCCCCCCAAAATCCCCATGAAGTTGGCGGCAAAGCTCCGCGATCGGTCCCCGCGACGAGTGGCGCCAATGGAATGCCTTGCTGACCCATGGGCTGCGTGTTAGAGCCCGCCCGCCATGCGTGACAATATCCGCTTAGTTTCCAGCGCCGGCACCGGCTTCATCTACTCCACCACCAAGAACAAGAAGAAGCAGGCGGGCAAGATGGAGTTGAAGAAGTACGACCCCGTCGTTCGCCAGCACGTGGTGT
>JBFXBK010000490.1:0-5957 GCA_050183255.1 Polyangiaceae bacterium | reverse complement strand
CATGAACCTCCACAACCAAGCCATCGGCAGCCCGTCCGGCTGCGGCGGCAAGCTGCGCCCACCGCACGCCGGCTTGGACCGAGCGCCGGCGAGCCCAATTTCGTGTCATGCAAGCGCTTGATTCGGGGCTAGTCGCAGGCCGTGAAGCGAGTGCGGGTCACTCGCCGGGTGTGCCGGACCGCATGCGAAACGCGCCATGTCGTCGCCGCTGGCGTTTGCGTCTGATATGGCTGGGTTGCGCGTCAGCGGGCGCGCTCAGCGCCAGGAGGGCCAAATGGACTTCATGCAAACCATGCACGCGTATTTCCGGGGGGAGAAGCTCGAGGCAGCGTTCTTCATCGTCCCCGTCGGCTTGCTCTTCTTGGGCCTCGCCTATGGCGCCTGGCGCTCGGAGTCTGGCGGCTTCATGTGGGCAGTCATCGTGCCGTCTGTGATCCTCGGGGCAACACTGCTCGCGGTTGGAGTCACCGTTGCTGGGCGCACAGCAGGGCAACTCGCGGCCCTCGAACAGGCTTATCAGCAGGACGTGGCGCTGATGGTGAAGACCGAGCTCCCGCGTATGCGCCAGGTGATGACGCTCTTCTCGCGAACGTTGCCAGCGTTTGGTGTGTTGGCGCTGCTAGGGCTCATTCTGCGCTACGCCGTGCGCACGGAGTGGGCGATCGGCCTGGGTGCGCTCTTGGTAGCAGCCGGCGGCGTCGGGATGCTGATCGACGGCTTCGCCGAGCGCCGCGCGCATCCCTATGTGAGAGCCTTGGAAGCGCTGGACGCGCAGCATGGGAGGTAGCCAGGGAGCATGCTGTTGCACAAAGCGGCAGCGTGTTTCTATGTGGTATGGAAAATTGGCGAGTCGAGGCAGTACGCCGCGCTCACAGTGAGGTCTTTGGCCGTTTTCCCCCGCGAGCATCGCTAGGCTGGACTGGTCCGAGAGTTGCTCTGCGATCCGGCATGACCAACAAAGTAATTACCGGTGCGTTCGATTCGTCTCTCAAGGCCCGTTCGGCCATCAACGAGCTCTACGCTCGCGGTGTCCGGCAACAGACCATCAGCGTGATGATACCAGAGCACGCGAAAGACGAGTTCGCGCGAGTCGATGACAACACGAAGGCGCCCGAGGGCGCCGCCATCGGTGGTGCGGCGGGTATCGCTCTTGGAGGACTCGCCGCGGGCCTCACGGCGGTTGCAACGGTGATTGTCCCTGGCGTGGGCATTCTCGCCGCGGGGCCAATCGTCGCGGCGCTCGCTGGAGCTGGGGCAGGAGGCGCCGTTGGCGGTGCGCTCGGCGGCCTGATTGGCTTCGGCATCACGGAGCACGAGGCAAAGCTTGGCCAGGAGGTCCTCAAGAAGGGCGGCACCGTCATCATGGTGTCGACGGAGAGCAAGTCGGAGGTTGAAATTGCTGAAGACGTCTTCGACCGTCTCGCGGTGAAGAGCGAGACGACCAAGGGACAGGCCGCCGCTCCCGCCCACATGTAATGCTCACGTCCGGATTCGACGGAACCCCGCGCGCGCGGGCCGCTGAGAGAAGCCCTTTCTCTGTGGTGGCCCGCGTGTCGTTCTTGGCCGCGTCGAGTCTGCAGTCAGGCTAGGCTCAAGCCCGATGCAGCTGCTGCCAGCGCTAATTGCGTGCGTGTGCGTTTTGGGGGGTTGTTCAGCCCGTGCGCCTGGAGTCGCTCCCGACGACGCGCGACCTGTAGCATCCGCGTCGGCTGCGCCGGAGCCGAATGCGTCCCCAGATCCTGTGGAGTCAGAGCGCGCCTCAGCATCCAGTTCAGACCCTCCAGAAAATCCTCCGGGAAACAGCCCTGAGGACGATGGTCTGGCGAATGATGGTCTGGCGATCGGGGAGCTTGCCCCGTACGGACTCGAGTCGGGACGCGCACCGACGGTGCGTGGCCCGAATGATGGCTCGCCCCAACCCAGGTTGTTCAGGTCAGAAGTCGCGGCGCAGATCGCTAAACTGAATGCGCGGCTTCGTGGCTGTTACAGCAAAGCCTTGAGCACCGACCCCTCACTCGCCGGGCGCGTCGTGTTTCGCTTCGTCGTCGACCCCTCCGGGCAGATCACCTCGGTCACCATCGATGAGGAGCAGACCTCGGAGTCGATGCGGAAATCGCCGTTGAGCGCCTGCTTGCTTGCTGCCATCCGCGGCGCGAACATCGGCCCAACGGGGCACAGCGCACCGGTGACACTGTCCCTGCCCGTCGAAATCAAAGCGCAGACTCCCAAGGTGGAGCGGCGCTAGGCTCGGTTCGGGCGCGCTGTAAGGTAGCTTTCAACGGAGCGTTTGGTCGCGATGAAGTGCTGGATTGCTTGTCTCTTGGTGCTGTTCGGCGTCGTCGCTTGTCAGCCCGGCGCTGGGGGCGGCGCGGCAAAAGGGCCAGAAGGGCCCTGTGAGGACGCGCACGGCACGCGCATTTGCTGTGGTCGGCCGGGGGAGATCCAAGGCAGCAACTGCGTGCCGCGTGACCTCGCGGAAAAGCAGTCGACAGGCTGCGTCGCAGAGGGCAACCAGCGCAGCGGCAAGACATTCGACCCGCCGTGTTGCGAGGGCCTGGTGCAAGTCGCTCTGACCGTGGACAAGCAGGAGTGCGCTTCAGCACCGGACGCCAACGTGTGCGCCAAGTGCGGCGATGGCACCTGCGGCCTCGGTGAAGACACTTGCAACTGCCCCGCAGATTGCAAGTAGTCGAGCTGCTCTCGCCCCGAAATAGCACGCCCCGAAATAGCAAAGAGCCAGGAACCGCGCTCCCTTCACGTTGAAGAGCGGTTCTTGGCTCTGGCTCATGTCGCGTGCGCTATTGCTAGACCGTGCGTCGACCAAGGCCCGTGAACAGGCTGATTACCGCGAGGATCAAGAAGCCGACGAAGAGGATCTTGGCGATGCCTGCGGCGGCACCTGCGATGCCAGCAAAGCCGAAGAACGCGGCGACGAGTGCGATCAAAAAGAAGGTGAGTGTCCAACCTAGCATGGTGTGCTCCTCTCGAATCGCCGCGCATCCGCACGGCGTCTGTGATTCAGGGTTGAGCGCTCCGCGGAGAGCGCCGTCGTTGAATCAGATAAAGAGCAACCGACGTGCCAGCGGGTTCGCTAGGCGTTTCCGCGGCTGAAACACGCGATCCGGGCCCTGCGCGTCGCGCTTCACCCCGCTGTGCGTCGACCCAGACGCCTCGCCGGTGTGTGACAGCCGGACGCAATGCCTCAGCCAAGTTTGTCGCGTTGCGTGCCTCAGGGGCCGCACAGGCCGGGATGCTGATCGTAGACCGACGCAGGCGGCTCGACCAAGCCGCCTGACCCGGCTTCGTAAGGCTTCGTTCCGACCCAGTAGCCCTGACCGCGCGGGCCGTACTGGCAGATGGTCCACCACCACTCACCGTCCCAGCCGTATGGACCGGGCGCGTCGCAGCGCTGAGTCGCGCAGCCGATCGCATACACGTTGGAGGAGACCATCTGAGTGTAGTGGGAGGTCACGCCGTTGCTGCTGTCGTCCGCCCAGCTGTAGTCGTTGCGCTCTTCCCACCAGCCTTCGCCGTCCCCCTTGCCGCTGCCGTCGGTGATGTTGGGATCGTCTGCGCACCCGGTGCCACCGCAGTAGGAGAGGTTCTCCCCGAGTACGTCGTAGCCGCCGACGTTCGTTCGCGTTTCCTCGGGGGAATGCGGCCAGTCCGGGTCACAGCTCTTGACCCAGGCGGCGGCGTTCTTGGCGATCTCGGTGTCCCAGTGAACGCGATACATATCCTTCGCTGGCGGATCGACGGAGCCGCGCCAGCGGTTGTGCGCGTCGAGCATCATCTGCTCCCACTGGGTCAGCGCAGCGCCGTCGCAGAGCTCAGTGCCACCTGCTCCGCTGCCGCCGCTGCTGGTGCCGCCGCTCAGCGACCCGCCTTGGGCGCTCCCCCCAGCGCTCGAACCGCCTTGCGCCGAGCCTCCCTGCGCCGATCCGCCTTGTGCTGAGCCTCCCTGCCCTGAGCCTCCCGGTGCAGACCCGCCTTGCGAAGATCCGCTTTGTGCGGAGCCGCCGCTGCCGCCGCTATCACCGACGTTCGAGTCGCTGCTGCAAGCGGCCAAACACAGGGCGGGGAGCAGCACACCCAAGCCAGTGAGCCGAGGTAGTGCGGAGGCGGTGCGTGTAGGGGAGGGGAACTTCATGCTGCGATCGAAGCAAGAAGCGTGCTTCGGTCAGGTCATCCACGCGAGGTACAATCCACTGCGGAAATTGACAGCGACCCTGCAGTGTTTCTCGGTCGGGCGGCTGCAAGATGGGCCAGATCCTCCGCAAACGTGGTCGCATCGCAGCAATACTCTTGGTTCTCCGACATGCCCTCCACTCGTCGAGTGGGCTCTTCACCCCAGGTCCCGCGGGGCTGCTGCCCCCAACTGATAAATTCCGCAAGGAATTATGCCTCGAACAGCAGCGGTCCCCGCTGTTCGGCGAAGCGCCGGACCGCGGCACGCACGTCGGACGGGATCGCTGGGAAGCGTACGCCAACGCCAGGCCAGGTGGTTGAGCGGAGTGTGTCCCGAGTCCACTCAACCGTGCCTTCGAACTCGAACTCTTCGATGTCGGCGAGGGTCAACGTCACACGCACCTTGCTGCCGATGGCGGGCGTGAGCCAGGTCGCTACGAAGACACCGCGGGGCTGCTTGTCTTCGAGGCTGGCGTAGAAGTTTGCCTGGCTGTGCTCGGTGACGTCGACTTCCAGGTCTTGGCTGAACAGGCTCTCGATGGCCTGGCTACCCGCGGACCGGCCGCGGGTCGAGGGGGGAGTGTCTTCGCGTTGCATGCCGCCCATTGAGCAAGCCGCGTTCCATGCAGATTCTTCGCAGAAATGCTCCAGTCTCTCTGCCAAGCGTAGCCTCCAGACGACGCCCCCAGCGTAGCCCGCAGGCAACGAGCGACATTGCAGCCCTGAAAGCTGGTGCCTCCCGTGTGAATGGGGACCCCAATCAGGTCAGCGGGGGTCAGGCGGGGATCTGGACGAAGCGGTCGCGCATCGAGCAAACGCGAGCCCTGGGAGCGCCTCTGTCACAGCGCGGTTACCGCGAGGTCGTCTCAAACAGCGCGCCTCACGGTGGGAGTCAGGAAGCCCCTTTGATAGCCTGCGCGCTCCGGAGGTGACTGTGCAGTACAGACATGGGGACGTCATGATCGAGGAGATCGCGGAGCTGCCGACGGGGCAGAAGCGAAAGCTCCCCCACCGCACCTTGGCCCACGGCGAGGTCACTGGGCACCGTCATCAAATCCGAGAGGTGAACGGCTCGACGCTTTACGAGATGCCGACGCACCTTCTGTTGGAAGTCACCGACGAGTTCGTGACGCTGGTGCATGAAGAACACAAACCGATTCAGCTGAAGCGGGGCTTCTACAAGATCTGGCGTCAACGCGAGTACTCCCCCGAGGAGATTCGCACGATCCGCGACTGATGGCGCTCTCTGCTCAAGCCGCGCGGGCGCACCTGGAGGCCGGAAAACCAGGCCCGCTCTCCGTTGACGGGCGCCTCGACCTCACGAATACGCGCCTGAAGTCACTTCCGCAAGGAATCGCTTGCTATGAGCTGGACGCCAGCTCATCTGCGCTCGAGTCGCTTCCATCAGACCTCCAAGTGGAGTCGCGGCTGATCCTCGACAACTGTCAGCACTTGCGTTCCCTCCCAGCGGGGCTCGAGGCAGGTGCCATCAGCTTGCGCAACTGCAACTCGCTGCACGCTTTGCCCGAAGGGCTCGAGACCTGGTTCCTGGACCTCTCGGAGTCCAAGCGTTTCACCCAGTGGCCTCGGGAGGCGAGCGTGCACAGCGGGCGTGTACGTTTGCGCAACTGCATCGATCTGCAGTCGCTCCCGTCTTGGTTCGGCACCCTCGCCACGCTGGACCTCGCCGGCTGCGTAGGGCTGACCAGCGTGCCCGATGGGATCCGTGTCACTGGCTGGATCGACATCGGGGGGACGAACATCACCAG
>JBFXBK010000489.1:0-5990 GCA_050183255.1 Polyangiaceae bacterium | reverse complement strand
CGGAACCGGCGGCACGACGGGCGGAACCGGCGGCACGACGGGTGGAACCGGCGGCACGACGGGTGGAACCGGCGGCACGACGGGCGGAACCGGCGGCACGACGGGTGGAACCGGCGGCACGACGGGTGGAACCGGCGGCACGACGGGCGGAACCGGCGGCACCACGGGCGGAACCGGCGGCACCACGGGCGGAACCGGCGGCACCACGGGTGGAACCGGCGGCACGACGGGCGGAACCGGCGGCACGACGGGCGGAACCGGCGGCACGACGGGTGGAACCGGCGGCACGGGTGGGATGAGCCCGACTTGTACGCCGATCACGCTTTCCAATCTGACCGCGTATAGCGGCTCGCTAGTAGCCGGCGATGTCGACCCTGAGCTGGGGACTGCAGAGACTGACTTTTTCCGGATTGAGTTCTACGACCCCACTGCCGGTACCGCCGATCTCGGCGCTGCTCCTGAAGACAACTACCGGACGTGCGAGCGCTGCGTGCGGGTGTTCGAGGATACGACGAACCGCATCCAGTACTACCAGATGAGCGGCTCCATGAACCTCACGGCTGTCAACTACTACGGCGCCACCGGCGTCGTCTCCGGCACCACCGGTAGCATCTCCAACGTGACCCTCACCGAGGTGACGCTGGACGGTAGCTACAACAGCACACCGGTTCCGGGCGGAAAGTGCGTGACGATTCAGTCCGCGAATTGGGCGTACGACTGCAACAACGGCGGAAGCAGCTTCGGCTCGCCGTCGCAGACTGCTTGCGACAACTGCACCACCGACGCATGGAACGGCTGCTGTATCAGCGAGTACAACGATTGCGCTTCAGATCAAGGGTGCATCGACTTCGAGGCCTGCTACCAAAATTGCACCGACCAATCCTGCGTAACTGCTTGCGAGAATGCGAACCAAACGGGCTCTGATCTCTACTACACGCTTCTGATTTGCACCATCGGGGGCAACGATGGGGCTACGGGGTTCCCCGGAGCTTGCGGCGACGTCTGTCAGTGACCTGACCTTCAGCCGCCGCACGAGACCCACCCGGAGCGATCCGTGGTGGGTCTCCGCATGTCTGGTGTTTTGTGCGCATTGACCCCGACGACTTGCGTGCAAGAATGCCGCCGATGAGTCGTCGGCTGTCCGTCGCTGCGCTGACCCTTTGCTGTGGTCTCCCAGCGTGCTCGAAACTGATCGGGTTGGACGAGTTTCGGCCGAGTATTGGGTCGGGCGGCGGCGCTGCCGGTGTTGGCGGGACTACTGGTGGATCTGGCTTTCCGGGGGGCGGAGGCGGAGCGACCGGTGGCTCCGGCGCTACGGGTGGCGGTGGCGCCGGAGGAAGCTCGGCCGGCGGCGTCGCGGGGACTAGCGGTAGCGGTGGGACGAGTGCGATGGCTTGCGAGCCAAATACGAAGTCCGATTGCTATTCAGGTCCAGCGAACACCGAGGGTACAGGCATCTGTGCCGCAGGGAAGCAAACCTGCGACTCGCAGGGCAACGGATACGGCGCGTGTGTTGGTGAGGTGCTCCCGTCGACGGAGGACTGCGCCGCTAGCGACACGGACGAGAATTGTGACGGGTTCGAGTGCGGGATTTGGGGGCGAGGATTCTCTGGTCTCTCTCTACAGCAAGTGGTCGCGAAATCGGACGGTGGGCTCCTCATAGCGGGCATCTTCTACGGCAACATCGAGTTTGCGGGAGAGCCGTACCACGCCATCCCGCCGAGCACCTTTGTCGCAGAACTCAAGGATGACGGTCGTGAAGCCTGGTTCTCCGACTTGGGCGCGCTAGGAACGCCCAGGGGACTCGTCCTCGATCCAGGCGGGGGTGCCTATGTGCTTACCGAGCAGTCGAAGCCTTTCCCGAGCCCGAATACCCTGTCAGTGATCGTGGCCGTCGACTCTACAGGGGTCCTGAGATGGTCCCACGAGTACAACCAACGGGCGTTCCGAGCACTTGCCGCAGACCAGGCTGGGGTAGTCTTGGCGGGCTCGCTTGTCGCACCGATTGACCTCGGAGATGGTCAGCTAGAGCCAGGAGGAGAAGATGCGATCGTCGCACGCCTGTCTCCGAAGGGCGACCTTGTCTGGAAGCAGATGTTCGGTGGGGGAGCCAACGACCACGTGAACGATGTCGTCGTGGACGCCTCTGGGTTCTTCTACTGCGTGGGCCGCATCGGTGGGGCGCTTGGTGGGATTCAACTGCCCCTTGGCTCCGACAAGGGATTCATCCTCCGCATACAAGGCGACGGCACCTTCTCGAATCAACGGATTCTGGCAGCGAACGAGAAGGTGTTGGTCGAGCCGATCAAGGCGGCTACGGATAAAGCTGGCTCATTGACTGTTGTGGGTGCGTTCGGACGGGACTTTGGTACGGTCGATTTCGACGAGACTCTCGGGACGCAACTTCAAACGTTCGCCATGCGGCTGCATGCGGTTTTCCCAAACACGTTCGACGTAGACTGGGAAACCGCCATCTATCCAGCGGATCCCGAGGGGGCCAAAATCGCCGTCGGCGCAAGTGGCGCGACGACGATTGGGGGGCAGGCGAAGTACGCTGTGAATTGGGGCGGGCAGCCCGTCAGCATAGGGTCGTCGTTGGTTACGAAGCTCGACTCGAGCGGGGGCTATCTCTGGCATTTGGTGCCCTCGGGACCAACCGGAGCTCTCACTCGCGTGATCGTGTTGGACAGCGAGGAGGTTGTTGCGGTGGGGGCCACGTCGAGTTCCGCGCTTAACGTCGGTACGGGGAACGTCCCCGCGCTTGATTCGTTCATCTTCAAGACCGGAAAGTAGATCTCCGCACCAACCAGCCGTTTTCCGAAGCGGCTCGACTGGAAACCAGAGAGCGTGTAGCACCCGGGAGGAGCAGCTGGGCTGCGGGCGTTTCTCATGAACGATATGTCGAGTGGCAATTTCCCAGCGCGAGACTCGCGGCCGGGGTGGAATCGCTCCCGGGTGATCTTCCTGTTCGTCAGCGGCGCGCTCGTCACGGCGCTCTTGATCGCCACGCGGGAGGTGTTGCTCCCGTTCATCGTCGCGCTGATCTTGGCCTACGTGCTGACGCCGCTGGTTGCGATGTGCGAGCGGCGGCGTATCCCCAGGGCACTGGCGGTGATCCTGGTCTACTTGACCGTCTTCGGCGGCGCCTACGGGTTCGGCGCGCTGGTCTTTCCCCGGGTGTTTCAGGAGGCGCTGTCGCTGTCGCGGGAAACGCCTGCGATGGCGAGAAACCTGGCCGTGAAATGGGGTCCGGTCGCCGAGAGCCGCGTGCAAGCCTTCCTGGACCGACTGGACACCGGTCGCAAGGAGCCGCCTCCAGAGAAGCACAAGGAGCACGAGCCGGCGTTCGAGATCCAGCAGCAGCCAGGTGGTGGCTACCATGTGATCATCCACGGTGGCGTCGACATCGTGCAAGACGGTCCGAAGCACTGGCGAGTGCAGCCGCGGCCGGAACCGGGCGCGAAATTTAGCGTCAATCAGTTGCTAAGCCAGGGCGTCGACCAGACCGTCGAGTACGTCAAGCGCAACGCGATCGACCTGATCCGCGTGGGCCAGGTGATCGTGAGCAGAATTTCCCGCGGGATATTCTTGCTGTTCATGACGCTGATGATCGCGGCGTACTTGATGCTCACGCGGGAAGACATCGTTGGCTTCTTCCGCTCCTTGCCGCCGCCGCGCGCGCGCCCAAGCTTCGACCGACTCATCGCGCGCATCGATCGCGGCCTGTCCGGTGTCGTACGTGGGCAGTTGATCATTTGCGCCGTCAACGGTGTGCTCTCGGCGATTGGGTTTTGGATCTTCGACCTGAAGTACTGGCCGATTTTGGCGCTGATCGCCGCGATCATGAGCTTGATCCCGATCTTTGGCTCGATTCTCAGCACGATCCCCGCGGTACTGATCGGGCTCACTCAGGACTTCTGGACGGCGCTCTGGGTGTTGATCTGGATCATCGGTATTCATCAGGTCGAAGCCAACCTGCTGAACCCGAAGATCATCGGCGTGGCCGCGAAGATCCATCCGGTGCTCGTCGTCCTGGCGCTGATCATCGGCGAGCACTTCTTTGGACTGTGGGGCGCGCTCTTCGCGGTGCCGGTGCTGTCCATCGCGCAGTCCATCTTCCAGCACTTCCGCTTCGAATCGTTGCCGGACGCGGCTCCAGACAGTCTCTTCCCGTCGGGGATGCGGCGCCCGCCACCAGCGACGACTGAGGGCGGGGAAGGCGAAGAGCAGGGCGCCTAACCCCCAAACCCCGAGAAAACTGCTGCAGGCGGCTCGACACCGGCTCCGGAATGGCTGGCGTCGCCGAGCCCTTGGGGCTATGCCCCGCGCGTGGCAAAGGAAGCTCGAAAGCTCCAGCGAGTCGGCAAGACCTCTAGCGGCAAGGCGCTCAAGAAGCAGCTGAAGGAAGCGCCTGCGGTCAAGCGCGCCGAGGCGCCGGATCCGCTGAGCGCCGAGAACCTGAAGAAGATGTTTGGGCGCCTCGCGATCCCGGTCGTGGGTGTGTGGGCGATCGGCATCTTGGTGGCTGGCTTCTCCACCAGCAAGACGACCATCACGGTTGCGCTGGTGATCCCGGGCGTGGTCACGCTGGCGATCGCCGGCATGGTGCTCTGGGCGCTGAACCAGGCCAAGAAGGCGAAGGGCGTCGCGAGCATCCTGGCCGGCGCTGAAGACGCCGAGGGCCGCGCGGCGGCGATGGAGAAGCTCGAGACCCAGTTCAAGAAGAAGGACCCTGCGGCCATCTTCGCCAAGGCGCAGCTGCAGATGCAGGAAGATCCCAAGGCCGCGCTAGCGACCCTGGAGCAGATCGATCTGGGCAAGGTGATGGCCCCGATCGCCGACGAAGCACGGGCTCAACGCGCGATGATCCACCTGATGCTGGGTCAGCCGCAGCGCGCTCGAGAGCTGGCCGACGGTGTTGACCTGAGTCGTCATCAAGACGTGAAGAGCCGCGCGATGATCGGCGCGGTGGTGAGCGAAGCCTGGGCGCGCACCGGCGCTGCCCAGAAGGCGGTCGACACCTTGGACCTCTTCGACGTGGCCGACGAAGAGCTCGAGCCCGTCGCGCCCCAGCTCCATCGGGCTCGCGCGTACGCATTCGCCCACACCAACAAGCTGAAGCCGATGCGCCGTGAGCTCAAGAAGCTCTTGGATCAAGACTTCCGCTTGCTCGCGAGCTTTCTCGAGAAGAAGTCGCACCCGCTGCTGCAGAAGGAGGCGAAGAAGCTCCTCGAGCAGTCGGGCAAGGTGCCGCGCAAGATGCAGATGCAGCGCAACCCCCGCGGCGTGTGATCCGCGGGGATCAAGGCGCAGCAAGTCAGAGTCCAGCGAGGCTCGCCCGCGACAGCGTCTCCAGGCGCACTTCGGGGAGCAGCTCCGCGTAGCTGACGACACGGGCCTCGGGCAGATCCGTCTCGACCAGCTTACGCACGAAGCGCCGGATGTCGGGCTGGGTGAGGATCACCACGTGCTCTCCTGGGGTGGCGGCGCCACGCACCGCACGCCGGATCGCGGTCACGATGTCTCGCCCGGCGGCGGGAGACAGCGTGAGGAAGGCACCGGCGGTCGTGCGCTGGATGGCTGAGCGCACCGATTCTTCGATCTGGGGATCGAGCACGTGAACCCCTAGCTCGGGCGCGCCCTGGGTGAGCTCATGAGTCAGCGTGCGGCGCATCTGTGAGCGCACGAACTCGGTCAGGTTGAGCGGATCCTTGTCGGTGTTCGCGACTTGGCTCAGGGATTCGAGCACGCCCTTGAGATCGCGAATGCTCACGCCTTCTTCCAGCAGGCGGCGGAGCACGTCGGTCAGCAAGGGCAAGGTGACCGGCTTGGGCACGACCTGGCGCACGGTTGCCGGGGCGACTTGTTCCAGCTGGTCGAGGAGCATCTGGACCTCTGCGATGCCCAAGAAGTCGGCGCTGCGATCGCGCAGCACGAGGGAGGCTTCCTCCACGAGCCGCTCGGCGACCTCGGCGTCACTCAGATCCGTG
>JBFXBK010000488.1:0-6069 GCA_050183255.1 Polyangiaceae bacterium | reverse complement strand
TCGAGGTCCACACAGCGCGAGCGCTCCGCCTTTCGATTGCGCACGACGTGAGGCAGGCGGAAGTGCCGCGTCCAGTCGCGGCACGCCCAGTCGACGGCGATCCCTTGGAGCTCGAGCACCTTGAACCAGCCGTAGAGACGAGTCTCGACCTCGCTGACCGCGATGGGCTCCGCGAGCGGCTGGACGATGCGTCGCCCGTGCGCCGTGTAGTAGACACCGGCGTGCTGCAGCGCAGGGGTCGTGGCGTCCTGCTCCCGCGCCGCCTCGAACAGCTCATCGGTCCATCCCGCGTGGTCGGGGTTGTCCACGTCGCAGAACAGGCAGTCGACCTGCAGCGCGCCATCGAACAGGGACAGCCCATCCTTGTTGATGCGCGGCTGCCGCTCGTGACCTGGGGCGCAGTAGGTCACCAGGTGCGCGTCAGATCGATACTCTCGCTCGAGCGCCTCAGTGAGCTCCACGATGCGATACGGATGCGGCACGTCCGTGCGTCCCGGCTTGATCCCCTTCGAGAACTTGTCGGGCGCGACCGCGACGACCACTTCCCGCGGCTCGACCGCCACGAACGGAGCTCGCTCGTATTCGACGAACGCGTTCAACCCAACCTCGGCATCCTCGAGGGGCAAAGCGCGAGCGAGCGCCCGATGGGGAAGCGAGAGTGGCTCAAGCCCACTCTTCGACCGCTGCCCAGTCGAGGCTCTGGTGGCTTCGGGCTGCGACGCGCAGCTCGTCGTAGATGGAGCGGTAGGGGCGCTTCTTTGGCTTCTTCGCTGGCACCTCCGTCACCTCGACCAACTCGCCGTGCGCCTCCTCGGGAATGTCCCGTTCGCTGAAGAGCTCCGCGCCGCATTCAGGGCAGATGCGGATGCTGATGTGCACGACCGCATTGCAATCCGGGCACACACGCACGGGTGCTTCACCTGGCTTGCCCGCGCGCTTCTTCTTCCCCTCGAGCGAGAACTCCCGGTCGTCCTGCGGAAGCCCATGCTCGAGCACGCATCTGCCGTGGTCGAGGATGATGGCCGGGTGGTCTTCCCACGGTCGAAGGATGCGTCCTGCTTGCTGCAGGTAGAGCCCGGTGGACTTCGTGGGGCGAGCGAGCACTGCGCATTTCACCGAAGGCTGGTCCCAGCCCTCGCAGTTTCCAAGCACGCACACGCGGCCGTTGCGACGCGTGATGATGCTGCCGGCATCGGTCGTGACACACCACACGCGTTCGGGTTGCCATCCTGCTTCGAATTGAGGACGACGACGTTCGGCCTTGAATACGGAGCGTTTTGACAACGCCAGGATCCAGTTGCCGTCTTGCTTGGCTTTGGACAGTCGAGATCGGTAACCGCGGCAGCTTGCGATGCCTTGGAGTAGGTCGAGCATCCTCTTGTTCGCGTTGTGAATGCAGAAGCTCCGAGGCAGCGAGTCAGACCCGGTGCCGTGATTGCCATCCGACAACCAAAGACCCAGAAGGAGTGCCTCGAACTGCGACTCGGTCAAACTCCAGTAGAGATCCGTCCCGCCCCGGACCAGGTACGGTTCAAGCTCATACAGACCAAACCGGGCTTGGGTCCCACCTCCGGTGCCGCGAGGAAAACACCACATGTAGCATGGGTGCGTGCGGCGATACTTCACCTCGGAACAAGGCTCGTGCGGCGCGAGCTCCCTCCTGATGAAGGAGAATCCGAGTCGCTGAACCAGACCATCGATCCAGCGTACGATGAAGTCGTTCTTGGAAGACTCGAACAGCTTGTACTCGATGCCACCCCGCTTGAGCCGGGCGAAGCTGCCATCTCCGAGCCAGAAACCGATGAATGAGCACTCATCCGTCGTCAGTTCCGGAGGCTCTCTGCGTCTGAGCATGACGCTGCGCGCGACTCTCCACTTGGCTTCGGAACCAGCATCCAGCTCATGTCTCCCCTCGAGATGCCGCACGTTCCACTTGGTGTGACTGATCGCCTTCCGAATCGACGTTCGAGTCCATCGACGCTGCGGGACGGGAGCGGCTTCGCATGGAGCTGCCTGACCACTAACCGGGACGGCGACTCCTTTGCCGACGACGTTTCGTGCAGGTTGTTTGAACCAGGCTTGTCGACCGCGACAGACGACGTTGTGCCCTTCGGTTACCCGGAAGCTGGTGGAGTAGCCATCGAAACACACCATCCGCTCGCCCGGCATGCGGCCGCGACGATGAACCTCCCTGGGACGCTCGAACTCGACCACCCCGTCGCGCCACCCTGCCACCAAGTGGTCGTCGGTCATCTCGTCGATGCCCACCCATCCTGAGCGAGTGAGAATTTCAGTGCTCTGGTCTAGGCATAGAACGCCGACGTTCGTGACTACACGAGTCGTGCCTTCGCCAAGACGTCGCAACACAGCGTCGCGATCGTCCGTAGCCATCATCCCGTCCAGGTGCTCGGCCGCGACTCCTGCCTCCCGGAAGCGCTCAGTGATGTGCTTCGAGTGCGCGACCGATACAGCGAAGACGACGGTTCGGATCCCGTCGGCGTGCTTCTTCCAGTGTTCGACGATGTTGCCTACGAGTGATTGCCGGTTCATCGCTTGCTCGAGCAGCTCGGAGGCATAGTCACCACGAGCGACGCGCACTCCCCGAAGGTCCGGCTGCTCTGCCCTGGGGACGGTGAACACGCGCGGCTCGACCAAGTAGCCCTCAGCGATGAGCCGCTTCGGGGACGTCACAACGACGAGCTCGTCGTAAGCGTCGCCGAGCCCCTTGCCGTTCGCGCGGTAGGGCGTCGCGGTGAGCCCGATGTGGAGTGCCTCTGGGTAGCAGGCCGCGATGTTCCGATACGACTTGGCCGTCGCGCGGTGACACTCGTCGGTGAACACGACATCCGCGATGGGCTTGCTGCGATTCCGCAAGGTGTCGACGCTCGCGACTTGGATTGGTGCTCCAGGTCGGCGTCGTGGATCACTCCCCATGAGGATGCCGACGCAGCTCCCGGGAAGGCCGAAGTCGAGCAGGCGCTTGAACGCCTGGCTGATGAGCTCGCGTCGGTGGGCGAGGAACACCACGCGCTCTCCGCGTTCGATGGCGCGCAGAATCAAGGAGCTAGCGATGCTCGTTTTCCCGGCGCCCGTCGGGGCGACGAGGCACACGCGCCGGACGCCAGCAGCGACGCGCTGGTCGAGGCGTTCGATGGCTTCGAGTTGATACGGACGGAGGGTCGGTCGTTGGTTTAGATCGGAGTGGGTCACCTCTAGGCAAGGCCACCCTGTTTCCGAAATGGGACATCAAAGTGCGCGCCTTGGTGTCGAATTTTCTCGGCCGCTCGGGTCGACTTTGCGACCGACATTGAGTCCGCGCGGAACTGACCGCTATGCGACAAAGAATGTCTCAGAGCGAAACAGCTGTTTCGCTGCGGGTTCGTACGCCTGCCTTACCGAAGAGGTGACGCGAGCACCAAATGTACTTGCGCGTGATGTGTCTGTGGGTGCAGATAGCCGATACCTTTCGGGTAGTTGACGCGCGTCGGGGGGATGCGCTCGTCGGACCGCCCGCGGAACTGTCGTCGGAGATGAATCCCTCATGCTTGTCGATTCGGTGTCCCCGTTGTCCTCTGCAACTAGCGTCGCAGAAGGCGCCGTCTTCGAGGTGATGTCGCTTGAGCAGCTGGAGTCCTTCAGTCCCGCGCTGCTCCTGCGTCTGCTTCGGCCGTACGCCACGTTCCTCGAAGGGCACGGCGTCCCGACGACCGACATCGCGACCGACGAACGCTGGTTCGGACGGCTGTACCGCTGCCTGAACTCCGAAAACCCTGCGCTGCCTGTCGAGCTGCGACAGGCGCTGATGGCGGTGGGAGATCTCGCGAACGACCACAGCAGCGACTCGGTCGTCTCGTTGGTGAGGAGTCGCGGCGTGCATCCTGATTGGATCACGCCGCAGGACCTGGCGTTGCTCGCGTACCTCGACCACCGCGATCTGTTCGAGGCAGCACACGTGCGCTCCCGAGCTGCAGACGCGCGACGGTTCGTTGAGTTCGTGGGGAAGGATTCGCGCGGTCCTAGTGTTGCGGCGTTGGAACACGGGCGACGACCGTTCGCTGAGCGGCTCGGCCGGTGGTTCTCCGAACGCAACCGCACCGCGTTCTGTGACGTGCGCATCCTCGAGACTGAGCGTGAGGTGCGCTTTCTCATCATCCACGGTCGACCAATGCGCAACCAGGGAGCGATAGAGACCGATGAGCAGCGTGGACGAGTGATCTACGTACCCGATAAACACGACCTGATCGTCTTCGACCGCAACACCGGGCGCCTCGCCGTGAACGCGCAGTTTGCCCGTGAGCAGAACCTGTATCGTGACGCGATCGGAGAAGCTTTCTGGGGCGACGCGGAACATTTCCGTGCGGCTCCTGTCTTCAGCGGGCAGCCACTGCTCGACCTCGGCAGCGCGGCCGTCGACACCTACGGCGTGCCCGGTGTGGAGCGCGTGGTCCTGCGCGAGCTGACGGTGGTGAGCCGCGCGACGTTGGGTCAAGCGATCACCTGGACCGGCCCTGACCTGAGCGCACAGCTCGACAGCGGGCTTGGCTTGCTCGTCCGTCAACAGGGGGTGGTGACCGCATTCCGGTTGGACCTGACCATCACAGGGCGGAAACGCCCGATGCGTCTCGACATCCGCGTGCCCAACCATTGGTGTTTCGATCGCCGCGTGAACGCGGACCTCGTGCGTGAGTACCTCCTCGAAGCGGGCTTCATGAGCCTGCCCGAGGCTGACCTCGCCTTGACTGCCTAGAGACTTTCTTATGCCGCTCTCCAAGCTCCTTGAGCTGCTGGAGGGAGCGACACCACCGAGGCTGCCTGCCCGTGCTTGGCATGGGCTTGTTGGCGAAGGTGCGGCCGCTCGCCTCCTGCGTGCTGGCCTGTTGGTGCCCAACGGCCTGTCGTCCGTGTTTCCGTGCGATGGCTGCTACGGGCGCACGTGTCCCCGTGAAGTCGTTCCAAACCTCCTCAGTCGAACGCGCCCGCTGCTCGCGGTGTGCGGGAACAGCGAGGGTGAGCAGTGCGAGACACTCGAGCTGACCGAGGCGGAAGCTGAGGAGCTGGTCTTCTCGAACTACGGCTTCATCCGTCAGCTACGACGCGCGTTCGACGTGCGTGGCGCTGCAAGCCCAATCGCCGCAGGTTTCCCCGAGGTGCAGCACCTCGGCGACCGGGACGGTGCCGATGTGTTCCTCGCTCAGTCCCCAGCGCTGCCGGGCTTCGACCTCTGGCTCAACTCGCTGCGGAGCGCACGCGTGCTGGTGCCGACCGCCCGCGCTCTACAGCCGGTTCTGCGTCAGGGGCTCACGCCTGAGGGAGTCGAGATCGTCGTGCTCGCCGACACGATTCAGCTTGGTGAGCGAGGGCTCGTGCCGGTGGTCACAGTTCCGCGATCGCAAACGGAGGCCGAGCTGCCTAGCGGGACTTCAGTCACGTCGACTTGCATCCTCTACTGCGAAGCGGGGACGCGCGAGCTCACGGTCAACGGGTACAACGACGTCATCGCGCAGAGCGAGTCGATGGACCTGTTCCTCGATGCGACTCGGACCTCGGATGGCTCTCGCTATCGTGGAGGACGTCGCGACGGGGACAGCTTCGTCCTCGAATTCCTCACGCACAACGAAGCCCAGGCGATCATCGAGCTGGTACGAACGGGGCGGCCGCTGCGTGCGGGTGAGTTTGACTCGCTGAGCCTCAACAACATGGACCGGTTGATCGAGCGCGCGCGAAAGAAGCTCGACGTCCGGCTCGCGCGCTACTCATGGCGCGCGATCCACACGATTCGTGGCGACCAGGATCATCCCAACCGCTGGCAGTTCCGCCCGGATCAACTGTCGCGCTGGGCGGTGCTCGCGCCACTCGATAGCTAGCGGGTCCCTCGCTTTACGCTCCCTTGCCGCTCCCAAGTCCCTCCCGATGAGGAGACTCCACTTTGCCAAACGAGTCGCCGAGTGGCGGCAGGAGGAAGCAAGTGGCGGAGCAATCTGGAGGGCAGCGCCCGTGGCGCTGTGTGCAGTGTGGAACGTTGATCGGCGTCGAGCGTGCCGGTCGGATGCTGCTCAAGTACAAGACGAG
>JBFXBK010000487.1:0-6113 GCA_050183255.1 Polyangiaceae bacterium | reverse complement strand
TGCGACGCGGCGGGCTGCGCCGTTCCTCACCCCCACAAACCTCAGAGCTCGCTCGGAGCCTAGCGTGCTGTCTCCGCCTCGAACTACATCTTAATTGCCCTGCGGAATTGGACTTGGGGGAGGGACAAACGTGAGAACGGCGGGTGCGCGATGCGGCCCGCCGTTCTGCTTTGGTGATCCGTTGCTCAGTAGTTGAGCGGCTGGATCACGTTCCAGGGTACCCAGTAGGCGTTCTTGTTCTTTCCGCGGGGTGCGCCTTCGTCGGTGTAGTACACCGGGTTTGCGCCGATGGTCTTGCTCCACAGCACGAACGCTGGCGGGTTTCCGCCGTTCGTGCCCCAGTACACGCCCACGTCGCCCACGTTGATCTTGCCGTCGTAGCTGCGCATGGCCTTCACCTTGCGACCTGGGATGAACGCCTGCTTGATCACGTCCCAGTCGACCCAGTAGGCGTAGCCATCGCGGCCAGGCGGGGCGCCGCCGCCCGTGTAGTACACCGGGTTGACGCCGATGTAGTCGTCCCACAGCACGAACGCCGGTGGGTTGCCGCCGTTGGTCCCGTAGTACGTGCCCATCATGCCGCGTTTGATCTTGGTGTCGTAGCTCTTGGTCGCGATCACGCGGGTGCCGCCCGGGAGCGCTTCATCGATGACATCCCACGGCACCCAGTAGGCGTTGGCGTTCTTTCCGGGCGGAGCTCCCTCATCGGAGTAGTAGTAGGGATCCGAGCCGATGGTCTTGTCCCACACCACGAACGCTGGCGGGTTCTTGCCGTTCGTACCCCAGTAGACCCCCTCCATGCCCTTGGTGATCTTGCCGTCGTAGCTCTTGAGCGCGACCACGCGGGTCCCCGGCTTGAGCACCTCTTCGATGGTGTCCCACGGCACCCAGTAGGCGTGGTCGTTCTTGCCGGCCGGCGCGCCTTCCGCGGTGTAGTAGACCGGGTTTGCGCCGATCCGCTTGTCCCAGATGACGAACGCTGGCGGGTCCCCGCCGTTGGTTCCGTAGTAGGTGCCCAGCATGCCCTTGGTGATCTTGCTGTCGTAGTCACGGGTCGCGCGCACGCGCCTGCCGGCGCCCATGGCTCGCTCGAGCACGTCCCACGGGACCCAGTAGGCGTGGTCGTTCTTCCCGGGCGGTGCGCCTTCATCGGTGTAGTAGACCGGGTTCGCGCCGATTTGCTTGTCCCAGATCACGAAGGCGGGTGGTTCCGAGCCATTGGTTCCGTAGTAGGTGCCCGTCATTCCGGCCACGATCTTGCCGTCGTAGCTGCGGGTCGCACGCACTCGCGAGCCCGGCTTGAACGGCGCCACGGCCTTGGCGGTGGAAGTGCCTATGGTCTTCTCGAGCTTGCAGCCTTCCGAGTCCCCGAGCTCGCAAGCCTTCTTGAAGGAGGCCCGCGCGAGATCCGAACTCTTCGTTACGCCGCGCCCGGTTTGGTAGAGCCCACCGAGCAAACGACACGCGGTGCTGGCTTCCAGCTTGCAGCCCTTCTGGTAGTAGGTGGCTGCGCGCGAGACGTCGGCGCGTTCGCCTTCTTCGAAGGTGATGCCGGCGTTGGTGCAGCCGATCCCGTTGTCACCGTCGCAAGCCTGGACGTAGAGCGCCTGGGCTTTTGCTAGGTCCTTCGGCACGCCTTCGCCGCGGTCGTACTGGTATCCAAGGTCGCTGCAGGACCGAGCGTTGCCAGCAAGGCACGCGCGTCGGCGGTAGACCGCTGCTTGCGTGTGGTCCTTGTCCACGCCAGTGCCCGTGTTGAGCATGTAGGCGTAGTTGGCGCAACCTGTCAGGTTTCCACCGTCGCAGCCGCGCTTGTAGAGCTTCGCCGCTTCCTTGTCGCTGGCTGCAACGCCGATCCCTTTCTCGTAGTAGTAGCCGAGGTCGGTACATCCGCGCGCGTCACCGGTTTCGCAACCGAGCGCCATCAGCTTCGCAGCGGTGTCGTCTGCCTTCGCGACGCCGCGACCCGTGCGATACATGTAGCCCGCGTTCGAGCAGGCGATGGCGTCCCCACCCTTGCACGCGACGAGGTAGCTCTTGGTCGCGTCGGTGTAGCGGCCACCGTCTTCCTGCAGGAGCCCTTGCAAGCGACAGCTCGCAAAGTTGCCCTTGCCACACTGGGCGGCGCACTCCGCCTCGTCCTTTCCACTGCACTCGTAGTTCGCGACGACCGAACTCTTCTTGGTGCACTTGCCGCCGCTCAGTACGAGTCCTGGCGGACACGTCGCGACGTCTTTGCCGTGGGTCTGGCTCTCGCCGAGAGCGCCATCTTCTTTCGGCTTGGCGGCGTCTTCCCCAATGCCTGAGATCTTCACCAGGTCCAGACGCATCGCCGACTGGCACTGGGACGGCGGATGGTCAGCGTCGGGGTTTGCTTTGTCACACTCGCCCGGCTGGCCGTCGACGACTTGGCTCTGCTTGGACTTGGAGCTAGAGGCGCTTCCGCTGGCGCCCATGACCTCAGCCATCACGGAGCCAAGGGCCGCAGAGTCCGTGCTGACGATGAACGCGCCCACGGTGGCCCCTTGAACGAAATGGGTCGCTCCGTCGCACTCGCCCTCGAGATTGACCTTCTCGACATCGCTGATGGCAGTGCGCTTCTTGCCGACCATGATCAGCTGGACGTCGATGCCGGAGCCTTGCTTGAGCTGACCGCCGGCCTTCGCGATCAACGCCATGCCCGTCAACGGCAGGTTGGCGACGATCTCTGACTGGTCCTTGAGGCTCAGCTTCTCCTGCTTCGTGGAAACACCGATGAAGCCGTAGTCACCCTTCACGCGGCAGTTCGGCAACAGCTTGATCGCGTTGCAGCTGTACGAAACGACGGCGACACCCTGACGCATCGCTGCTTCCAGGTTCACTCGGTCCTTGCCGCCCCAATCGACGATCAGTGGTTCCGCACGGTTCATCTGATTCGGATCGCACTTCTCATTCGCGAAGGCATCCGGTGGCGGGGGTGGGTTGGGCCCAGGTCCAGGGCCCGGGCAGCCAGCAAGTGACAACACGCTGACCGCGGTTGCTAGCTTGATGAGCTTGGTGATGTTCATGGCAGTCCTTTCGTCCCGGCGTCGTGAGTCGCCGGTTTCCCCAACGTCAAAGGGTACGCAGGTCTCTGAAAGTTCCGCTACCCCGATCGGGAGAGGCGTCTGTCGGGGGAGGTGCGTTGGCATCGTTCTTTGGGCGATTTGATTCGCTCCGGGACTACTTCCGTCTACCCTCGGTGCTTCTTTTCGCCCTGAGTTCGCCACCGAGCGCGCGAAGCTCGCTTGCGCCTTGCTCTAAAGATCTGGGGTGCGCCAGGTGCTACATTGGCGAGATGCGGCGGGCCTGCGCAGCAGACGGTCCCGCGTTCCCGGGGGAACCCGCGTGAACGCGTCGCAGCACTCGCAAGTCGACGTGTTTTACGCTGGGCCGATGTGGGCACGTGGTGTCGGGGTGTTGGCTCTGGCGCTCGTGCTCTCTGCTTGTGGTGGGGGAGCCGGCGCTCGACAGCCCCCCGGCGCGCCTCCGAAGCCCGCGACCGTGAGCGTTGCTGAACCTGGCGGCGACGCCCACGATCCCCATCGGGCGGCACTCGCTCGGCTCCTGGAGGCGCCCTGGGGTTCTCGGAACGACAAAGACGACCAGATCCACGCGCCAACTCCGGATTGGGAGAATTGGAAGCGGGTGCGGTTCTTCGGTGTGAAGCACTTCACGGGGTTTCGCTACGGAGACGATCACCACGTGATGGCGCTGCTGTTCGTCCAGCCCGTTCCACCGGGTGAGAGCACCGACTCGAGGAGCTGCATGAAGCGCTTCGAAGCGTGGGGCTGGCCGAAGGTCGAGGCATTCGAAGTCGGACTCAGTCCGCTGCGAACCAAACGCCGCGAGTATCGCGGAAAGCCCATGCTCGTGAAGTCTGTCGATGGCTACGTCGACCTAGGCCTCGAGCGGAAGTTCTTTTCCGGTGCTTGGGCGGCCTACCCCGATGTCTACCCCGACGCGTGCCTGATCTACGCCGTCGCGATTCCTTGGCGGGACGAAGAAGCGTTGGCCAAGAAGCTCCGCGATCGCTGGGTGCTCGAAGGCTTCCAACGCATGCACCCGCTCACCAAAGAGATGCCCGTGCGCAAATGAGCACTCTCCGGTCGCTCTAGATCCCCGAATTCGCCGCGATCAGCGCGACGACGTAGAGCACGGCTGAGGTAAGCCAGATCGCGCTCCTCAAACGTAGGCGGTGGGTGAGGCCCCAAACCAGCGCGAGTGGGGGAACCAAGAACGCCAGCGCGCCGCGCCATAATCCCTCGCGTCTCGCCAAGCCCACACAAAGGGTCAAATGACTGGTGACCAGCGCGCCAAACGACGCAGCGAGCGTGATCACGATCAGCCAATCCATGCTTCCTCGGAGCCGTGCCTTGGGGCCCGTTGTGGAGCCCAATCCGCGCGCCTCTGCGACGCACTCCACCGCACTAGCTCAGGTGAGGCTCAGGAGTCGAGCGCCGTTGGCGGTAGGGCAGCAACTCACCAAGTTGAACCGTGACAGCGCGCTGCGCGCGGTGCGAGTGGGTCTAGAAACGCGCTCAATTCCACGCGCTCTGGGAGCCGGCGGGTCAGCATCAACCCGCCGATGCGCTTTCCGGTTGCCATTGCGAGCCTGGTGGTATGCTCAGCGCACTTTGAGGGCGACTACATTCATTGCGGCTGCGGCCGTCATTGGCCTGCTGGCTCCACTTCCCATCGGTCTCCGGTCAGCCAAGGCGGATGGCCTCACGTCACGACCGGATGTCATGCCGGTCAAGGACATCAAGCCAGGAATGAAAGGCTACGGCCTGACGGTGTTCAAGGGCACGAAGCCCGAGAAGTTCGAAGTCGAGGTCATCGACGTCCTCAAGAACTTTCAGCCGCGCCAGGAGCTGATCCTGATCAAGACGATCCACCCGCGGCTCGAAGTCGCGAAGGTCGTCGCGGGCATGAGCGGCAGCCCCATCTACATCAACAACAAGATGATCGGCGCGTACGCGTACGGCTGGACCTTCGGCCGTGAGCCAGTCGCTGGCGTGACGCCGATCGGGCTGATGCTCGATGACCTCGTGCGCCCGCTGCCGAAGGAGATCGACGGTTGGCCGCTGCTGGCGTTGCCTAAACCGCCGGCGGGCAAAGCCAAGCAGGCGCTGCGCAAGACTGGGTCTCAGCAACGCTTCGCAGGCAAGATTCAAGACTACGATCTGAAGAAGCACGCCGAGCAAATCGGCAAGGCAAAAGCGGCCAAGGCACCGAGTGAGACGACGGGCGTACGCCCCGTCACGACGCCGATCATGATCGGCGGTATGACGACCGGCGCGATTGAAGTTGCGCGTGAGCTGTTCGCCCCTCTGGGCTTGGAGCCTTTGCAAGCGGGAGGCAGCTCGGGCGTTCAGCCGGGAGCGCCGACTCGCTTCGAAGACGGCGGCGCAGTCGGCGTCGAGTTGATCCGTGGGGATATGAGCGGCATGGGCCTTGGCACCGTCACTCGCGTCGAAGGGGATAAGCTGGTCGCCTTTGGTCACCCCATGATGATGTCCGGCAATACGGCGCTGCCAACGACCATCGGCCGCGTGCTGCACTTCATGGCGAGCGTTTCACGCTCGTTCAAGATCGGCGAGTCGGTGCGCCCGATGGGTACTCTGGTGAACGACCGCCAGGCCTCGATCGTCGTCGACCAGACGCTCAAGGCCCCGACGTTTCCCGTCAGCCTGAAGATCAAAGGCGTGCCGGGCAATCCGTTCACCAAGTGGGACTTCGAGGTGGCGCATGAGAAGTTCATGACGCCGTCCTTCGTTGCCGTCGCGTTGGGCTCGGCGATGCAGGCCGTCGCCGCCGAGAACCAGGACATCAGCTGGAACGCCACGAGCAAGCTCAGGATCAAGGGCTACGGTGAAATCGAGCTGGAAGACTTCGGTGTGTCCGTCGGTGGCTCTCCGTCTCCGCGAGATTTCATTGGCTCTAACTTGGTGCGGGCCATCGGCGCGGTGATGAACAATCCGTGGGAGTACGCCTTCATCGAGGGCGTCACCATGGAGATCGAGTTTCGCTTCGCCCGCGAGATCTACCTCTTGAAGGGCACCGAGCTGCTCGACCCAGAGGTGGACGCCGGA
>JBFXBK010000486.1:0-6124 GCA_050183255.1 Polyangiaceae bacterium | reverse complement strand
CAACCCGTGTCGCGAGCTTCTCGACGGTCAGCTCTCCGAAGCCGCGTAGCGCCTCGGGCTTGGTCGCTGTGCGCCCAAAGACAACCAGCACCGTCGCGCGCAGCGTGCTCGGGCTGACCGGCTTCGGCAACACGCGGTTCACACCGAGCCTCGCGAGGCCCGAAGCGGCTTCAGGCGAATCAAAGGAACCCACCACGACGATCGGCGCCACTTCGAGGGCTCCGTCGCCGAGCAGCGTCTCGATCAGCTCTTGAGCGCTTGGCCGGTCGTAGTCGACCAGGATCACGTCGGGTGCGTTCTCGAACGCCAGCCCGCGGGCACGCATCAAGCTCTCGGTGCGCTCCACCTCCAGCGCGTGGCCGGTGGCAAACGCCAGCTCGCTCTTCAGCGAATCCGCCAGGGGTGGCGTGCCGAAGACTAGCGCGTGCATGGGATACGCTCGCCCTGCGTTCGCCGCTGCCTTTACCGCGCGGAATTGACCGGAGCCCCCGGGGCTCAACACCAAGCTGGGCATCAGCTCCAGGCGCCGGACCAGCTGCGTCGCGCGCTCCGAGCTCAACGGACCAGAAACTTCGGCCTCGACTTCGCTCAGCGCCTCGGCCAAGCCGTCGAAGGCGAGCACCTGCGCTGCTGCCTTCAATGCGTGGAGTCGTCGCTGAGCTGACGCCTGACGCTCTGTGGCATCTGGCGCTTTATTCAGTGATTCCAGCAGGTTGCGGATGAATTCCAGCCTTCGCCCCAGGCTCTGAACGAACTCGGTGCGCGCGGCGGCGACCGCCTCAGGCTTCTCTTCGGCTCCCGGACCCTCGACCATGGTCGGCCGTTATCATGCCACGCTTCATGCGGGCACGTTTCCTGCGAACGTTTCGCTAGCCGCGTCGCTGAGTGGAGAGCCTCGGCGCCACCGGCTCAATGGGGCAAATCCCCGCAGAATCAACCTTCGGCGACACGCTGGCGTACCCACGCGGCGGCTTCCGTGGTGCTCAAGCTGCCTCCCAGGTCCCGAGTGACCTGCTTCTCGGCCAGGGCGGCGGTGATCGCCCCCTCGATCCGCCGCTCTTCTTCCGGCCAGCCCAGGTAGCTGAGGAGAGCGCCCACCGTGAGCAACGCGGCGAACGGGTTGGCGATGTTCTTGCCTGCCAACGGGGGAGCGGAGCCGTGCACCGGCTCGAACAAACCGACGCGGTTCGGATCCGCGGGGTGCACGTTGGCCGAGCATGCCATGCCAAGGCCGCCTTGGAGGCCCGCCCCCAGGTCGGTGACGATGTCGCCGAACAGGTTGTTCGTCACGATGACCTCAAACTGACTCGGGTCCTGCACCAGGTACAAACAGAGGGCGTCGACGTAGACGTGAGCCCGCTCGATGTCCGGGTAACGCTTGCCAACCTCGTCGAAGACCCGCAACCAGAGCTCGTGGGCGTGGCGCATGGCGTTCGACTTGTCCGCCATGTGCACCTTCTTGCGCCCGTGCTGCCTGGCGTACTCGAAGGCGGCGACGATGATCCGCTCGACGCCGTAGCGAGTGTTGATGTCCTCGTTGATGGCGACCTCGTGGGGCGTGTTGCGGCGCATCTGTCCGCCAACACCGACGTAGACGCCCTCGGTGTTCTCTCGGAACACCACCATGTCCACGTCTTCCTTCTTCTTGCCCTTGAGCGGCACCAAGTCGTCGGAGAGCGCGCGCACCGGGCGGATGTTCGCGTAGAGGTCGAAGCCGAAGCGCAGCCCGAACAAGATGTCGCGCGCGTGGGCCATGTCGGGCACCCGCGGGTCCCCCAGGGCGCCCAAGAACACCGCCGAGCAGCTGTCGCGGATCTTGTTCTTTATTTCCTCTGGGAAAGTCGTACCGTCCTTGAGGTAACGATCGGCGCCGAGATCGAGGTCCCAGAGCTCCAGGGGCAGCCCACGCTCGCTCCCGTACCACTCGAGGAGCAGTCGGGCCTCGCGGGTCACCTCGGGTCCGATGCCGTCACCACCAATCAGCGCAATCGTCTTTGAGCTCATATCGGCTCTGCATACGAGTGCGCTCTGCCCGGAGCAATATGCAGTATGCGGCGGGCGCACCAGCTGGTGGAATTAGTCCTGGCGCCACACTCGCTCACGGACCTTGGCCGGCGACTTGCTCGACGCTCATGCGGATCAGTGCCGCGGCCTGAATCGGGTCGGCCTCGTCGATTTCCCCAAGTAGCGCGAAGGCTTCAAGCAGCGGCACCTCGGCTACTGAACAAGCGGCCTCGAGAAACGGCGACTCCCGATCGTCGAGCCGAACCACTGCCGCCGCGCCGGCCAGACACAGCGGCCAGAGCGGCGCGTACGCCTCGAGTTCAGGAAGCGCGACGATGTCCAAGTCGACGCTCTCTCCCAGCCGAATCGACGCCATGACGTGAGGCACTGGCGCGGTGGGCGTGGATTCAGTCGGCGGGATGGCATCCGCGATGCGCCGTGTCGCGTGACCCAGGCCACCCAAGCGCTCCGGAGGGCCCGCGAAGATCAAGCGAGGGTTCCCGCCGAAACCGGGACGCACCAAGCGCGAGACCATCGCGCTCAGCACACTCATCTGCTCGGGCTCGGTCAGCACCGCGCGCACGGCGCCCTTGGGAATCAGGCGCACGATGCCTGACGCCAGCATGCCCTCGATCGCCGTGAGGATCTCCAAGTCGCCCTGAGGTAACTCGTCGGTCAGCTCGTCCACGGTGCGAGGTGCAATCAACAAGTCACCGACCAGGCGATCCACTTGGGGCGCGTCGCTGGGCACCGGACAAACCAGCAGCAACGCATCGGACACGGGCAGCCGCGTCTTGAGCGCCGCCACTTCGTCCACGCGGCGCATGCCCTCCATCAGCAGGGAGTGGGTCGGCGTTTCCACGCGGCGAAGAGCGGAGGCGTAGCCGCCGGCGAAGGAGAAGGTGCCTTCGCGCTCTCCCAGCAAGCGATAGAGCGCCTTCTCCCCTTCGAGGCGGCGATAGACCGCGTCTACGACCTCACCGTCTTCGATGCGCACTTCACCGACACCGCTGCTCGTGCTCAGACTCAGCGCGCCAGTGCGGCGATTCATGCCGAGCAACTGCAGTAGATCCACCACGCTGACCTGATGCAGGTCGCCCCGGAAGTCGCCGCTCTCCGCCCGCACGCCACGCACGGTTGCCTTGGGCACCGCCATCACGCGCTGCGCGATCTGATCCACGTCTGCACGATTCAGCTCGATCCGCGGACGCTGCGGCTCCTGCCCCGGAGGTTCGCTCGAGTGGTGGTGCGAACTGGTTGGCTGACGGTTGCTCAGCGGACCACTGAGCGGGCTGCTGACCGGCGGGTTCGAAGTCGGCTCGCTCGGTGGCGTGGAGCTCGGGCCTATTCCGCGCGGTACCGTCAGCGCCTGGAGTGACGCGTCCACCGTGCTTGGTGTCTCCGAGTTCGGGCGCGCCACCAGGATGAAGCGGGGGATGTCGCGCAGACTGCGGTCGGCCGCCAGGCGCGCTTGAAAGTCGCTGCTCAGGGCGACCTCCTCGGCGATCAAGATCGCGTCAGGACGGTTGCGCTCCGCCCGCTCCAGGGCGCGCTCAGGTTCATCCGCCACGGCCACCGTCAGCCCGCGAGCGCGCAGCACGCTGGCGAGCTCACCAAGCGCGTCCAGGTCCGAGTCGACTAGCAACACCGAGCGCGACATCGCTTACTCCAACAGCCTCAGGCCAACTGCCTCACCGAGGCGTTGAACCACCAGGTCGACCAACAAAGGATCCGCCGCGTGCACGGCGCGCATCAAGCCGCCCCGCTCGCTACGTCCGAGCAAGACATAGCAGCCATGTTCGGCGACCAGCGCGAGCGCCTCGATGTCCATCAGCTCAGGCTGTGCTCCCAAGTCCACGGTGATGAGCTCCGCACCCTCACGCTCCCGCAGGTGCGCCTTCACTGCCATGCCCAGACTGACACCACCACGATGCGTCGCGACGACGCGGGCACGGTCGCTGCGCATCGCCTCGCTCACGGCCGAGACGGCGACGCCAAGCATGTCCATCTGTGGTAGCTCGAAGCTGCGAGGCTGCTCGACGGAGTCGCCCTCGGGCACGTGCCACAGCAACGTATCGAGCACTTCCCCGAGCGGCATGCGATCGAGTCCCAGGCGCCTGACCACCGAAGTCAGGCTCGCGTCCGCGCGGAGTTTAGCGACGCGTAGCAAGCGAGACAAGTCAGTGCCGTCATGGGGATACGTCGCCATGCCCATCGTCAGCTCGAGGCCGCTGCCGTTTCCCCGCCGCCCGTCGGGCTCGGCTCCGCGCTGGACCCTGCGTCGGCAGATGTGCGCGCCGATGCCACCGGTCTCCGGGAGCAACAGATAGAACTCGCGCTCATCGACACGCGCCAGAACATCCGTATCCCTCACCGCGCCCAGGATGCGCTCGACACTGGCCACGCTGGGTGGGCCGGCGCCGCTTTCTTCGGCGTTGACTGCGATAGTCGCTAGGGCAAAGCGCCGTCCATGGCGCCGCGCCTTGTCGATCTCGCGACCCGCTACATCCACGAAATAGGCGAAGGTGTAGGCGCTGGATGACGGATCCTTCATCGCGCCGCGGTGTGAGTGCTCCCGCTCCCCGATCAACGCAAAGGTGGTCGCCGCCTGCGCCGCGATGAGCTGGACCAGCTCCTCGGCGCCTCCACCGCGCCGCGGCGAACCGAGCACCACGAGGCCGCTACGCTCCTTGCTGATCGCCAGCG
The DNA here is from genome assembly GCA_050183255.1 of Polyangiaceae bacterium. GTDB lineage: Bacteria > Myxococcota_A > Polyangia > Polyangiales > Polyangiaceae > JAHBVY01. The sequence goes on along the minus strand of JBFXBK010000486.1, from coordinate 1,414 downwards.
GCACGACCTCCCAGTCGTGATTCCGCGAGTAGTTGAGCAGATCCATTTCCTCGCAGAAACTGGGCGCATCCCCGATCTCGCCCAGCGAGTGAACGCACATCAGCTGCCGCGTGCGCTCGCCGGCAGGCAAGTAGACCAGCACGGTGTCCGCGTGAGTTGCCTCGGAGAAGATCTGAGCGAGCTCGCCCGCAGCACGACTGCGGTCGCTGTGCATCGCGATCTCCGCCACCCGCGCCGCCATCGACAGCCCACGCCTGGACACCAGCGCCGCCTCCTCCAAGCGCTGCCGCTCGATGCGTTCGGCGATGCGCGAGCGCACCGGCCCAACGGCAGTGAGGAGCTCGTCTCCACTGATGGGCGTAACCAGCATGCCGGAGGCGCCGAGCGCCATCGCCTGCGTCGCGAGGTTCACATGGGCTTCGTCCGCGAGCGCGAGCACGCTCGCGTTGGGAGCCACGGCCCTCAGGTGATGCACGATGGCGACGCCACCACCCTCACCCATCGCGACGTCGACGAACACCACGTCCGGGACTTCAGACGCGCTACGCGCCAAGCCCTCCGCGAGATCCGTCGCGACGACACACAAGTCCCCAGCTTCCGCGAAGACTCGAGCGACCAAACGCGCCTGGTCGGCGTCCGCCACCAGCGCCAACACGAACAGTTCACTGCTGGGTTCGCCGTTCACAGCGGCTCAGCGCTCCCCCTGCGGAGCGGCTCCCGGCGCACGCAAAGCAAACCCAGGCGCGATCGTGCCCGAAAACACCAGGCGTGCTGGGCCCCGCATGTGCACGGCGAGGTCTGCGTGGGCCACACGGATCTCGAGTGGACCGCCGGGCAAGCGCACTTCAATCGGCGCATCGAACGGACTCTGGCCTGCCAAAGCCGCGGCGACCGCCGTCGCACACGCACCGGTGCCGCACGCCAGCGTGCGTCCGACGCCCCGCTCGAAGACCACGAGGTCGATGCTCTGCGGGCCGAGCTGCTGCGCAAACTCCACGTTCGTGCCCCCGGGGACCTCTCCGTTGACCTGCGCGCCGAAGCTGTCGATCTCGGCAAGCGAATAGTCTCGCCCGAACACGATCGCATGCGGGTTCCCCATGGAAACACGGGCGAACTCCACTTCTTCCCCACGGAATACCGAAGCATATTGCCCCGCGGCAACACCGCGCCCCATGCCCACGCCAACCATTGCCTCGAGGAAATCCCCCGTGCTAACAGCGCAGCCGAGCAAGCCGGCATCCGTATCCACGAGGATACTACCTTCGCGCACCGAGTCCCGCCGGGCGAGGTGGAGCGCTACGCAGCGGATGCCGTTGCCGCACATCTCCGGACGAGATCCGTCGGCGTTGAGCACGACCATGCGTGCGCTGGCCCCCGGGCTCGAGCCCGGCGCCACCAGCAGCACCCCGTCGCC
>JBFXBK010000485.1:0-6132 GCA_050183255.1 Polyangiaceae bacterium | reverse complement strand
CTTCAGCTCCTCGTCCACCATCGCGTGGCCCCCGTACTTCACGACGAAGATGCGCTGGTGGAAGCGCCGGATGTAGGGCAGCGCCTCGTGCAGAATGGCGGCTTTTTCGACGAGCTGGTCCATGGGGTGCGGAGCGTACTGACTCAGGCCTGCGCGGCAACCTGAGCCGCACCGGGATCGCGCTGGTTTTTTGGGGGTGAGGAGCGAAAGCTCGCCCCGATAAGGTTCCCGGGCCCGTCGGAGCCGTGCTACGCCGTGCGCCGATGGACATCCTGATGGTCTCCGCCGAACTCGGCCCGTTCGTAGACACGGGCTGCGGCAGCGTCGTAGCGGCCCTAGCCAAGGGCCTGAAACAGTTGGGACACGACGTGACCGTCGCGTTGCCGAGACTCGAGGCGTTCGAAGCCGGTGGGCTGATGCTCGCGCGCCGTCTCTCGCCCCTCGAGTGGGAAGGCGGTCAGGCGGTCGTCTTCGATTGTCAGCTACCGAGCGGTGTGAAGGTGGTGTTGTTCGACGAAGCGCCGAGCAAGGGCGAGAAAGCGCCCGCGCGCTTCGCCGGGGAGTCGCCGTTTGCCAGCGACGTGGACGCAGATCTGCTGGCTGAGCGCTGCGGGTTGTTCGTGCGCTCCGTTCAGGCGCTGTGCCAGGAGCGGAGCAAGGCGGGGCAAGGCTTCGACGTCGTCCACCTCTTCGATTGGCCCGCCGCGCCCGCTGCGCTGAACGAGCTCGGCGCTCGCGTCGTGCTCACGATCACCGACGCCACTCATCAGGGGTCCTTTCCAGCGCGTGCCGCTGAATCCCTGGGGATCCCCAAGGAGCGCGCCGGGGAAGCCCGCGCCGGCAACCGTGTGAACGCGCTCAAGGCCGGGATCTCCGGCGCTGACGTGATCACCACCATCAGCGATGCCTACGCCCGAGACCTGTCGAGCGACGGACACGCGGGAGGCCTGACGCGCGTCCTCGCTGACCGCAGCGATGTGTTCTTTGGCGTTCAACTTGGCGTCGACTACTCCGTCTACAACCCGGCCACGGACCCTTCGTTGGCCCAACGCTTTGACGCCGAGGACACGAGCGGCAAGCAGGTGTGCAAGACGGCGCTGCTCAGGCAGCTCGAGCTACCGCTATCACCCGACCGTCCGCTGATCGCGTTTGCAGGCGATTTGACCCGCGCCGCAGGTGGCGACTGGCTGGTCGCGGCGCTGCCCAAGCTGCTAGCGAACGACGTGGTGCTGCTGGTCAGCGACGCGGGTGATGACACACTTGTCTCCAAGCTAAAGAGCGTCAGCGAACGTTACCCCGACAATCTCCGGATCGTGCCCAGCTGGGAGAGCAGCCCGAATTCCCAACTGGAAAAGCGCAAGCTGCTCGCGGCATGCGACCTGTGGCTGATCGCGCCGCGAGCGGACCGCGCCGCGACGGAGCTAATGCTCGCCGAACGCTACGGGGCGGTTCCGGTGGTGCACGCCGTGGGAGCGCTTGGGGACTCCATCGTCGACGCGGACGCCGAGCTGTCCACGGGGACGGGATTTGCGTTTGAAGAGGGCAGCCCGAAGGCGATCACCGGCGCGGTCGCGCGAGCGATTAGCGGATACCAGAAGCAGCGGTGGTCGGCTTTGAGGCGGCGGGTGATGCGGCAGGATGTGAGCTGGGATCGGCCTGCGAGGCGGTTTCAGCAGTTGTATCGGGCGTAGGGCGGGAGCGGGTTCGGGTTCGGGTTCGGGTTCGGGTTCGGGTTCGGGTTCGGGTTCGGGTTCGGGTTCGGGTTCGGGTTCGGGTTCGGGTTCGGGTTCGGGTGGGCGTGTTTCCGTGGGGTTACGTTCCGCCGTCTCTTGCCGACTGGCCGGGCGTTGGCTTCGCCTCGCCCGGCGGTCAAGGCTAGCCGGCGACGGCTTCGCCTGGCCGGCAGTTCGTTAGGCTAGCCGGCATCGGCTTCGCCTGGCCGGCAGGTTCGTTAGGCTGGCCGGCTTCGGCTTCGCCTGGCCGGCAGTTCGTTAGGCTGGCCGGCTTCGGCTTCGCCTGGCCGGCAGTTTCGTTAGGCTAGCCGGCTTCGGCTTCGCCTGGCCGGCAGTTGCCGTGCGGATTTTGCTTGGCTCTAACCCTAACTCCAACTCTGGCTCGAACCCGAACCCGAACCCGAACCCGAACTCGTTCTTACTCGTTCGCTCACTCCCAATTTTGCCGGCGTGCTCGGCGCTGTCCAGGCCGGGGCCGGGCTGCGCCCGGTGCTCGCTGCGCTCGCAGCCTGGACAGCACCTGCGACTCGCCGGCCGAGAGATCGGGTGATCGAAAGGAGGTCACTCGATGCTCGAAATCTATCCGTTCATTCTCGAAACCATCACGTTGATCCAGCCGCTGTCCGAGCGCATTTACCGCAAGGATTCCGACCTCGGGCGCCAGCTGAAGCGCGCACAGTCATCCATCGCCCTGAATGTGGCAGAGGCTTCCTACAGCCGCGGGCGCAATCAGGCAGCGCGGTTTCACTCCGCAATGGGGTCCGCAAGGGAAACCCTGGCGTGCCTCGAAGTCGCAGTGGCACTTGGCCAGATAGCGCCGCTCGACCCAGTGCTGTTGCGGCGCTTCAACCGCATCATCGGCACCCTTCACCGGCTGGCCATCAAGTAGCGCCAATCGGAGCGTGAGGCGACGCGCTCGCCTCACGCTTCGAACGCCCGCCTGCGAGGCCTCACTCAACAGGCTGCGCGCCAACGCCGCGTAGCGCCTTGGTGTACCAACTGGCCCTGAGAAGCAGCAGCCCGACGATGACGAGCTGATGTAACAGCCAGGCCAAGAGCACGCGCCAGCCGCCGGTTTGATCCACGGCGATGCGCTCGACGATCAGCGCTCCGCCGGCGATCAGGGCCACACCCCACAGCCAGGGGCTGAGCCAGGAGCTCAACATCACGAGCTTCTGCGCCTTGAAGGCGCGCCACGCGAGGCGCAGGCTCCGGCGAAAGCGGGTGTCGTGCTGGACCACCGCCGCCCGACTGAGATCCGTGAGCATCGAGAGCCAAATCCACAGCGCAGCAAATGGCAGTAGGCTCGCAAGACGCCAGAGGTCCACCGAGCGCTCGTTCACGCGGGCGACGAGTGGGTCGTACAGCGCTCCCCAGGTCAGGGCGGCGAGCACCGCGAGGATCCCGCTGAGCACCAAGCTGAGCGCACTCAGGAGCAGCAGCCGAGGGAGGCGGGCGATGGCCAGGCCAGCGGCTTCGCCGAGGCTGAGGCGCCCCGAGTGGCCCAGCGCTGAAAGCCAGAAGGCGTAGGGCACGAGGCCCAGCGCCGCGGCCAGGCAAAACGCGAAACTCGACTCACGCAGCGCGCTCACCAGGAAGCGGCTGCTGGTTTGGACGAGCGCGACCAGCGAGTCCCCACCCGCCATGAACAGCGTGGCGTCTCCCTGAGGAAATGAGAGCAGTCCTGAGCCGTTGACTGCGGCGACGATTGGGGCTGCGACGAGCCAGCCTGCGCAGAGTCGTGCTGCGTAGACGAGGGCGAGCGCGCCGGGGCGCTTGTAGGCGTCCACTGCACTGATCATGGTGCCCCCAGGCCCAGGGCGAGCTGGGCGGCGTAGGTGAGTCGCTCGCGGGTGCGGCTCGCTGGAGTCGAAGCGCTCCGCGCGGCGTTGTTCAGCGGATCCTCGTCCAATGCTACGCGCCCCTCAGGATCTACCACCGCGTAGGCGAGGGGACTCGAGCCGTGATACTGGATCTCGACCCAGGCGCTGCGACCATCCCAGTCGTGCACACTGCGGGTGCCGTCTTCGGCGACCAACAGCACCTGAACAGGCAGCTTCAAGTCGCCGTGGCGATACACCAGCGCGCGGCCGGTGTAGTCGTGCTCCGGCGGCTCCCCTGCGGAAACGGTATGCCGCCCGCCGTCGTCGAACACTCCGGCTGCCTTTTGGGTTTTTTCAGAGTCGACGCTACGGATCACGTAGTCCACCCGGCCGCGCTCGAACAGCGCCCGCTCGAGATTCTGGGAGGCTTCGTCGCCCAGGACTTCGCGGATCGCAGCGATGAAGTGCCGCGGGCCCGGGTGCTTGAAGCGGTAGTAGCGCATGTACCTACCGAGGGCGCGCTCGACGTTCGCGCGGCCGTAGACTCGCGCGAGGGTGTCCATGATGGTCGCGGTGCGGGCGTAGACCAACGCACCCATCGCGCGGAAGTTGGGAAACGCGGCTGCCGGGCGGCCGACGATGTCGTCCTCGCCGTAGGTTGCAGCGGCGGCGCGCATCACCGAGCTGCGGTTGATGCTGAGGCTCGGCAGCGACACGAGCGAGGACGGGCCGTAGCGCTCCTCCATCGCGACCAGCTCGGCGTAGCTGTTCAGGCCCTCATCCAGGAACGGCCAGTTGTGCTCGTCAGTGCCGACGAGACCATAGAACCACTGATGGCCGAGCTCGTGAATCGTTACGCCGGGCACGCCGCGGTTCCAGTATGAGTTGTGCCAGCTGCCTCCCGTCGTGATCAGCGTCGGGTACTCCATGCCACCCGAGTTCACTGCGTAAGCCGGGGGATGCACCACCGTGAGCGTCTTGTAGGGGTAACGACCGTAGTGCTTGCCAAAGTGGGGGAGTGCGAAACGCAACGCATCGAGCGTATCCGCGAGGTTTCGTTCATGCGCTGGCGGATAGAGCACCTTGACCGTGACGCCGTCGATCGTCTCGTCGTGCTGCTGAAAGCCAGGCCAGGCCGTCCACGCGAAGTCGTGGACGTCCGTGACGCGCTGACGCTGGATCAGGCGTCCGGCCTCTACGCGCCGTTCGATCGTCTCGCCGCTCGCGCCGATCACGAAGCGTTCTGGGACGTCCAGGGTCACGTCGTAGCTGCCGTAGTCAGCGTAGAACTCGCTCTGGGCCTGGAACGTGAAGTGCCGCCAGGTGCCGTCGCGCTCGAGTCGCGCGAGCTTGGGAAACCACTGACCCACGAAGTGGTAATCCGAGAGGTAGCCTGTGCGTTCGACGATCTTTGGCAGCTGAGACTCCCACTCCACCTCGAGCGTCAGTGTCGAGCCTGCCGCGATCTCTTCCGGCAAGTCGACGCGGATGTCCGTCTCGTCTTTGGGATCATCTGGCGAGTGTTTGGCGGCGTTCTTCAGCAGGTCCACGCTGCCGAGTTCCACTGCCTTGAGCGACTTCAGGTCGATGTAGCCCCAACTCTCGCCCTTGTCTCCGCTGCGACCGGCGCCGAACGGAGAGCGCAAGAACACGGTGTCCGCGTTCTTGAAGGCGTTGAGGTACAGGTGAAACCAGAGTTGCCGCACGGCAACGTCTGAGGTGTTCGTCCACTTGATGCGACCGCTGCCGCTGATGCGGTGGGTGTCCGCGTCGAGCTTCGCCTTCAGCCAGTAGCTCGCGACCTCGTCGGCGTGTTGGGGAAGGGCGTTGTCTGAGTCGAATTTCGGCCCGATTTCCCGAGGCGGGGCGTCCGGGTGCGGCGTGCGGTTCGGCTCCACGGGCAGTGGTGGTGCGTCTTGCCCCGGATGCGTCGGTGTCCGCTCACCCGTCACCGACAGCTGTGCTCCCGCCGCGCGGAACAGGCCAGCCGCCAGAACGAGGCATGCCAGGCCGAGCGCGAGCTCCAGCCACCAGGCTTTCCGCGTGGTTCTTTGCCGCGCTCGATCTAGCGCTGTGTCGTGCTGCATGGGTGCCCTTCGCGCAGGCCGCACGCATATTTCGCGCGCACTGCCCAAACCTTTCCGTTTAGCGCCCAGCGCGACCTGCCCCGGCAGATCGCAACTCCAAGCGCCGCGCTCGCTCGGCATAGCGCGAAGCGGGGCGCGCTGAAAAGGCTAACGCCCAGGCTCGAGGGAGATCACGCGCTGCTGCACCAGCGTGAACATGATGCGTAGGGCGTCGAGGCGCGTCATGCCGCTCACGTCGAGGATTTCTTCGATGCTGGTCATGCCATCCACCAGCGACAGGAGGAAGCCGGCTCGGTGGTCGAGCGAAAGCCAGCGGATCTGGTCGGGTGGGACGGCGACAGAGACAACCTGATCCAGCTGGCCCAGGCGCGCCGCATACATCTGCGTGAGCACCTCGCGACTACTACCCGCGTAGCGACGCGCTTCCGCGTGGTTTGGATCCGTCTCGAGGTTGCTCTCCGCGTTCACTAGCGCGCCGGTGAAATCTCC
>JBFXBK010000484.1:0-6183 GCA_050183255.1 Polyangiaceae bacterium | reverse complement strand
GTAGCGGCCGTACAATCCTGGGATCTTCGTACCCCGGTACACGACTCCACCGGTGACGGACAAATCGCCTTGCCCAGAGTGCGAGTACTCCGTCAGTGGTAGGGTCATCCCCGTTTGGTCGCAGCTCATGCCACCGCCGCGGCAGTGCATGCCCTCCATGATGTTCCAGCCGAAGTTGTGCCGCCCGGAATCGGCCTTGACGGCGTTGACCTCCTCCCACGTGTCCTGACCGACGTCGCCAAAGTAGAGGTCGCCGTTCGCGCGGTCGAAGCTAATGCGGTACGGATTGCGCACGCCCCAGTGGTACACGTACTGCTGGCTGGGGTGATTGTCCGGCGGCGGAGTCGGATGATTCTCGACGTCGAAACGTAGGATGGCGCCGAGGGGCGTCGAGGGATCCTGGCCGTTCTTGTACTGGTCGTTGCCACCGCCGCCGTCCCCGAACGCAGCGTACAGGTAGCCGTCGGAACCGAACGCAAGGTCGCCTCCGTCGTGGTTCGTCGCTGGCTGGTCGATGGTGTAGAGGCGGTTCTCCGCGGTGTCAGCCACGTCAGGATCGTTGGCCGAGATCTGGTACTCCGCGATGACCGACGTGAGGGGACTGCCGGATTCCGTGTAGCTCACGTAGAAGCGCCGCTCACCCGACTGGCCGAAGTTCGGATGTAGCGCGATCCCGAGCAGCCCGCCTTCGCCCGATGCGCTGACCTTGTCAGTGATATCGAGCACCTCTTTGGGGGCCGCACCGCCGTTCTTCACCAGCACGCGTCCGTCGCGCTCGATGATGAACATGCGCGTCGCGTCCTGCGGGTCTCCGACCATTTCCATCGGGCCGTTGAGCCCGCTGGCGACCTCGGTCAAGGTCACCGACGGAGGAGCGGTGCCGGTGCAGGTGTTGGTGACGACGCCTCCAGTGCCACCGTTCCCTGCGGAACCACTAGTGCCGCCGTTGCCAGCGCTGCCTGCCGAGCCACCGTTGCCTGCCGAGCCGCCGTTGCCCGCCGAGCCGCTCGCGCCGCTCGCGCCGCCATTCCCTGCGGTACCGGCGGTGCCTCCGGTGCCACCTCCGCCCGAGCTGTCGTCGCCACACGCTGTCGTCACCAACGCACCCAGCGCTGCTGCGCCAACCACAAACCAAGCTCTCATCGTGTGCTCCTCATGCAAAACGCCAAGCGAAGGCGCGTCCCCAAAAGCCTGAGAAAGCTTGAGCGGATCGTCCGTGATGGGCAAGGCCCAGCGGGCATGCCTTCCTGAATCAGACTCGCGTTTTGGAGGGTCCATTGCAGGCGCGCGCCCCCGCGCGACTGACTCTCCAGGGCTCCGCCCCTCGGCGAACGTAGGCTTTGGCCATCAGTGTGAGATGTTTTCACGATGGAAAATCGACTCGCGCCGCGGGCTCGCCGAGGTGAATCGCCGGACATCGCTCCGCTGCGGCCTCGGCTGCTCGACCGACGCTCCCTCACCCCCAAACTCGGGGCTAGAAGAAGTTGCCGATGGTGAACTCGAAGACGCTGGTCTCTTCGTAGGGCAGTGGCTTGAACGGGAAGCCCCACTCGAAGCGCAACGGGCCGAGGGGCGAGAACCAACGCACGCCGAAGCCGTACGAGGTCCGTAGCGTGGTCAGGCTGTCCAAGCCGTTGAAGCAGGGGCTGATTTCTTCGTAGGGCACGCCCGCGCCAGCCGCCTTGCAGTAGATGTCCTCGAGGTTCCAGGCGTTGCCCGCGTCAGTGAAAACGACGCCGCGGATACCGACGCTGTCAATGATGGGGAACTCCAGCTCGAGGTTCTGGAAGTACTGAAGGTTGCCACCGATGGCTGCGCCGATGCTGAAAGGGCGCCCGTTGGGATCGGTGGTGGTGTAGAGCGGCAAGCGGGGGCCAACCGTGCGGAAACGATAGCCGCGGAGGTCGAGGATGCCGCCCAGGAAGAAGCGGGTGAAGATCGGTACGCCTTCGCCGGAGGGGCTCGTGACGTGACCGAGCTCTTGATTGAGCTTCAACACGAGTCCGCCGCCGAGGGGGTAGTAGTATCGGCCCGTGAGCGTGTGCTTGAGGAACTCGTTGTCCGATGCCAACGTGTTGGTCGCGAGCTCGGTCGAGCCGCGTAGGTACACGCCCTTGGTGGGGAAGAGGCGGTTATCGCGGGAGTCGTAGGTCAGCGCCGGTTTGATGCTCGAGGTCACGCCGTCGTTGAACAGGTTCGCGAGGGGCAGGCGGGTGAACACGCTGACCGCGTTGGAAGTGCCCAGGAACGTGTTCGTCGTCTGCGTCGTGATCTCGTCGAGTTCGAGAGTGTAGGTCAGCGAGGCACGTAGCTCAGGCTCGACCAACGGGTAGCCGAAGGTGAGGCTGCCACCACGGGTGCGCTGGGAGAAGTCGTTGAAGATGCGCAGCTGGTCGAACAGATCGACGCTGGTCGAGAAGTCGCTGTCCAGGAAGTAGGGCTCGAAGAAGCGGATATTGATCAGCTGACGAATGCCGCTGAGCTGAGCCTGCAAGGAGAGACTCTGCCCGCGCCCGAACAGGTTCGCTTGTTGGACCTGCGCGGTTGCGATGAAGTTTTCGATGCTGGAGAAGCCGGCGCCGACCTGGAACGTGCCAGTGGGGCGCTCGGTGACCTCCACGTAGACGTTCATCTTGTCGGGCGCGGAGCCTTGCTCGGTCGAGATGTCGACGCGCTCGAAGTAGCCGAGGGAGGTGATGCGCAGGCGTGACTCTTCGAGGTTCGTCTCGTGGAAAAGCTCGCCTTCCGCGACTTCCATTTCCCGGCGGATTACCTTGTCGCGGGTCTTGCTGTTGCCGCGCACTTCGATCCGCTCGAAGTGGACCAGGGGACCGCGGACTACCGGGACCACGATGTCTACCAGGTGGTCCTTTTCGTTCAGGTTGGTCTGCGGATTGGCTTCGACGTTGGCGTAACCGTGGTCGCGATAGAGCGTGCGCACCGCTTGGAGGTCTTCAAGCAGCTCTGCGCGATTGAAGTAATCGCCAGGCTTTGCTCGCACCAGGTTGCGCAGGTTGCGGCGCCCACCGATGGGGTCGACCTCTTTCCCGTCTTCACCACGCTCGAAGACGCGCAGCTGGCGAATGCGGAAGCGGGGACCTTCGTTGATGGTGACGCTGACTTCGATGCCGCTGCGATCGGGCGTCAACATCACTCGCGGTGTGTTGACGCTCACGGCGAGGAAGCCGCGATCGTAGTAAAGCGCGCTGATCAGCGCCATATCGCGCTCGAACGCATCCTGGCGGAAGGGCCCGCCTGAGCCGAAGGCGAAGAAGCCGGCGTTGCCTGTGAACATGGCGGCGCGCAGCTCGGAGTCTGGGATGCTGTCGTTGCCAATGAAGGTGACGCGCTTGACGGTGACCTGGCCGTGCTCCTGGATCGTGAACTTGACGATGACTTCGTTGTTCTTTTGCGGGACTACTTCGCTCTTCGCTTCCGCAAGGAAGTAACCCTGCTCCGCGTACATATCGCGGATCTTCTGGATGCTGCGGCGGACGGCAGGGTAGCTGAGCACGCTCCCCGCCTTGACCTCCAGAGCTTCCGTCAGGTCGTCGGCGTCGATCTCCGAGTTGCCCTCGAGCTCCACGGCAGCCACGCTGGGCCGCTCACGAACCAAGAGGCGCAGGCCAACGCCTGCGTCTTCGACCTCGAGGTCGACTTCGACATCGTCGAAGAAGCCCGACTGCCACAACTCGCGTACGTCCTGGCTGAGGGTCTCTGGGCTGAAGTTGCTACCCACGCGAGACCTGAGGTAGCTGATGATGTCGTCCTTGGTGATGCGGCGATTGCCCGCCACATCGACCCGCGCGATGGGCAAGCCGCGGGCTTTCTCAGCCTCAGAGCGGGGTAGTTCGGTGTCGCCGGTCGCCGCGGCAGCGGGAACCTGCGCTGCCACGGGGCCGCTCGCGCAGAGGACGCTGAGCGCGACGCCCACCACTCCAAGTCGGAGCAGGGCGCGAGTTCCGCCAAGCCAGGACAGCAGCACACGGGCGGCCGTGTAGATTGGGTGCATGTTCACGCGGCTTGGATTCCGACTCAGTTAAGGAAAACCTGCTCCTACCGGCCGAACCTCACTCGAGGCAGTCAACGCCGGCTTTGAGCCAAGGGGTGCTGAAGCACCTAGAAAGAAGTGGCGTCCCTCAGGACACTGTCACTGGAACTCCGCTGGGAGGGGTTCAACGCTCCTGATCAGCAGTGCGCGCCTGCGTAGCTCAGAGCGGCCATGGTCTCAAGGTTCGAATGATGGGAAAGCTGGGGATGATCGGGTGGTTGGGGTTGAGTCGGCGTGCTTCCTGGCAGGTCTGGCCCTCGCGGGGCACCGCTGAGCGCGCCCAGACTGAGACGATGCGTGCCCTCCGGCGCTCGGAAGCTGGGAAAATTCGCTGGAGTGAGCGCGGATCACCGGTCTTCCTGAGTGCGTTGGTGGCTGTGTGGTTGGTGGGCTGTCGCTGCGATGGGGAGCGGGCTGTCACGGTCACGGCAGAGGACTGCAACGTGGCCTGTGCGGCGTCGACCAGCTGCCCGGGTTCGGACCCGGCGGACTGTGCGAGTCGCTGCCAAGACTTGGTGAGACGTGGCCAGGCTGCCCATGCCTCGACCGAGCTGGCCGAGCTGATGAAATGCGTGAAGTCTCACCCCTGCGCGCCGGTGTTCAGCGGTGTCCCGGGTGACGCGTGTGGTGCTGCGTTGCGTGGCGTGATGGGACGGATCGCTGCCTGCGCGCCCGGAGCAGTACAAGCAAGCAGCGTGGAGCGCGGCACGCTGATGACGGAGAGCCTCGGGTGTGTTGGAATCGAGGCGTGCGTTCCGGCCCTGGACGCGGGTGCGTCGGGTGGACCGTGTCAGACGGCGTCTACCTGCAACGCTGCGTGTTGTGCCTGCGGCGGGCAGCGGACGTGGCGGGCGCGCGCCTGCATAGCCGGCGAGTGTGCCAGCCAAGCGCAAGCTTGCGAGTTGGTCGCGACGCACCCTGATTGCCGTGTGGAATAGCTGCTAGCTACGATACTCGTCGACCTCGATGTTGTAGCGCTTCATCCAGCGATGGATCTGCATGCGCGCTTTGCCGAGCTCTCGACCTACGGCTGCGATGTTGCCTGCGTGGCTCTTCAACAGATCCCGGAGCTGTTGCTCGTCGGGTACCGTGTTGCGCGAGCTAGGACTGCTGGAGACCCGGTCGAAGTGTCCGGAGTGGCCTGAGTCGACGCTGAGGCGATCGACGCTGCGTCGGTTGCCGTATTCCTGCATCGCTTCTGCTACTTGCGGGGGCAGGTGCTCACCGTCGAGGCGCTGGCCTTCTACAAGCGCTACGCAGCGCTTCACGGCGGCCTCGAGCTCGCGCACGTTGTAGGGCCAGTCGTAGTGCAGCATGCCCAGCATGAACTGGAAGGATGCGACGAGCTCAGGTCTGCCGTGTCGCTCCAAGAACGTCTGCAGGAGCATGTATACGTCCTCCTTGCGATCTCGCAGTGGAGGCAGGCGTAGCTGATACTCGTTGAGGCGAGCGAAGAGATCCTCGCGGAAGTTCCCGTCGCGCTGCAAACGCCACAGATCGCGGTGGGTCGCGCAGACGATGCGAACGTCCACCGGCTCGGGCGCTGTGGCTCCGAGCGGAAACACTTCCTTCGACTGAAGCACGCGCAAGAGCTTCGCCTGGGCTTCCAGCGGCATGTCGCCGATTTCGTCGAGCAGCAGTGTCCCATTGTGGGCCATTTGCACCAGACCGGGCTTGTTCTGCTGAGCGCCGCTGAAGGCACCCCGCTTGTAGCCGAAGAGCTCGCTCTCCAGGAGCTGCCCGGGGATGGCTGCGCAGTTGACCGCGCAGAAGGTCCCCCGGCGCCCGCTGAAGCGGTGCAGCTCCCGCGCGACGACTTCTTTTCCGGTGCCACTCTCTCCCAGGAGCATGACGCTCAAGGTGCTGGGGGCGATGCGCTCCACATCGGCAGCAATGCGGTCCATTTGGTAGCCTCCGACCAGCTGGGAGGCCTCACGGCACTTGCGCTCAGCGCCGGCGTACATCCGCCCGGAAAGCTGATAGCCAGCGAAGAGCTCAGCGTGCTTGTCGACGTACTTGAGCAGCACGTCACCGACGCGAACTTCTTGACCCGGTTCTAGCGGGCTCTCGTGGATACGCTGGCCATCGAGCAAGGTACCGTTTCGTGAGCCCAGGTCTCGCAGGAGCCACTG
>JBFXBK010000483.1:0-6245 GCA_050183255.1 Polyangiaceae bacterium | reverse complement strand
CGCGCTTGCTCTTGCGTGGCCCCGCGGGGATTGGCAAGTCTCACCTGGGGCGCGCGCTGCGGGACCGCTTGCAAGACAAAGGCTGGCGGGTTGCCTTGGCCCGCGCCTCGGAGCTGTCTCGCAGCGTGCCGTACGCCGCCCTGGGACGACTGGTGCTCGAGGTGCTTGCAGCGGAGCCTGCCGACGTCGGGCAGCTGCTGGAAGCACGTTTGCTAGAGGCCTCAGTTCCGCAAGAAGCAGCGCAGGCTCACTCCGCGCTGCTTTGCCACGTGCTGCGAGCGCCTAGCAACCACGCGCTGCCGCGTGCCTTGGAGCGCGATCCCGCGCTCCTCGACGAGGCGTTGACGGACGCGTGGCGGGTGTGGCTCGACGCCGAACAGCGAGTGCAGCCGCTCGCGCTCTTCATGGATGACGCCCAGTGGTGCGATGCCGCGTCGCTCAGGTTGTTGGACACAGCCACGCCCCATAGTCTGCGTCTAGTCTGGCTCGCCCGTCCCGGATCGTCCGTCGAGGAACGTCTCACCTCGCTCGAGGTCCCGCCACTCGAGAGCGGCGCGGCGCGAGAGCTCGTGAGTTCGCTGCTCGGCGCTTCCGTTCCAGAGCTCGGCGGCTTGGTGCGACAGGCGGAGGGCAATCCGCTGTTCCTCGAGGAACTGGCGCGGGCGCGCGATGAGGGCGCTCAGGAAGGCGCCGCGCCCACGGTGTTGGCCATGCTGCAGGCGCGATTCGCGGCCCTGGTGGAGCCCGATCGCCAGATCTTGCGCGCGGCGTCCGTGTTCGGCCGCGACTTCGAGCGCCAGGCGCTACCGCAGCTCCTGGGCACTCAAATCGCGGGCACCCGCCTCGATGAGCGGCTGCTCGCGCTGCGTGAGCGCGGTGTCCTCGCGCGATCCGAGCAGCGAGGAGCAGGTGCGCTGGAGTTTCGCCACGATCTGTGGCGTGAGGCTGCCTACGCCTCGTTCACCGTCGCAAACCGAGCACGCGCACATCGCCTCGCTGGGTCATTCCTCGAGGAAACGAACGCTGCGGCGCCCGGAGTTCTCGCTCAGCACTTCGAATTCGGGGGTGAGGAGCGCCGCGCGAGTCACTGGTGGGTGCGCGCGGCAGAAGCTGCCGTGCTGGCAAGCGACCTCACCACAGCGCGCACGCAACTGGGGCGTGCTGGGGAGCCGCCGGCACAGGACCTGGCGCGCGCCGCCTGGGTCGAGGCTGAGCTCGAGCTCTGGGGTGGTCACATGAGCGCCGCCCGGGAAGCCGCGAGCCGCGCGCTGTCTGGAGCGCTGCCAGATGTCTTGCGGCGTCGGTCGCTGGCCCTTTTGGTGCAATCCGCCGGGCGCCTGGGCGACGCGGAGCAGCTGCGCGCCGTCGCCGGGGATTGCCGCGAGGATCCATGGCTCGCGTGTCAGCTGGCCCGGGAATTCGTGCGCCTTGGGGACTCCGCGGCGGCAACGCGAGCGATCGGCGCGCTCCTCGACTCTGGAGAACTCGAGCTCGACGTGCGTGGGGAGCTCGCGAGCTTGCGCGCGGTGCTCGCCCTGAACGCCGGAGACTACTTCGAGCAGCTCCGGCACTGGCAGTCTGCGCTTGCGGCCTACGAGCAGCTTGGGATGCGCAACGCGGCTTGCGCGACCCTCGGCGAAATCGGCTTCTGTCAGTCCCTCTTGGGAGACTTCCCTGCGGCGAACGTCAGCATCGAGGCCGCGCATCGCGAGGCGGAGCAACGAGGCTATGTCCACGTCCGCGCGTGGCTCTTGTGCATCTGGGGCCCAGTGCTCGGCGAGCTCGGCAAGCTCGAGCGTGCGATCGAGGTCGAGCGCGCCGCGCTCGCGGCGTTCGTCGACGATCCACGGCTCAGCGGCGCGTGCTGGGCGTACCTAGCACAGCTTCACCTCAAGGCGGGCCAGCTGGACGATGCCGAAGAAGCCGCGCAGCGCGCGGCGGCGTTGCTCGAACCCTACTCGCCGCTCTTCGGTTTGGCGCTCGCGGCGCTGGGGCGCGTTGGGCTCGCGCGCGGCGATGCGCGAGCGATGGTCGATGTCGAGCGTCGCGCTGCGCAGCTGTTCGCGGCGGACACGGAGTTCGAAGAAGGGCGCGCGCTGCTCCAGCTGGTGCGCTGCGAGCTATGCGAAGCGCTGGGTCAAACGCAGCGAGCCGCAGAGCTAGCCCGGCAGGCAGCCACAGAGCTCGAACAGCGCGCGCGGGCGATCGCCTCAAAAACCGCGAGGAAACGCTTCCTGGATCAAGTCGCTGAACACCGCGCGCTGCTCGAGCGTGCAGCTACTGAGCATCCACGTTCAAGCGCTTCATCAGGCGATACAGCGCAAAGCGGCTCGTGAGCCCGAGCTGCTTGGCGGCTTCGGTCTTGTTGCCCCTGGCGGCGCTCAGCACCTCTCGCAGCCGCTCCGCGTCGATGTCGTCGCTCGCCACGTCGCCCCCAGCGCCGCCTTCGCCTTCCCCGCACAGGCGCTGTTCGACGCCCTCCGACAGGTCCAGCTCGTCGCCCGTCGCATCGGCCATGGCCTGCCACAACAGCGCGTCCAGCTCGCGCACGTGGAGCTGATAGGAGTGACGCAGCAGGCGCTCCATCAGGCGTGGGCTGACGTAGAACTCCGGACCACGGCTCGTGTCACGCACGAAGCGCTGTACGAGCAGCGGGGAGCGTTTCGCGGCGCGGGCCACCAGGTCGCGTGCCAGGAGCGGAATGTCTTCGCGGTGCTGGTTCAAATCGGGCGTTTCGATCGACAGCTTGAGGCGTGCGAACAAGTCGTGCTTGAGTTCACTCGGATCGCGGTTCGTGGCGGCCACCAGGCGCACGTCAACGCGCCGCGCGCGGTCTTCTCCGAGGCGCGTGTACTCCCCGGAGTCCAAGAAGCGCAAGAGCTGGCTCTGGAGCTCTCGTGGCAGCTCACCGAGCTCGTCCAGGAACAAGCTCGATCCATCGGCTTCACCCACCAGGCCGGCGCGTTCAGGGACGCCAGCGTTGGGATAGTCTTTGCGGTTGCCGAACAGCTCCGCGGCGGCGATTCCGCTAGGAATCGTGGCGGCGTTACGCGATAGCAGGCGCGCGCGTCGGCGTTCTGAAAGCTCGTGCACCGCGGCGGCGACCAGCTCCTTGCCGGTACCGCTCGATCCGTGGACGAGCACGTGTTCATCCGCGAGCGCACAAAAAGCGACGCGGTCTCTCAGCGCCCAGACGGCACTACTCTCCCCGATCAAACCCACCCCATCGGCCCGACCAAACTCGCCCAGGGCACGCTCGGGAAAGAAGCGGGGCCGCGGCCGTACTGGCACTCGGGACACACACAAGAGCAGCACCTGACGGTCGAGGTGGAGCGTGTCTCCGACGGAGAAGTGTGCCGTGCGGAAATCAACGCCGTTGCGCTGGGCGGCGCAGCGCCCGACGTTCTCGACGCGCAGGCGATCGCCTTCACGGGTCACCCGCAGCTGATCTCGGGAGATCCCTTTGCCCTGCAGCGTCAGCGCTTCGCTCGGCGCGTTGGGGTGCAGCGGCGCGAACAGCAGGCGGCGCTCCCCAGCTTCACCCGTTCCCCTGCCGAACAGGCTGATTTCGCCATCGTTTCCGGCGAAGCCGACTTCACCCACGCGATGGGGTTCGGTGCGTGACCAGCACAGGACCAACGCGGGGACCGCCGAATCAGCGGCAGCAGTAGACTCCGGTCCGACGTTGGTGACCGTGGTCGCATCCTCACGACGCGAAGACGGTGGGCCTGGCACGCAAGCAGCCTACCAGTGCCTCGTGGCTTTTCCAATGCGCCGCGTCGGTGATTGCGTGGCGCCCGCGAGATGCATTCGCTACGCTGGATCGATGCGTGGGCTTGGGTGGGCGTGTGTGCTGGTGTTGGTCGGCTGCGGCTCGAGCACTGGCGGCGGAGGTGGAACGGGCGGCGCTGCAGGGAGCGCAGGCGCGACCGCCGGTAGCGGAGGCAGTGCGGGTAGCAGCGGCAGTGCGGGTCACAGCGGTAGTGCGGGTCACGGCGGTAGTGCGGGTCACGGCGGCAGTGCCGGAACAGGCGGGGCTGGCGGTGGAGCGGGTGGCGGCGGCGCAGCGCTCAATCTCGGGCCAGACGACATCGCATGTGAAGCCGTTGGTGGCGCGGGCAACTGTGTTGCTTGCTGTGGTGAAGCGCACGCGGCTTGGGAAGCCGTTGCTCCCTTGACGCGTCAGTGCGTGTGCACCCCTCAACTGTGCAGCGATGCGTGCCCCAGCTACTGCAGCGGCGACGCTGGCAACATCGATTGCTACTCGTGCATCTTCCCTGAGCTGGTGCCCAGCGGGGCGTGTTACTCAGGCGCCCACGCGAGCTGTAACGGCGAGCTGGACTGCGTGCAGTACGTCGACTGTCGTGCCAACTGCGTCCAGCTGTTTGGTAACACTCCCTGACTCCTTCGCGACGCAGGGCTACTCCCAGCCGCCGTGAATTGGTTTCCCTGCGGCAAATGTGACCGTGAAGCTCGCGCCGGTAGCGATCACGAACTGCCAGATCCCATCACGCTTTCCCGCCACATAGCGCCCGCGCTCGCGTGGCTCGCCGTTGTCATAGAACTCTTCGCTGAGGCCCTCTCGGCGCCCAGCGCGATAGTGCTCCACGCTGCTCGGCTTGCCGCTCGTGGCGTAGTGGATACTGCGGCCGTCGAGTTTGCCTGCGCGGTAGCTTTCTTCGGAGGCGAGCTTGCCGGACCGGTAGCTGCGAACGGTGCCGGAGAGCTGGCCGTTCTTGTAAGGTTCCTCGCGGCTCGTGTCGCCATCACTGTCGTAGAACAGCACCACGCCGTTGCCGTGCTCGTCCAGGGTGCAGCGCTGGACGATTTTCCCGGTTTGGTCCTTGAGCACCCACTTGCCCTTGGGCCGACCCTGGGCGTATTCCCGCCGCGCGATCACGTTGCCCACCCCGTCGAGCGTCACGTAGGCGCCGTCCAGGCGACCGCGGTCGTACATCACGCGTTCTTCGCCTTCGGCGAGGGCGCGGATGTAGAGGCCATGCTCCACCCCTTCTCGCTTGCTGCCCCGCTGAGTCACTTCGCCGTCTTGCAACACCTCGTAGTCCCCATCTGGCTGCCCCAACACGACGACGCTGCGGCGAGTGTAACTCGATTCGAAGACGCGGAACTCTTCGATTCCGTGAGGTAGCCCTCGCGCGGTGGGTGTCTTGCTAGCGTCGCCCCCTTCATACACCTCGCTCAGCTCGCCGCGTTGCGGTTCGCCGCGTTTCATTTCCAGCCATTCGACCTCGCGTTGTGCGGGACCGTAGAAGTGCCACGTCCCGCTGGGGACTCCTGCGGTGAAGCGCTGCGTGGTGCGCCGCTCGCCGCTCGGCTTCTGAGCGATCAACTCGCCGTCCAGCTGGCCTTGGGCGTAGTTGCCCGTGAGCCAGACAGTGCCTTGTTCGTGGTAGAGCGTGAACGCGCCGTCGAGCTTGTCCTGGTGATAGTTGCTGATCTCGAACACCGCACCGCTCGGGTAGAAGCGCACGCAGGGGCCTTCCCGCTGGGTGCCCTTCACGCACTCGATGTGTTGCGCGTCGCGGCGGTCAGTGCTGCCTTCGGGGCATCGCACGCTCGGGTTCGGTCGCTCTGCGAGCTGAGTTCGTACGCAGAGTGAGTAGGCTAGCGTCTCCTCGGAGTCGAACACACCCACTGGGCTCGGCGCGTAGTCACACATGCGCGCAGCCAGCCCGTATTTGCCGTCAGGGCTCCTTGCGTCGAGCCACACGTCGCGCACATTGCTCTCTTCCGACCAGTCGAAGAGCGCGCTCGGGCAACGGCTCATCAACGAGAGCGCCTCCGCGCCGCTCGGCAGGCGCCAGTCGTCGTGCCCCGCGAACGTTCCTGCTTCGCAGCGACGCTTTGCGTCAGCCTGGTGGCGCTGCCGAGGCTTCGCGGGGAGCTGCCACTCGAGCCCCGAGATGGGGTCGCTCAGGGTGTTTATATCCTTGCGGAATTGTTCGGTGGGGAGTTCGCGGCGCGCGGTCATGTCGCGGACACAGCGGACGCGGTAAGGGCCGTAGGGATCCGGCGAGTCATAGTGGGTGGATACGACCTCTCCATCGTCCGCTACGCCAACGAAGAAGCCATCGTCGTCGGTGCGCGTCCACCAGATGGTCTCCTTGGCATCGCCGAACAGCGCGGCGTCAACCCAGCGCGGTCCGGTCACGGCCTTTGCCCCCGGTTCGATGAACAGTGTTTGCAGTTCACGCGCCGTCGGCAGTCGCCAGTTGTCGTGGCCC
>JBFXBK010000482.1:0-6279 GCA_050183255.1 Polyangiaceae bacterium | reverse complement strand
CTTGAAGTGGTAGCTCCAGGTCTTTGGGGCGCGACTCTTCGACTTGGACTTGGTGAGGCTCGGCGTGCGGGATGAGATCAGGTCACCGTTGCTGAGCACCGTCATCCCGGCGGGGACCTTGACCTTGAGCTCGGTCGTCATCTTCTGGTGCGGCTTGTCGTGGCAAGGGAACCAGAAGCGCGCGTCCTCGTCCTGGCACTGCGACCACACCTGCGTCGGGCGCTCAGGGACGGATTTGTCGGGGGAGAGGAAGTAGAGTCCACGGCGCGGTTGTGCGCCGTAGTGCACCTCGACGCTGAACTCCTTCAGGCGCTTCGGCACGCTGACTTCCAGCGACTCTCCGTCGTAGCGATAGCTCGGGCTAGATGTTTTCCCGGCGGATATCAGTTTGACGCTGCCGATCTCGAAGTCCAGCGAGTCGAGGATGAGCGTGGTAGAGTCAGTATCGACCCGCGCGCAGTCGAGGCGCGCGCTGCCACGCACCTCCCGGTTTTCGAAGTCGAGTTCCAGGTCCAGCGCCAGGTGGTCGACGCGAAATGGGCGGTCGCGCTCGTATTTTCGCGGACCACCCGTCAGGTCGAGCGGGCCGGCGGAGCTGCACGCGCAGCCCAGAGCGTGTCCCAAAGCGAGGTTGTGCGAGGACTCCTGCATCGTGGCTGCAATCGGTAGTATTCACCTGGCTCTGGGGCAAGCCCAACGCGCTAGTCGAGGCGCCTAGCTCGGCAGGTGAGACAGGATGGCTTGCTTGAGCGCCTCGACCAGCTCTGAAGGGGAATAGGGCTTTGGTAGGTACACGACGTCCAGGCGACTCAGCGTGTCCCCCAGCACGTCCGGTGCGTGGCCACTCATGAGCACCACCGCCAGATCCGGCTTGCGCCTCCTGAGCTCCTCGATCAGCTGTTTCCCGCCCAATTCCGGCATCACCGCATCAGTCACCAGAGCTTCAATCTCGTCGCTCCAGCGAGCTAGCGCCTCCCGGCCGTTGGACGCTTCGACCACCTCGTAGCCCGCACGGCGCAGGGCGCGCGCCGCGCCCCGTCGCACGCCGGGGTCGTCCTCCACGAGTAGGACGCGCCGGTGTTCCGCGATGGTCCACTTCGAGCTGGACGGCGGGCGTTGAGTTTCCTCCGGGATCTCAGTCGTGACGGGGAGCCAGATGCGAAACGTTGCACCCTGGCCTTCCCCTGACTCCACGGTGACTTCTCCGCCAGCTTGGCTAACGACACCGTAGACCGTCGAGAGCCCGAGCCCGGTGCCTTTCCCCACGGGCTTGGTCGTGAAGAATGGCTCAAAGGCTCGGGCGCTCACTTCTTCGCTCATCCCGAGGCCGGTGTCGGAGACCTCCAGCCAAATGCGGTCGCCGCGCACGTAGCTCTTCAGGGTCAGCTCTCCGCCTTCGGGCATCGCGTCTCTGGCGTTGAGCGCCAGGTTGATCAGCGCCCGATCCAGCTGTCCTGGATCGATCACCGCGTACTTGGGGCCGGGCTCGAGCTCGAGCTCGAGCCGGATGTTCTCCCGCAACACGCGGCGCAGCATGCTGGTAGCGCGAGTGAGCGCCGAGTCGATGTCGACGGGCTTGGGCTGGACGACCTGTTTGCGAGAGTAGGCGAGGAGTTGGGTCGTCAGCTCCGCCCCGCGGCTGGCAGCGGTCTCGATTTCGTCGAGAGCGACCCGGGTCGCCTCGTCGAGTTGAGCTTCCTGTAGCAACGCCACGTTGCTCGCCACCACGGTGAGCAGATTGTTGAAGTCGTGGGCGACGCCACCAGCGAGCTGCCCTACGGCTTCGAGCTTGCTCGCGTCTTGTAGGCGTTCGGCCAGCTGGCGTCGCTCGCGCTCTTCACGTTCCCGCTCCGAGGCGCGCCTTAGCGCAAGGTGCACGGACGCACCCACGCCCGCTGCGAACAAGATGCTGATGACGTGCACCCACAGGTGACTCGGTTGTTCAGGCCCACCGTTCTGAGCGCGGACCTGCAAGGTCCATTGGCGGTCCAGCACGCCGAGCTCCGCGGTGCTCGTACGTGACTTCAGGTCGCCGAATCCTGGGCTCTGGTAAAGCAGCTGACCCGCGTCTGTCACGCGAAAGCTCGTGCCCTCGAGCTGGCGGGCGAAGCAGGTTTCGATCAGACCCTTCGCGTCGAAGACCGCGTTCAAGTAGCCCAGGCTGCCGTCGGAGGAGACCGGGATGTAGCTCGCGAAGCCCTGCTCTCCCTGAAACAACGTGAGTGGAGTCGTCGCGTGTACCTTGCCGTCTCGCATTGACGCACGGAAAAACTCTGCAGCTTGCGGGTGCTTCAACACGCTCCTGCCAAGCACCATTTGATTCGTGGAGCGTGGGCTTGCGAAGCGAATGACGCCTTGTTCATCGATCCAGTTGATCGCGCGGTACCCACCAAATTGTTCCGCGATCGCGCTCCCCTTGGCTTCGAAGGTGTCCTTGTCTCGCAGCTTCCCCTGCAGCATGGCCTTGCGCATCACCTCCAGCGAGAGCACGCGGTCGCGCACGTAGTCCTGGAGCTTTCCAGCGCTGAGCTCCGCCGTCAGCTGACTGTGTTGCTCAGCGTGATCTCTTTCGCTGCGCTCGAGCTCCATCGACAGCGTCGCCATGGCGACCGCGATCACCACGAAGATCCCGATGCTCAGCAGCCAGCGGCGCCGTCGGCGGCGAGTATCGAAAGCGGCTGTGGCGTCGGGAGTCATGACTCACGTTCAAGGGGCGCTTGCTCAGCGCGGGCGCTCACTCAGCGTCGGGTGTTCACTTGGCGTCGGGTGTTCACTTGGCGTCGGGTGCTCTGGATGGGGTGCGCGGAAAGATCAGGACGAACTCATCCGGGCGTGGCTCGAACAGCAGAGCCCCGTGGTCCGCGAGCTTGCCGGAGAGCACCTTGTAGGACTCGTACCAAGGCATGCCCTGCCACGCCGGAGTCTCCTTGATGTACTCGGGCACGATGACGTCGAGCGCGAGGTAGCGAGTCTTGGGTTTCAAGTTCACGCCGAAGCTCCACGTCTCCGTACCGAGCTTCGGGTAGGGATCGTTGTGGAGAGCACCTCCGTAGGCGAGGATGAGCTTCTCTTGCTTCGCCTCTGCCTGGCGTTTGAGGAGCACCTCGATGTCGTGCTGAGTGTTCTTCGCGACCGTCTCCAGCATGAGCCCGATGTCACCTGCGCCCGCCTTGGTGATGGCTTCGAGCTCATCGCAGCTGGGGTGTAGGCTGCGTGGAGTGATGCCGAGCTCCTTGGCGGCGTTGCCGAGCTCGACATACTCGTTCTTGTTGGTGGAAGCTTGCTTCTTGGTGACGACTTCTTGCTGCTTCTTTACTTGCGCAACCGTTTCCTTGCGGCATTTGGGATCCGGGAACCAGAGTTCGAGTAGGAGGTCCGACGCCTTGCCCTTGAGCGCGGGGAGCAGTTGCTGCTTGAAGCGAGCCGCGCCCGATTCGACACCTTCGCTGCCCTTCTGGGCGTGCGCTTCGCCTACAGCGAGCACGCGGGGCTCTTTGCTAAGCAAGTGCTCGAACGCCGCCTGAGCGCTCTTGAACTCGACGCAACGGAGCGCTCCGCAGGCGGTTGCTCCTGGAGGGATGTCACTCGCGGGACCGGTCAGCGCTGGCGGCGTCGCGCCGTGAAGATCTTCCTGGGCCGAAGGCTCGGGTGCGGCCGCACTGGTGAGCACACTCGCCGCTGGCGGCGCTGCGGGTTGGGACTTGGAGTCGTCGCAGGCGCTCAGCGCAGCGACCGCTGCCAACAGAGCGAGCGCGATCTGCACAGGTCCGCCGTTCGCAACCGACGTGGCTCTCGGTCCTTTGCGACTCAAATCCATGCTGAGGCGTACAACGCGGTGCCGCCTCCCCCCCTGATCCGCAGTCATTCGGGCCAGAGCATAGCAGGAGTGCCGCGGGAACAGGTGGGCAGGCGAACTTTCCGCTATACCCCGGTGCACCGTGGGTCAGACGCTAACCGGTGAAGTGCAGCACGTCGTCTTCGAGAATGAAGACACGGGGTTTCGTGTGTTGCGTCTGCGAGGAGTGCGCTCCCACGGCACCCTGACCGTCGTCGGCCTGCTACCGCCCATCGGGGTGGGCACCAGCGTGCGCGTCACCGGGGAGATGATGGTCGACCCGCGGCGCGGTACGCAGTTCAAGGCTGACACCCTGGTGCCAATCCTCCCGGAAACTCTAGCAGGGATCGAGCGCTACCTGTCGTCGGGATTCATCCAAGGGATTGGGGCAGGCTTCGCGAAGCGCATCGTGGCCCACTTCGGGCTCGAGACGCTGAAGGTGCTCGACGAAGACCCCGAGCGACTGCGAGAGGTGCCTGGCCTGGGCAAGAAGCGGGCGGCGGAGCTCTTCAAGGCGTGGAACGCGCAGAAGCTTCAGAGTAGTGTGCTGCTGCTCTTACAGTCTCACGGAGCCAGCCCCAGCCTCGCCGCGCGCATCGTGGACCGCTACGGCGACAAGGCGGCGAGCATCGTTCAGCAAAGCCCCTATCGTCTGGCGATCGAGGTGCGCGGCATTGGTTTCCGTACGGCAGATAAAATCGCGCAGTCCCTCGGCATCGCGGGGGACCACCCGGAGCGCGCCCAGGCTGGCGTGCTGCACGAGCTGAGGCAGCTGGCAGACAATGGCCATGTGCTGAGCGCGCGGCACGATTTGGTAGGGCGCGCAGCAGACATGCTTCAGGTCGGCGAAGACCACGTCGAGGCAGCGATTGACGCGCTGTGGGCGGCCAACCGCGTGGTGATTGAGGACGGCCTGGTGTTCCTACGCCGCTACCACGAAGCGGAGTGCAACGTCGTCGGTTTCCTTAGGGAACTGCTTGATAGCCCTGGGCAGGCCCTGACGGGGCTCGAGCACCACATCGGTCTGTTTGAGCAACGCTTGGATATCCAGCTGGCTGAGGCGCAGCGCCAAGCGGTGGAGCTCGCGGCAGAGCACAAGGTCGTGGTGATCACCGGCGGTCCGGGCGTTGGTAAGACGACGATTATCCGCGCGATCCTCAGCGTATTTCTCGGAGCGCAGCTGGAAGTGCGCTTGGCTGCACCCACCGGGCGCGCGGCAAAACGCTTGAGTGAAGCGACCGGACGAGACGCCTCGACGATTCATCGCCTGCTGGAGTACGACCCGCGCGGGGGCGGCTTCCAGAAGTCGGCGGATGATCCGCTGGATGTCGGGGCGGTGATCGTCGACGAGGCGTCGATGATCGACCTGACGCTAGCCGAGTCGTTGCTCGCAGCCGTCCCTCCCGCAGCGCGCCTCGTGATCGTAGGAGATGCTGACCAGTTGCCTAGCGTTGGGCCGGGCGCCGTGCTGCGCGACTTGATCGAATCGGGCGTGTTGCCCACGGTTCGGCTGAATGAAGTGTTCCGTCAGGCCGAGCAGAGCCGCATCGTGCAAAACGCTCACCGTATCTACCGTGGAGAGCGGCCCGAATCTGCGCCCTCGGAGGAGCCCGACGCCGACTTCTTCGTGATCCCGCGCAGCGATCCCGAGAAGGCCGCGGAGGTGATCCAACTGCTCGTCACGCAGCGCATTCCAGCTCGATTTCAGCTCGATCCACTGAGCGACGTGCAGGTGCTGACGCCGATGCATCGTGGACCAGCGGGTACCATTGCGCTCAATTCCGTGCTGCAAGAGACGCTGAATCCAGCCGGCGCGACCCTCGAGCGCGGCGGTCAGCGCTACCGGGTCGGGGACAAGGTGATGCAGACCAAGAACGACTACGACCGTGAGGTGTTCAACGGAGACATCGGTCGCATCGTTGAGGTTGATACCGAGCGGAAACAAGTGAAGGTTCGCTTCGAAGAGCGCGAGGTGCCGCCGTATGCCCTAGGCGAGCTCGACAACCTGAACCTCGCCTACGCGTGCAGCATCCACAAGAGCCAGGGTAGCGAGTACCCTGCTGTGGTGATCCCGCTACTGACCAGCCACTTTGTGATGCTGTCGCGCAACTTGCTCTACACCGCGGTGACGCGGGCCCGCCGCTTGTGTGTGTTGGTCGCGGATCCGAAGGCACTCGACATCGCGCTGTCAGAAGTGCGCCGAGAGGAACGGCTGACGCGACTCGGGCAGCGGCTGCGGCTCGCCAGCGGCCTCAGTGACCTCCAGCTCATGTGACAAACAATGTCCGCCGATAGCTGGCCGGATTATCAGTAGTCGTGGAACAACTGCAGGCATGAAGACCACCGACACCTGTCTGCTGCTTGCCCTCCTCGACCTGTCTCCCGCTGCTCGCCACGTTCGGGTTTGCGACATCGCTCGCCACGCCCGGCTCCCCATCGGCGAG
>JBFXBK010000481.1:0-6281 GCA_050183255.1 Polyangiaceae bacterium | reverse complement strand
AATGCCCCAGCCCGGCACCTGGAGCGCCTCCGCCTCTTCCTTGGGACGATGCAGCTGGAGCCCGGGAGACGCAGGACTGTCGAAAGACAAGCCGAGGAGGTGTGTCGAGTGGGGCGAGTCGTCCATGCGAGCGACACGTTTAGCTTGCGTTGATGACACAAGCCAACGACAGACAGGTTTCGCCAGCGCGCTTTTGGCGCCCGCGTGCCTGTTCGACGCTCCTCACCCCCAACCCCGTGGGGCAGATCAGGCAGATCTACGGCTGACGCCGTGCGTCGAATGTGTAGGTGCGCGTAGGCCGCTTACTCGGCGCCTGGCGACTCGGGGATGCTCGGATCGAAGTAGATCGAGTGCAGGAGGTTGCAGATTTCCGACGTTTCGTCGACTACGCGCGTCAGCGCGGCGTGGACACCGCCGCCGCTGAGGTCAGCCGTCTTGCCCGCCTCGAGGAAGTCCAGGACCTTTTGCACGCGCACCTCGCACTCCTCGCCTCGCCCGGGTGTTGCCGCGCGGATGCGCTGGAGATCGACCTGGGACGCCTTCAAGGAGTACAGGATGGATCGGGGGAAGGTGGGGTAGCGCAACAAGAAGTCGACGATCTCGAGCCCGTTGGGCGGGTTCCTGTGGCACTTGTAGTAGGGTTCGGTCGCCGAACAGGAGCGCAAGAGCGCGAGCCACTGGGCGGCTTCGAGGGGAGTCTCCCGGGTGCTCGTGGGCCCCAGCGTGTGGTACTTGATGTCGACGATGCGCGCGGTTTGCTGAGCGCGCTCGAGGTGCCAGCCGAGCTGCATGAAGGTGAGCGGCTCCTCGTGCAACATGGTGGCGCTCGCGACGCCGTGAGTGAGGGCCGCCATCTCCTTGAAGCGGCTGTAGAATGCCTCGCGATCCGAGCGGTAGAGCCGCTTGCCGGGGCCATCCATCAGCCAGCGCCAGAACTCGTTCAAGGCCTCCCAGAGTTCCAGGCTGATCACCTCGCGGATCGTGCGCGCATTTTCTCGCGCCCAGTAGGCCGCGCTGACTAGGCTCACCGGGTTGTCCTGGTCCCAGGTCAAGTAGCGCTGGACCACTTCCCCGTCCAAGATCGCTTCCTCCGGGAAGCGTTCCTTGAAGCGCGGTAGCTCACCGCTCACCACCATGACCGGCTGCCAGCGCTGCGGGGGCTCCAGGTCGACGTCGAGCACGAAGGATTGATTGACCGACAAAAGGCGCGCCAGGTTCTCCGAGCGCTCGACTTGTCTGCCGAGCCAGAAACAGGTCTCCGCCACGCGGGAAATCATTGGTCACCTCCCGCGGAGCTGGGGCGGGATGCGAGGGGAGCGCTCTCGATGCGGTGGTTGCTGCTGGCCGCGTCGTTGGGATGTCCGAGCACCCAGGTGTCCTTCGAGCCGCCGCCCTGGCTGCTGTTGACCACGTAGCTGCCTTCCACCAGCGCCACCCGCGTCAAGCCGCCGGGGAGCACCCAGCTGCTCTTGCCAGTGAGGATGAAAGGTCGCAGATCCACTCGGCGTGGGCGAGCCTTGCCGTCGAGCCAGGTGGGGCAGGTGGAGAGCTCCACCACCGGCTGGGCGATGTATCCGCGCGGTTTACTCGTGATGCGCTCGCGGAACTCACTGATTTGTTCCGCGGTGGACCGCGGGCCAATCAGCATCCCGTAGCCGCCGGAGGCATCCACCGCCTTGACAACCATTTTGCTGAGGTTCTCGAGCACATGGCTGCGATGGCTCGCCTCGCCGCAAAAGTACGTCTCCACCTGGCCGAGGATTGGCTCTTCACTCAGGTAGAAGCGGATCATGTCCGGTACGTAGGGGTACACCGCCTTGTCGTCGGCCACGCCGTTGCCGATCGCGTTCGCCAGCGTGACATTGCCCTTGGCGTAGGCGCGCACCAGGCCTGGGACGCCCAGCAGGCTATCCGGGCGGAATACTTCGGGATCGATGAACTCGTCGTCGATGCGCCGATAGATCACGTCCACTGGCTCGGGTCCCCGAGTCGTCTTCACGTAGACGCGGTCGTCATGCACGAAGAGGTCGCTGGCCTGCACCAGGTCGACACCCATGCGCCGCGCAAGAAAGCCGTGCTCGAAGTAAGCTGAATTGAAGGCGCCGGGGGTGAGCACGACGACGCGAGGCGAGTCTCCGCGAGGAGGTGCGAGCTCGCTCAAGCGCTGGCGCAGCTGCGTGGGATACTCGTCCACGTTTCGCACGCTCGCCGTGCGGAACATCTTGGGGAGTACCTTCTTCAGCACGTTGCGGTTCGACAGCACGTACGAGACGCCCGAAGGGCAGCGCAGGTTGTCCTCGAGCACCAGGAAGCGACCTTGACCGTCGCGCACCAGATCGATGCCTGCGATCTGTACGTAGACGCCGCCGCGGGGGCGGATGCCGTGCACCTGCTTCAAGTATCCGGTGCCGCCGTGCACCAGCTCTGCCGGGACGACCTTCTCCCTGAGGATGCGGCCGTCGCCGTACACATCCGCGAGGAAATGATTCAGCGCTGTCACCCGCTGCAGCAGGCCCCGCTCCACTTGCTCCCAATCGTCAGCGGTGACGACCCGCGGGATCAGATCGAAGGGGAAGATGCGCTCGCCGCCTCGATTGTCGGAGTAGACCGAGAAGGTCACGCCGCCCTTGAGGAAGGTGTTGTCAGCGAGGCGCTGACGCCGCTCCATGCGCGCCGCGCCGAGGCCCTCTAGCCCGCCGATGATCGGCGAGATGGTAGGCCAGGGTTCACCGCGGGACTCGAAGAGCTCGTCATGAGCGCCCGGGAGGGGTTCGTAGTTTGAGAAGATGGGGACCTTCACCTCCTCTGCTTGTGCCATCGACTCACGTTTCATCCGAGTTTCCGCCGCGTTCCGGCTCCGCCTCCTGGTTTCAGACTACAGGGAACCCTTGCGAGTTTGAAGGGCGGCGATCGGAACAACACGGCGTGCTACCGAACCGTGCTCACGTAGTGAATTATGCCACGCTCGCCTGACAACGAGCCTCTGGTCATCTCCGCGGGTTCGGGGGAGAGAACAAACCACACGGAAACGTGTGGACTGAACGGACGATGCGTAGGCGCTAACCGCTGAAGGGCAACGACCAACCGCGCTTGCGATATAGTGCTTCCAGGATCTCGAGTGCCTCGGGTTCGTTCTCAGCGCCCAGGTGTCCAAGCAGGCCCTGTTCGGCTTGCGCGGGATCGTCGCTGGCAAGCGTGACGTAGTCATCGACGGACAAGAGGTCCGCGTTAGCCGGCGGCAGCCAGGGCGCGAGCTGGTCCGTATCGAAGCGTGGCGCGCGCTCGTTGCACGTAAGACCCAGCTCAAGAAGCGCGCCGCGGAGGCGCTCCACCGGCGCTTGGTCGTCGAGGAAGTCTGCGCTGCTGAGCAATCTCTCGAAGAACTCTCGAGTGCTCGCGGCGAGGGAGTACACGGTGCCGTCCTCGTGCTCCCAGAACACCCAGGGCGCGCCGGCTTCCGTTCGTGCGTCCGGGTGTAGGTACAGGCCGTAGGCGCTGCCGCCGCCGTTCATGGCTATCACCAACAGCCACGGATTGTGGCAGTCGATTTCCGTCGCGGGGAAGGGTTCGACGTCGAACAGCACGGTCGCGAAGTCACTGAAGAGTTGGTCGTCTTCGTCGCAGCGCGCCAGCACCCGCCGCAGATCTTCGTCGATGGTGACGCCCAGGGCTTCGATGGCGTCAATGCTCGATGGCCGCGCCGCTGGCGGTTCTGCTGCCTCCGCGCTGTCGAGGCGCAGCTTCGTTGCCCGTTTGCTGCGCAGCAGCCCGCCCTTCTGTTCCAGCACCGTGACTCGCTGTCCGACCCGTGGCGCGAACCCACAAGCCGACGCGCCGAAGCGTAACTGTCCGCCGCCGTCGAGCGCGATCCAGCCTAGACCATCGTTGTCCAGTGCCTCAATCGTTCCGCTGCGTCCCACTGCACTCATCGCGGCAGCACCCTAGTTCGGCTCGGGAGAGAACGCCAGTGGGCTCCTCTGCGTATCCACGGGGATGCGGGAGTCGCTGGCTAGCGCTTCTCGCGCCACTCCGCCAGGGCCTGGGGACACACCAGCGCTTCGAGTAGCGTCTGTTCCAACCACTGGGCGTAGCGCTTGGAACCCCAGCCGCTCTCGACGGCGAGCATCGTGTACACAGGGCGGCCCGTGTACATCCAAGCGATTCGCCGTGCCTCCAGCTGTTTCAACGGGGGGCGCAAGAGCCCGGCTTTTGCCAAGCGCTCGACGCGAGCGCGCTGCATCTCGAAGCGAAGCTCCTCGAAGCGTTGGTCGAGCTCGTGAAGTGCCGCAGAGCCCGCAGCGTGCGCCCGTAAGTCCCCGAGAGCTGCGCGCTCGCCATCGTAGATGCTCCGAGCGACCTGCGCGGTGGCTGCGACGGCGTCGATGGGATCGCTCGCCGTTTCCAGGCGCGCAAATGCCGCCCTGAACTTCGGACCAAATAGCGCTTCTTCGAATAGTTGACGCACGATGCCGTCCTTCGACTTGAAGGCGGCGTAGACCGTGGAGGTCCCTACGCCCGCGGCCTCCGCGATGTCGGCGATGGTGGCCTGCTCGAGGCTCTGCTTGCCGAGCAGATCGCGCGTCGCGTCCAGGATTTGGCGCTGGGTCTGCGCTCGGCCTTCTTCACGCAGAGGGGACGAATACGCTCGCTTCTTCAGTTTCCGCATCCGGGAGGAACTGCCTGAGTCGTCACTTGGCTTTCGCCTGCTTTGGCTTGGCGGTCTTTGCTGGCTTGGCGGTCTTCGCTGGCTTGGCCGTCTGGGTGGCTTTCGCAGTCTTGCTCGCCTTCGCCGCCTTGGTCACCGCGCCTGCCGCGCCGACCCAGCCCTGGTTCTTGAAGTACGCCCACAGCGCCCGGGCATGCCCCAGACCCAGCTCATAGTCCGCGGCGAGCCAGTCGGTGAACTGGGTCGCGCGCACGTCGCCCAGCAGGCCGCGCTTCTCCGCCACTTTCCGAAACTGCTCGGGCGTCAGCCCCGTCTTAGCCTGGATGTTGTCGATGTACGCCTGAAAGGACATGAATTGGATGTAGTCGACTCCATCGAAAGGATCAAGCGAACTTCGGCGCTGAGATCTGGAGTATCCGCATGGATTCGACGGAGTGATCACGGCAGGGCCCAGCACGTTCTCGAAGAACCAGCGACGTACAGCTCTCATGTCCAGGGAGGCGTCTCACAAATGGTTTCGTCAGTTCGCCGGGATGATCGTCGCAACATCGTCGAGCTTGGCGAGGGGGTACCGACGCAGCTCCTCGACTTCGAGGTTGGTGTGGTTGATGGCTGCATACAGGTACTCGCCGTCGATGCCCCAGACGTCGGAGTGGAACGAGTCACCCGTTTCCTTGTTCAGTTGCCACGTCTTCCAGTCCGAGAGTCGAACCACGAACAGTTCAACATTCCCCTGCAGAATCGTTGCAAAGCCGATGAAATCGCCCCAACCATGTGCGTAGTTGAAGAACCCCTGCACCGTGATAGTGGGCCCAAACTCCACGCTCCCTAGCGAGCCGACGCCGTTCCGCTTGGCCCTCCAGACCTTTGCGTTCGTTGGGTAGTTCCGACATCTCCCGGCAGCGGTCTGCTCGCCCGCACCAAAAACCCACTCAGGCGTGATCCCGACGGAGCAGGGGTATTCGGGGGCCCCGCTCAGGGCTTTCGTTGGGGTCAGACCGCCCTTGGTCGACCAGACTTCACCGTTTTCGCTCCACACGGCGGTGTCACCCAAACTTGCAGGAAACCTCGTGGCCGTGTTGGAACGGATCGCCTCGGATAAGCCAGTGGTTGGGTTGAGCCGGAGCACACCACCGGTCGCTGCTAAGTACTCCTCCCACGGAGTCTCCAAGTCAAACCCCTGGGCACCGTTGAATTCGTCGTTGTGCGGGACGAAGGACCATGTCCCGGCCTTGGGGTTCAGGCGCGCGTAGAAGGGCTCGATCAGGCCTCCATAGTGGACGTCCAAGCCCGACTCTCGGTAGTTGCCCTGGCCGCATACCACCGTGGTGGGGTGCGTGTACCGGTTGGCGAGCACGCCAACGGTGGCGAGGTCGCCAACTCGGACTATCCGAGCGAAGCCGATAACCTCGTCCCCCTGGTGGGTTCCCCCGAACTTCAGGTGGATGAACAGGCCATCAACGCCCCCGATTTGATGCCTTGCGAGCGTCCACCCCCACGGCGTTCCTTGATACATCCAATTGGACTCCGGCGGCTTCACCACGAAGGCGTCGTAGGCTCCTCTTGCTTCCCATGAGGCTGCCGGCCAAGGGACCTTTGAAGGGTCCCCAACGAA
>JBFXBK010000480.1:0-6287 GCA_050183255.1 Polyangiaceae bacterium | reverse complement strand
ACTGGATGAAGATCGGCGTACCGGTCACGCTGCTGATGATCCCGGCCGCCTGGTTCTTGCTCACCCGTCGCCTCGGGGAAACGGGCACAGTCACGATCCAGAAACTCGGCCCGTGGCGTAAACCCGAGACACGCGTCTTGATCGTGTTCGCGATCACCGCGCTGCTGTGGATCACTCGCACCGAGCCCGGCGGCGGCTGGGCCGGGCTGATTGGGCAAAAAGGCATCGGCGACGCGACCATCGCGCTCTTCATGTGCATCGTGATGTTCGTATGCCCTGACGGCGAGGGCGGGCAGCTCCTCGACTGGCCCACCGCGAACAAGATCCCGTGGGGCCTCTTGATCTTGTTTGGCGGCGGCATCGCCATCGCCAGCGCCTTCGAGAAGTCGGGGCTCAGCAAGTCGCTGGGCGGCGCGCTCAGCGGGCTCGCCGGGGCGCCGCTCATCTTGACCATCGCGGGCCTGTGCCTCGCGGTGACGTTCCTCACCGAGGTGACGAGCAACACCGCGACCGCCACACTGCTCATGCCGGTGCTCGGTGCGGCGGCGATCGCGGCGAAGATCGACCCGAAGCTCTTGATGGTTCCCGCCGCGCTGAGCGCGAGCTGCGCCTTCATGTTGCCCGTCGCGACGGCTCCAAACGCGATCGTGTTCGGCACCGGTCAGGTCAAGGCGTCGCGCATGGCGCGTGAAGGATTGTGGCTGAATTTGGCCGGGGTATTGATCGTCAGCGCCTGTTGCTACTTGCTGCTCAAGTAAAGCGCGACCTTGCGCCACAGCAGCGGCAGAGCGCAGACTCTCGACCCTCGATGATCGTCGTCTTTGGAGCCACGGGATTCACCGGTCGCTTGTGCGTCGAAGCCTTGCAGGAGCTTGGCGTCAAGGACGTGATCCTCGGAGGCCGCAGTCGCTCGAGCCTTGCTGAGCTGAGCGAACGCACCGGCTACAAGTTTCGCGTGGCTGACGCGACGGACAGCAACAGCCTGCGAGCACTGGTGCGCGGCGCCCACGTGGTGGTGAGCTGCGCCGGGCCGTTTACGCGCTACGGGGAGCCGGTGGTGAGCGCCGCCTTGCACGCCAAGGCGCACTTCCTCGACACCACGGGTGAGCAAGCCTACATGATGCGCGTCGTCGAGCGCTATCACGGCGCCGCGGTGCTGGCGAAGGTGGCGGTGGTCAACGCCCACGCCTTCGAGTTCGCTCTAGGCAGCTGCGCGGCTTCAATCCTTGCGGAAACACATCCCGAGCTCGACACGCTGCACGTCTTCAATCGAGTTCAGGGGGTGAGGAACATCGCAGCTAGCCGGGGCACGCTCAAATCAGGGCTAGGTGCCTTGGCTGAATCCGGCTACGAGCGCAAGCGGGGCGTGCTGGTGCCCCGCGGGGCGTCCCCGTTGCCGCGCCGGGCGCACTTCCCAGATGGCGCGACGGAACTCGCCGTGCCGTTTCCGGGAGGCGAAGCCATCCACCTGATCAAGCAGCACCCGCAGCTGAAGAACGTCAGCACAAACCTCGTGGTACCGAAGGCTC
Source organism: Polyangiaceae bacterium (assembly GCA_050183255.1). Taxonomy (GTDB): domain Bacteria; phylum Myxococcota_A; class Polyangia; order Polyangiales; family Polyangiaceae; genus JAHBVY01. The sequence goes on along the minus strand of JBFXBK010000480.1, from coordinate 4,758 downwards.
TCGCAGCGCCGCTGATGGCCGCTTGGTCCCTCAAAGGTGTCTACAAGCGCGTATACGAGCGGGGCTTGCTCAAAGACATCGAGGCGCGCATCGATCAAGGCAGCGAGGGGCCGAGCGACGAGGTGCGGCGCCAGCAAGCCTTCAAGGTGCTGGCCTCCGGTAGCGTGGGCGGCAAGCGCGGCACCGAGCAGAGCGTGCTCGTCACTGGCACTGATCCTTACGGAATCACCGCGCGCTGCATCGCCATCGGCGCCAAGTGGCTCGTGACGAAAGAAGCGCAGAACGTCGGCGTGGTGGACACCGCGAGCGCCTTCGGAGCCCGGGAGTTCCTGCAGGCGCTCGAGCCATACGGCGTGCGGGTCGGCCGCCTCAATCCGAACGGCTGAAAGAACGTCCGTTCGCGCCGAGGTAGGACGGTCCCTTCCGCAGTGCTACCATCGGGACGTGGCGAGTTCGGACTACAGCCTCGACCCCAGCGACCCGCGTGCACCGTCCGAAGCGCAGTGGCGGGCGATGAGCGAAGCCCAGCGCGCTCGTGTGCTCGACAGCTTGCCCTCGGACTTTCCGTGGGCCACGCCTCCAGAAGGGGATCGCCATCGCATCCCCAAGGCCAAGGCGCTGGAAGCCCTGGACGAGTACTTTCGCCGCATCGGGCGCCGTGTCTACCTCTCATCGGAGCTCCCGGTCTATTACCCCGAGGAACGAGTCTTCGCACCGGACTTGATCGCGGTCCTGGACGTCGAGTGCCGCGAGCGCAACTCCTGGGTCGTGAGCCACGAGCAACGCGGGATCGATCTCGCGCTGGAAGTCCACATCGCGGGTGACGCGAAGAAGGATGCCGAGCGCAATGTGGAGCGCTTCGCACGCCTCGGCATTCCCGAGTACTTCATGTTCGAGCCCTTGCGCGGGCGCATCACCGGCTACCGCCTGCGCGCCGGAGAGAGCGCCTACGCCCCCATCATCCCACAGCACGGTCGCTGGCCCTCCAGCGTGCTCCAGCTGGATCTCAGCGTCGAAGGTGGACGCGTGCGCTTCTATCACGGCTCGGCCCCACTCCCTGACGCCCGCGAGCTCATCGAGCGGCTCTCGACACTCGTCGACGACGCCGTCGACCGCGCGGAGGAAGAAGCGCGCCGCGCGGAGGAAGAAGCGCGCCGCGCGGAGGAAGAAGCGCGCCGCGCGGAGGAAGAAGCGCGCCGTGCTGACCGACTCGCGAACAAGCTCAAAGAGCTGGGCGTCGACCCCGACGATCTGGACTGACGGCGGTAGCGAGGATCACTTTTCGGACACCGAGCGTAGACTGAGCGTGCTTCGCTTTTCCCTGAGCCGCTCGCTCAGGCCTCTGCTGGTTGGCGCCGCAGCCTTGACCCTCACCCCCGCCTGCCAACCGGAATGCCCCAGTCAGCCAACACCGTGTGCGGTGGGCGGCGAGTTGCGCGTTGAATTGCCCCTCGATCCTGAGTTCGGTGCTTACCGGTTGACCGTGGAGGGCACCGACAGCGTACGCAGCTGTCTGCTCATCGCGCCCGACTTGCCCGGCGAAAAGAGCTGGGTAAGCGCCGAGTGCGTTGGCATGTACGTCACGCCGGTCATTGAATCGAGCTGCGACAGCGGGTGTACCCCCGGTCCGACCATCAACTGTGGCAGTGAGTGCACGACGGAAGTCACCGGCTACCGCGCGGTGATCGACTACGCGGGACAGCTCGATACGCTCACGCTCACCCTGGAAGACTCCGGCGGCAGCTACACTCCGCTCAAGGTGAGTCCGGAGTATCAAGCAGAGTATCCCGACGGAAAGAGCTGTGGCGGTGGCTGCCAGCGCGCGACCACCGATGTTAGCCTGGATGAGCTGCAGCAGGAGTGAGCTGCGTCTCTCGGGTGTGACCGAAGTTGCGCAGGCTGGGCCATAGGGACTCGAGCCCACCGCGAGGCTCACGGCACAGGTACACCGGCACGTCGATGTAGCCCGGCGCGGCTAGCGGCGTCTTCAGGCGAGCGACTTCCTCGCAGTGAGCGTAACCCGCGTCGACAGATCCGCGAGGCAAGCCGAACACCAGCAACTGTTCGGTGCGACCCGGGTCGTAGCCCCAATAGAAGTAGGTCATGTTGCCGCTCACGGCGCGCGGCGTCCCCGGCTGACGATAGAAGTTGAAGCCGGCAGCGTGGGAGTAGCTGCCTGCAAAGATGCCCGTGCGGCGTTGCTCTTCCGCGGGCAGCGCCGCGAACACGCGCTCGAGCTGCCGTGTTCGTTCCTCAGCACCGAACATACGGTGCATGTCGTGAGTCAGCTCCATCGGACGCACCGCCCAGCCGAATAGCGCCCCCGCCGTCGCGTCCATACGCTGGATTGAGAGCACCGGAAGGCTCAGCGCGCCAAGCAGGACGCCGGTCACCGCCAGGCCTCCGACGAACGCTACCCAGCCTCGGGCCTGCCGCGCGTGCCAGCGCTCAAAGGCAAGCCCACCGGCGGCTATTACCGCGGGGTAAGCGCTTGCGAGGTAGTACGGCTTGCCGGCGCTCAGCAAGTACAACACCAGTAGCACGAGAAACGCGATGGCAAACGGGCGGCTCTGGCTCGCAGGTCGCCGCAGGCTCGAAACCAACCCGGCGATCCAGACCGGAAGCGCCAGCGGACCGAAGTACAGCACCTGGCCCGGCACGAACATCACGCGGTCGTTGGCGAGCAGCGCGCGCATGTGCCTCATGAACTCCAGCGTCGGGTAGCCGTTCTGGATCTGCCAAATCAGGTTCGGGAGCGCCATCAACGCCGCCACGGCTACACCGATCCAGGGCCATGGGCGCTTGAGCGCGACGCGCCCAGGGCTCAGGAGCAACCCGAGGAACAGCGCAATCCCCCACGCCGCCGACGCGTGCTTCGCCAAGATCCCAAACCCCAGGGAAACACCCGCGAAGAGCCACCACCTGCGCTCCTCACGCTTCAGCGCCAGCGCGACGCAATACGCCGTGAGCGCGCAGAAGAACACCTCGAACACGGGAATGTCGAGCATCGAGGACATGCGCAGCGGCGCTGGCGCTAGCAAGAGCGCCAACATCGTCACCAGCTGAGCGCGCCATCCCCCGCCCCACAGCTTCACCAAGAGCCCGCTGAGCCAAAGGCTCGCGGTACCAGCAAGCACCGCCGGCAGCCGGAGCGCAAACAAGCCGCCGCCGAGGCGATCGATGGCCGCAGCGATCCACGGAATGAGCGGCGGATGGTCCACGTACCCCCACGCCAGATGCCGCCCGCACTCGATGAAGTACAGCTCGTCCGTGTGGTAGCCGTAGCGGCGGAGCAAGAGCAGGTGCACCAGCGCCTTGAGCACGCACGCCGCGCCCACGACCCACGCGCTGACCCGCTCCAAAGCCCCATTCCTCACGGCAATAGCCCTCGGACGAGCAACTGCACAATCTCCAGTTCCACACTTGCCTCGTCGGGCCCGAAGCCCGGCTGATCAGGGTCCGCGAGGGGAGCGAAGTGCCGATGCATGGCCCAGAACACCAACGTCTCGAGCAAGGCGCGCGCCACGACCTCCACGCTCCCGAGCTTGCGCAGGCGCCGTGCGCGGCGTGCTAGCAGCTGCGTGAGCAAGTCCACCTGAGCGCGCCTGCCACCGCCGAACCAAACCGCCGCTAGCTCCGGGAAGTCGACCGCACAGCGATCGATGAGCTTCAACGCACGGCGATTGCGGGCGATGGACTCGTAGAGGTCCGTCAGCACCTCGGTCAGCTCTCGCTCGACACCGCGGATGTGCAGGCTGCCTTGCATCACCCGCGCGAGCTTCAGCGCTGTGGCTTCCGTCATCACGCGCGTCTGAATGTAGCCAACCGTCGCGCCCGCAGGCGGCGCGCGCAGCGGCAACGCGTCGGGCGTGGGCAGCTCCAAGTGTCCATCGGCAAAGCGCACCGCTGCATCGAACAACGCCTCCTTGGACTCGACGTAGCCATACAGCGTGCCCTTGGCGACGCCGAGCCGCTTCGCGACGTCCTCCATCTGAGTCCGCGCAAAACCGCGCTCGACGAAGACAGCGGTCGCCGCTTCAATCAGCTGAGGAAAGCGGTCACTCGGGATACTGCGCGCCACCCTCGAATCATAACTGACCGACCCAGTCGGTCAACTCGGAAGACGCACCTAACAGAAAAGCCGCAGCAATTGCGACTCAGACGGCTTCGATGCTGACGGGGATCCCGTTCAAATGGGAGGTACCAGCGAGCTCATCGATCACCTGATCGTCGGTCACGTCGTTGATGCTCACCCCAGCGTGGCGCGCAGCGATGTCCAGCTCCGCCCCTTCGCGGCTGTGTCCGTATCCGTGGGGCAAACTCACGACTCCGGGCATCAGTTCATCAGAGACTTCCACTGGGACCTCGATGCTCCCGATGCGTGAGGTGATGCGCGCCTTGCCTCCAGAAGCAACGCCGACCCGCGCCGCGTCTTCCGGGTGGACCAGCAACGTGCAGCGCTCCCTCCCCTTCACCAGCCGCTCGCTGTTGTGCATCCAGGAGTTGTTGCTGCGTAGGTTCCGGCGCCCGATGAGCGAGTACGGATGCAACGCGGGCGCCCGCTGCTCGAGCTCTTGCTCCAGACGCGCTACGTCGGCCACCAGCACCGTGGGCGCGAGCTCGATGCGCCGGGAAGGCGTCTGCAAGGCCTCCGGCAAACGCCGCTCGAGGGGACCGAGGTCGATGCCGTGCTCTCCCAAGTCGGAAAACCGCAGCTTGTGGGGCCCGAAGCGCAGCAAGAGCCCCAAGAGCTGCCTT
>JBFXBK010000479.1:0-6311 GCA_050183255.1 Polyangiaceae bacterium | reverse complement strand
CGGACGGTCAGGCTGGAAAACTGCCATCGGAGTCGATCCGACGTTGACCAGGCGCGCCACCGCAGGTAATAAACCTGCCTACACTGTAGGACAACTGCTCCCGGCGGCGAACACGCGGCGTATGCCCCATCGAGTCTGGCTCCCAACCACTCGGTGGCGATCGCCTCGTAGCACCGCCATCGCCCGTGCGTCTAAACCCTCTCACCAACACACGTCGCGGCTGACTCCGAATTCGCACACGAGAATTGTCTGCAGCGCGCACGAGCGCGCTTCCCTCAGCAGTCACCCACTCGAGCGAACGTCAGAGCACAGCGCGCGGTAGAGCCAAGCCATGCAAGAGCCTCGAGTCCGTTCTCCCAAGCGTCGTGATCCTGCCCAGCCCACTCCTTGGCTGGCGCGTTCCTTGTTCGGTCTCCGCCCGTTGGTGGTCGCCAGCGTGTTCGGCTTGGCTGCCTTTGGTTGCAGCTCCGAGGACCCTTCGGCAGACCCCGATCCAGCGATCGCAAACACTGAAGAGGACGCGCCAACGTCGGATCTGGATGCGTTGTTCCTCGACGCACCGCCGGACGGTGAGCTGCCGGACGAGGGCAAGGCGGACGCGGTGTACCCAGCCGTGTACACGGATCTGGTTGCGCTACAGTCACCCATCCGGAGCCAAGGCTCCCGCGGCGTGTGCTCGATCTTCTCAACGACTGCGCTGATGGAGCACCTGTACATTGCAGAGGGCACCATCTCGAACCCCGACTTCTCGGAGCAGTACCTGCAGTGGGCGGTGAAGTCGCAGGTCAAGGCCTTCACCGATACCGAAGGGTCGAACGCTCAGAGCAACATCGACGCGATCAATCGCTTCGGCATCGTAGAAGAGGGTGACTGGCCCTATCAGACGCGCCCGTGGGGTACCTCCAACGACGCGGAGTGCACCGGCGATAAGCGCCCGACCAAGTGCTACACGAACGGCGAGCCCCCCGCAGCCGCAAGCAGCGCGCAGAAGTTCTACCTGCCGAAGGGTCGCTGGATCAGCTCACGCCGCAACAGCATCAAGGCCTACCTGAAGAACAACAAGCAGGCCGTCGTCGCAGGCATGACGTTCTTCTACCAGTCGTGGAATCACGGCGGTTCGCCGCTCAAGGTCGACAAGGCGATGTGGCGTGAAGGCTTCATCACCTACCCCAACGCGACCGACAAGGAGAAGAGCCTCGAGAAGCGCGCGGGTCACTCAATCCTGATCGTCGGCTGGGACGACAACGCCGAAGTCAACAAGCGCGACGGCGAGGGCAACCCGGTGCTCGATGCGGACGGAAACCCCGAAAAAGAAAAGGGCTTCTGGATCATCAAGAACAGCTGGGGCACCGGAAGCTTCGGCGTCAACAACCCGAACGGCGACGGCTACGGGTACCTCTCGATGGACTACGTCGAGGAGTACGCCACCGTCTACGCGAGCGGCCTGCCCGACGTGAAGCTACCCGATGAGGTCTGCAACGATGGTCAAGACAACGACCGCGACGGTGCCGTGGACTGCGACGACAGCGACTGCAGCATGGACGCAGCGTGTGTCAGCGGCGCGCTCACCTACAGCCAAACCAATGCGCAGGACATCCCCGACAACGATGCGTCGGGCATCACCAGCGAGATCGTCGTACCCGACGGTGGTGAGATCGGCAGCGTCGCGGTGACGGTGGACATCAAGCACAGTTACCGCGGGGATCTTACCGTCAAGCTGGTCAAGGGCGGCACCGAGGTCGTGCTCCACGACAAGCAAGGCTCCGGCGCAGACGATCTGAAGCAGACGTTCGACGTGCCACAGTTCGTGGGTCAGGACGCCGCTGGCACCTGGCAGTTGGTGGTGACCGACACCGCCAAGCTTGACACCGGCACGCTGAACTCCTGGAGCCTGACCATCAACCGTTGTCCCACTGGCGGGTGCGACTCTGGCAACGTAACCCTGTACGAGAACACGGACGGCGGAGACATTCCGGAGAACGCCTCGGGGCTGACCAGTGACATCGAAATCACCGACGCTGGCAGCATCAGCGGGCTCGTGGTCAACGTGGATATCACGCACCCCTACAAGGGCGACCTGACCATCAAGCTGCAGAAGTTGCTCGCGGGTGAAGTCGTCCTGCAAACAGCCGACGCAAGCGATGGCGCATTCGTATCGCGCAGCTTCAACGTGAGCGACTTCAACGGCGACGATGCCGTCGGTACCTGGCGCCTGATCGTCATCGACGAGGCTACCGGTGACACCGGTCACCTGAACTCCTGGAGCCTGGAAGTTACGCGCTAGCGCCCAGAGGGGCCACACCGGAGGTGCCAACGGCTCTCGCCGTTCGGCACCTCTTGGCTTTTGTGGGTAGCAGTTCCGCGCCCCGGCACGACAACCCGCGGCGAGTGCGCGTATGCTGCAGGCCGTGCCTCTCAGGTTCCGCATGCTGCGGCCCCGTCTTCACGCTTGGCTGTTGCTCGCACTCTGCCTGAGCGCGGTCTACCTGTGGTCGAAGCCCGTGGCCGCCGGCACGCTGGTGATCGAGCCCGGGAGAGAGGCGGAGATTCTCGGACTCTTCCAGCCATACCGTCTGGCTGAGAGCGTTACCCCAGAGTGGAAGCTGTGGAACGTCAGGATCCGCGCCCGCGAAGTGAGCGTGGAACTGAAGGGCCAAGGAGTCCCCGCGGAAACGTGTGAACTCGGCCTGCGCCACGAGGAAGAATCCGACGAGCGCACGTTCGACCATAGCCAAAACTTCTCATTCTACTTCCCACAGCAACCCAGTCCCACCTGCAGAGCGGCGGTCCTGAAGCTGGTGGACGCCGTCAAACGCAACGACCACGGCACATTCTGGCGGCATGAGGTCGAGGAGGTGAAGGTCGACCCCCGCTGGAACACTGCGAGGGAAGTAATCCAGAAGGATCCGTTGATCCGTCTGGCTGGCTTCGTCGCCCTGGTCGTGGGCATGCTCACGCGAGAGCTGCTGCGGCTACCGAAACGCTGGCGCGCGGGAATGCTGGCCATGCTCTGCCTCGGAGTGCTCCTGCGACTCACCATCACACCCGCCGACGCCGCCTTCGATGCTTGGCCGTTCGCACGGGTGCCCACGATCGCGGCGCTCGTCTGGCGCGGCCCAATTCTGAGCGTACTATCCGAGCACAATCGGATTTTCCTGACGGATATCATCTACAAGGTTGGACTAGTCTTTGGTCTGCTCGGCCCGGCGGTGGTCTTCATGCACGCTTGGAGGATGCTGGGAAGCCATCGCGCGGCAGTATTCGCGGGCGGTATGATCGCGATTTGGCCGAGTCACCTGCGCTTCTCCCACGCCGACGGCACCTTCATCTCAAGCATCGTGTTCAGTGGGATGAGCTTTGCGCTTGCGCACGATGCGCTGCGCCACCCGAGCAGGAATTGGCGCTGGTGTGCACTCGGGCTGCTCGTGCCTGTGAGTCTACAGACGTTCCAGCTACGACCACTGAACCAGATCTTCGCCGTGCTTCTCGTCGCTGCTGCGCTGTTCTTGGGTGAGGGGATCCCACGCGCGCGCCGCATACTCGTAGCCGGCGTGGTCGGTCTCGCCACCGCCGCGATCTCGATCCCGGAGTTTCTGAAGAGCTACTCCAAGGACCTGCATCACGCGAACGCTTCACTGGTACCTTCCGCGATCTCGTCGTTCTTCAGCTACCAGTTCAACACTCTAATCCGCGCGGATATAACGCCGCCAATAGGCCTCGTGCTGGCTGTCGTGGGAGCGGTTACGCTCTGGAGGACGCAGCGCAGGGTCGCTGTGTTCCTGGTGAGCTGGCTTGGGTTGTTCTTCGTCACTCACTCGATCATCCACCCGTCTTCCCCGCTGATGCAGGCTCGGTACCACCTCCACCTGATCGTTCCGTTCGTGCTGCTCGCGGCCGCCGGGCTCGAAGCACTGGTGAGGAAGCACACTCGGGCTGGTTGGGCGGCAGCGTGCATGCTGCTCATGAGTCCCGCGATTCACCTGCGCTTCATCCAGGACCTCGACGTGAACCAGCCAGCGGAGAACGCGTTCCTCTTGCCGCTGCGCAAGAGCATCCCCGAGGGCTGCACCGTGCTCGAGTACGTGGGGGACCGCAAGTCCGACTCCCGCATGACCCGGCTCGGCGCAGTGCTTTCAGCGGGCGAAGAAACGGATTTCTACAACGTTGTCCACGTCGGCCGTGACGACCCGAAGCTCGCGGCGGAAATCATTGCTGCGCGGAAACAATCATGTGCGATGGCCTACCTTGGCCTGGCCTGTTGGATCGACGGGGACCCCGCGAAAGAATGCGTGACTCTTCGTCGTAACAGCTCACGGGTCGTGGGCGAGCTCGAACGGGACAATCACGTGTACGACGAGAACAACTACTTCGCGAACGAGTCGCGTGGTCGTTTCAGCATTGGGCTCTACGATCTCAAAGCGGACTCTGGAGCCGCAGAACCGCCCAAGGCCGTCCCGCAGCGCTAATCCTGAACGTAGTCCTGTGGCTGATAGAAGTAGGCGCGGATCCCGAACAACACACCGGCGCCGAACATCAGCCCTGCATAGACCATGAATCCTGTCGCCAGGGGCAGCTTGCTGAAGGTCTCGAACAGCGCGACGAACAGGTTTCCACCTGCGACCGCCGCCAGCCAGAACCCCATCACGGTGCTCTTCATGCGCTTCGGCGCCTGGGTGTAGGCGAACTCGAGTCCGGTGATCGACACCATCACCTCCGCTTGGGTGATGACGAAGTACGGCAAGGCCTGCCACAGAAAGCTCACCTGCCCCTCACCGGCGGCTTCGATGCGATGCTGAATGAACGCCACCAGCAAGAAGCTCAAACCCGCGACCAGCATCCCGCCAGTCATGCGACGCAAGGGCGTCATCTCGAAGCCCAGCTTGCCGATCCCAGGGTAGATCAGCTTGTTGTTCACAGGGATCAGGATCATCACCATGAGCGGGTTCAGCGCGGCAATCTGGCTGGGTTTCACCTCTCCAACACCGGGCAGCTGGAGGTTCATCGTCTTCGCCTGGAGCACCCAGCTCGAGCCGTGTTGGTCGAAGAGCGCCCAGAACACGCTGACCAAGAAGAACACACTGACCACACGCAGCACAGCGGGCGGCCCCTCCGCGGCTTCGATCCCAAAGTGGCGCGCGGCTCCTCCGAAGAAGCGACTCTTCACCAGTCGTTCTCGCCGCGCTTGAACCGCCGGGTCGGCGTGAGTCACGTCCGGTACGTCGCCCTCGACCTTGGAGCCGGTGAAGTAGCCCTTCACCGCGTACGCAAGTACCGCGAGGAAACCGTCGTCCTGCCGCATGCGCTGGCGGACAGCGAACACGATCGCTCCTAGCACGATGAAACCAAGCGCACTCGGGACCAGCACCCTCCACGACACATCGTGGAAGACCGCCGGAGCGAACAGGTGTGCGAACGCGATCACGAACAGGCTCGAGCTGATCGCATCCAGCGTGCCCAGTTTGCCAGCGGGGTGCGCTGGAACGTGCACGAAGACTTTCCGTCCCATCCAGAACGCCACCGTCGCGAGCCCCATCAGCACTCCGGGAATACCGAATGCGACCGTGGGGCCGTACCACTCTAGCGTCTTCGGGATGAGCAGCGTGGCGCCCGCACTGCCGAAATTGATGATGAAGTAGAACGCCTGGAAGATCGTTGGGACACGGAACCAATTGCCGCGCCCGAACTGATCCCCAACATGCGCTGAAACGTTCGGTTTGATCCCTCCGGAACCAACCGCTATCAGTCCGAGCCCGATCCAGAATCCGGTGACCGAATGTTCGCTCACGGCCAGCACCGCGTGCCCTGCCACGTACACCATGCTGAGCCACAAGATGGTGCGGTACTTCCCGAACAGGCGGTCCGCAATCACCGCGCCGAGCAGAGGAAACAAGTACACGGCACCCGCGAACACGTGATAGTGCGCCTTGGCGGTTCGCTCCGCGTCCTGTGAGAACACCGGATGGTGAATGTACAGGTACTGCGCCAGAAACACCGTGAGGATGGCCCGCATGCCGTAGTAGCTGAAGCGCTCACAGCCTTCATTGCCAATGATGTACGGCACCCCCGGCGGCCAGCCGGTGTTGTCATGGTCGGGAGAATGTCGAGGTTCGTAGGCCATGGATCTTTCTGCGTCGCGAAGACTCGCGAACGGTCTCGTGGTCTGCGAAGAGCGCACGTGGGCGCCAGGCGTTGCTCCCCGTAACACGACGAAGCGGCCAGAAGGAAGCCATGCAGCGGCTTTCGGCGACCTCCCCCGAGCGGCGGTGGCGCGCTAACGAGTCGCGCGTCGCAGCCAAACCAGCGCTTCGACG
>JBFXBK010000478.1:0-6363 GCA_050183255.1 Polyangiaceae bacterium | reverse complement strand
GATGCGGGTTCCAGGGAGTTGATCGATGGGCGGCAACCAGAGCTCGGTGTCCTGGCTCTTGAGCTGCTTCTCGTCGGCCCAACCGACCGCGGCTTGCCAGAACTCGGCGCCTTTGAGCGTCCCTGGATCCTTGGTCGTCACCAGGGAGAGGTCTTTGCCGTCCGCCAGCACCCACAGCTTCTGGGCGTGCTTGGTTGAAGACACCGTGGCGCCCTTGGCGTCCGCCGGCGGCTTCAGATCGATCTTGCCCCAGGAATACTGCACCTTTGGCTTGCCGCGCTTGCAGCCGAGGTTCTCACACTCGATGGCCATGGAGAGGTAAGTGTAGAGATCCGAGAGCTCGTCAGGCGTGACCTTCCAGCGCGCGAGCTTCTCAGTCGCCTCGATTTCCGTCCAGATTTGCCCCGGGTCCTTCGCGTCCAGCGCCTCCGTGGAGCGCTGGATCAGGAACGCCAGGATCGCGTCTTGAACGATGCTGAAGGCCGCCTCGTACTCCTTGGCGTCGAGGGTCTTGTTCGCCTGCAGCTTGTCGATCTCGTCGATGGCAGGCTGCCAGTCGTGCTTCTCGAGCATCGGCTGGATACTGGTCAGGCTGCGCTTGACGATGCTCTTCGCGAGCGCCTTCTCGGCGGCGCTCTGCCCCTGCTTGTCGAGGGCGACCTTGACCTCGCTCTGATCTAGCAAGGAGCGCGCGCCGTCGATGTTCGCGGCCTTGACCTCGTCTTCAATCTTTTCCGCGAGGCATTTGACGATCGCGTCGCGCGACTGCGTTTGCACCTTCTTCTTGTAGCGTTCACGCGCCTTCTTGCCGAGGGTGCTGGCGACGCGCTTCAGCGCACTGGCGCACTTGCCGCTCTCGGCGATGCTGTTGGCATCCTTGCTCACCAGATCGGCGCGTTGGTCGTCGACCTGGTCGAGCACCTCCTGGGCTTTGCGGGTGGTGGCGAGGTCACCGTAGACCTTCGCTTCGGTGCCCTTCTCTTCGGCCTTGTCGAGGTCCCCGGCCTTGAGCGCCTCATCGGCTTGGCCTGCCAGGATCACTCCGAGATCGGCTTTCGCGGACTCGGCGGCCTGGGTGTGACCGAAGCGAGCAATGATCATGCGCAGGCGCTCTTCGGAGTGCTCTTCTCGCGCCTTGTCGAGGAGACGACTGGCTTTGGACTCGTCTTGTTCCGAAGCGCCGGCGGTTTCTGCCGGTTTTTCCTCTCCCCCACCCCCGCCGCAGGACACCGCCCCGAGCGCCAATCCGGCGGCTACGCAGGCGACGAGCCAACGCGCGCCGCCACGCCCCGCGCGGCCTCTCCGCAGCGCGCTGTGAAGTGTTTCTACCTCTGAGCCCCGGTTCCGTACGCCTTGCTGCACCACGACCGCGTACGTGCCTTGAGCGTCGCCACGCGTCAAGCTCCGCTCCCGTAGCGGGCGCTCCAGGGATACAGTTGGGCCATGAACCTACCGCGGCTGCCTGAAGGATCCGAGCGCATCGCCCACTGGGCCCGCATGCGTGGCCTCGCCTACCAGGGGCATCCGAATGAAGACTGGTTCCGCGCCTGGGAGCCCTTCGACACCATGAACAGCGGCACCGTCTACTTCAACTCGGTGTCTTTTGCCCAAGGGAACACCCACATCACCCTGGCGGAGCCGTGGATGGCCCCCGAAGACACCGAGCCCCTCGACCGCACGGTGCTCGCGTTCGTCTCCGATCCGCGCTTTCGGCTACGCGCAGCGGCTCGCGGTGGGGAGCACTTCAACACCCGCGTGTCGTTCCTCGAAAACGCCAAGGCGCCGACGGTGAACATCGGGGACCCGCAGTGGGACAAGCACATGGCCACCTTCGCCGCCTCAGCGAGCGAAGCGGACAGGGCATTTCCGCTCGGAATGCGCCAGGCGCTGGCCCACATGGGCTTCTCCGGGCACATCGAAGTCCGCCCCGGAGGCATGGTGCTGCACTTCGCTGGCACCAAGCCGACGCCCGAGCACTACGAGAACCTGGCCGCGCTGATCCCGAAGATCGTTCGGACGCTCTAGTACGCGGCCCGTTCACTCACAGCGATAGAAGCCGGTTCCGCTCACCGCCTCACAGCCATCCTGACGTCCCAGATCGCACGCCTTCTGCAGGTACCCACGAGCCGCGTCCCTGGCGTGGTCGCTCTCGGAACCGCTCACCGGGCACTTCAATCCAGCCAGCGAGAGGCACGAATCCGCGCAGTTGGCCTCACAACCGTGCTGCGCGGCGGCTTCGAGTTCCGATCGCCCATAGCGGCTGAACCCGCGCCCGTTTCCGTAGAACACGGCCCGACATGCGACTCCATCACCCGCGGAGCAAGCCACCATCGCGCGCTGAGCGGTGCGGCGCCCAAGCTCCCAATCCAGATCGCGCGCGGCGAGCGCGAAGCAGCTGTAGGTCTCACCACGCTCACAACGTTCCCCGCAGTCGCCGGCGTCCAGACAACTCGTGTCCCCTTCGGTCGGGCAGGAGTCGCTCACTGTCACTTCACGCTCGGGCGCAGCCAGGCGCTCCTGTGGCTCTTCAGCTGCCGGAACAGAGATCGCGGGCGGGGGGGCAGGCGGTGCGCCAGTGCACGCCGCACACACCAGCAGAACCACGAGTGGGAGATGTGCAAACGGGCGCATTCCGTCATACGACTTAGGCCAGCTGGTTGCCGGAATCCATCACGCTGGTGCGTATGGCGGATTGACCGAAAATCTAGCTCAACGCACGCTGAAGGAGATGCACAACAAGCGCTCGCGCGGTGGTCTTGGCTCCATGGGTCTCCTGATGCTCGCGCTGCTTGCGTGCAAGAGCCAACAAGAGCCTAGCCGCGCGGAACCAGTTGAGGTGCCGACGCCGGTCGCTACCCCAGCGCCGACTCCGGAACCAACCCCCGTAGCCGCGCCAACGGCGACGCCCGAGCCCACGCCCGCGGCTGCACCGACTCCCACACCGACACCGACCCCCACACCAACTCCCGTACCGACACCGACGCCCACGGTCGCCGCTAAGCCGAAGGTGGCGAGCCAGCCATCTTGCACAGGCAATGAGGTTCCGTGCAGGCTGCGTGACGGCCGCACCGGTTGGTGCAAGAGCGGCACCTGCAAGGACATCTGTCCCGCAGGCAAGAGCTACTCACCTCTGGATACCGACTGCCACAAGCCCTGCACGAAGAGCTGTGGCAACTGCATGCAGGGCCTGTGCTTCGACTAGCCTCACCGTTTCCACACGGTTTTAACTACTGCGGCGTGCAGTCCGATGGGCGGCAGGCCTCCGGAATGCAGATCTTGATGGCGCCGCCCGCCTGCGCCGGCGCGCAGCAGGTCGCGCCTCCGCCACCGCAATCGTCATTGGTCGTGCAGCCCCCGATCTTGATGCACACGCCCGAAGCGTCACCCGATTGATCGGCGGAGCACGTCAGCCCCGAGGCGCACTCTCCAGCGCCCTTCGCACAGACCTTGCCGATCCCGAGGGAGTTCTCGGGAGTCTCGCCGCAGACTCCTGCGTCGGGATCTGGCGGAACCCCAGCGTCGCCGGGATCGAGCGCGCTCATGTCCACGCAGTGACCATCGAGGCTCTCGCCGCTCTCGATGAACAGCGAGAGGAAGCACATCTCATCGTAGGTGCTCTCTCCGTACTTCAACGTCTGGTCCGTGTCGTTGTCGAAGTAGCAAGTGGTCTTCGTGTAGTCCCCCTGGTGGAGCGCCACTTTCTGAGGGATCAAAGCCTGATTGTCGAAGTCCCAGGCGCCGTCGAACACGGTCTTGGCGCTGGCAGCGTCACTGCCCACCTCGAACGTCATGCGTGCACCGCGAGTATGCATGTGAGGGAACAGCACGAAGGCGTCCATGTCCTTGTGCATCACACACTCGTGTTCGACCTTCGATTGCTGCATCGGCGGCAGTTCGAAGACGGTAGTTCCAAACGGAAACAGCGCCGCTTCCTTCTCCGGAAGCGAAGCGTTGAATGTCTTGGCGCGAACAGTCGCCTTGCTCTTGACGGCCTTCGCCGTCGTGTTCAGCAAATGCAGCTGGATCAGCAACTGTCCCCCCGCCTCTACCTTGAACCCAGAGCCGTCCGGCAGGCTGAGCGAGGCTGCTCCGTTGCCGGTCGTGAATAGGGGCAACCAGGTTGGCTTGAAGAGCACGTCACACTCGAATTCACCGCTCTGCTCCTCGGCAAGGGTGCGAGCGAAGAACATGTGATGAATCGACGGATTGTCGTCGATGGAGAAGCTCTTGAAGTACAGCGTGTCGCTGACCGGCTGCGTGTAGCAGAGGTAGCGCTCTTCACCGGGGTCGAGACTGAACTCGCCGGTGGTCATGCTGAAGTCCTCTCCAGACGTGGCGATACCGCCCTCGTCCTTGCTGGAGCAGGAACTCAGAGCGATCAGACTAACGAACGCGACGTGGTTGACTAGCGACAGACGGGACGGACGCATGGGGACCTCCAGCAAACGAGGGGAGCCCCCTGCCACTACCACGAGTCGCTTTGCGGGGAGCACATCTGACCAAACGCTCGACCAAATCGTTTCACACGGAATTTTCTCAACCAGTCGTTGGGGGCCCCTCACAGTGCAATGGGGAACAGCAAATCGCACGCTTGTTCACTCAATCCGTAGAGTTGCAGGGCAACGCTCGATTCCGCACGGTTAAATAGGAGTATCATTCCAATTGCAGAATGTCGCATCGCATCATGCAAGATGTTTCGTACCTCAAGGGGTTGGGGGGGAGGTGCGCCGTGCACTGCGTCGCCCCGACATGAGCTAGAAATTTCCCCACGGCAACGTTTGAATGACTGGCACCCACTGACTCGAACCCGCGGAAGCAGGAAGGAACCTTCCAGTCGCAACCAAGCAAAGCAGGCCAGAGCTCGTGCTGCTTCGGCGCCCGAACGCAAGTTGACGCCCTTTGCGGGTGTGCTGCATCAACTTTCCGAAGTCCTGCGGCGGAACCCAGATCCCGTGTTGGGTGTCGAGCTCGCTGAGGTCATCCCAGTGGAGGTGACACACGTGGAACTCGGAGCGGTCCGAGATGAGCGTGGCGACCTGCGTCCGAACCACGATGTTCACGTCATCAGAGTTCTCGAGGTGCAGCGTGAGCAGCGAGCCGTCGAAGGTCACCGATCGGAGCTTGGAGTCACCACTGATGACGATGGCTGCGTCCAGGTCCAAGCGGTTGCTACCTAGCCAGTACAGGTTGGGTTGGAGCCGGGCTTGTTCCCGCACGGCTGAGATAGTGAGCGCCGCAAGGCGTTGTGCGCCCAGCTCGCTTCGTCGCACGCCTCCCCCCCAAAATCCGCTGATTCGGCATGTAGGAGTTGGCTGCGGAGTCCGACCTGAGCGAGCAGCGTTTCGTAGAGTTCGTGAGCGGTTTCAGCGCTGAGAACCACCGCCTCGTCAAGGTAAGGAACGATGCACGCCACCTCGACCGTTTCTGATCCATACGGAAATAAGCAGCACAGGATCCGCGAGAGGCCGTCGGTGTACTCGAACTCCCAAGCAGCAAGCGCCCCGGTCTTGAGTGTCGCCATACCTGGATAGCCCCCAGCCAAGCGGCGCAGCATGAGTTCGAACGCTTTGCGCTCCCAACCCTCCGCATCGCCACATAGCGAGAGTTCGATGCACTCCGCGAGAAAGCCCACTTGCCCCATGCCCTCAGCGGCAGCTGGACAACACCCAGCGAGTCGTGAGGCAGGCGCGTTGCGCCCCAACCTTCGGGCAATTGGATTTCGAGGCCGTGCCACTGCATCGGTGTAGAGCGTGCCGTGGGCTCGCACCGAACGCCACAAAAGCGAACGGCCGACGCGAACGCCGGCCGATGCTTCCGAGCAGACCGCGCGGATCAGAGCCCCTTCGGGATCGGCTTGCCGAAGCTGCCAGAGCCACCGTTACCGCAGTTGGCGCACGCCGGGTCGTTGGGGTTGGTGTTGCAAGAGAGCGGGCAGTAGTCGACGGTGTTGAAGATCTTGCTGACCATCTCGCACTCATCACTCTGGCCGTCCACGCTCATCTCCGCGTAGCCGCCGTTGTTCACGAACGCCTCGGCGCAGGCTGTCTGAGTGGAGTCGGTGATCCAGCTGTCAAGTGGCGGGAACTCCTGACGGGCCCCGGAGGTGCCGTAGTACGCCTCGGTGCAGACCTCCTGCATGATGCAGTCGGAGGTCGAGTTCTTCATCGCGCCGGGGGCCGAGAGAGCCTTCAGCGTGAAGCACAGGCGGAACCGCCCGGTGCAGTCGACGGTCACCCAGTTGGTGCTCCACGGCTCGCTCGGCTTCGCGAAGCTGCCCGGACACGCCGCGCCACCCATGTTGTCGGTCATCGTAGTCGAGACGGCTCCGGTCACCGAGCCGCCGCTGCCTTGGTAGAAGCACGG
>JBFXBK010000477.1:0-6507 GCA_050183255.1 Polyangiaceae bacterium | reverse complement strand
GCAACGTCGATCTGCCAGCGCCATCCCCGGACTATCGCGCGCTTCGCGCGCCTTGGGACGCACAAATCTGTTCGGCGCTCGTTCGGAAAGCCTCCAGGACCCAGGATACCTGCCGTTCTTCCCGGCGGAGGCGAGCCATGTTTTGGAAAAAGGATCCGCCAGCACCAGCCGCAGCTGCGCGAGCCAAGCGCGACAACGGGGATGAAGCGCTGGATAGCCTCGGCCTGGTGCTGCGGGTACTCGGTGAGCATGCGTTCGACACGGACCGGCTCGAGGCACGGGACGTGCGGGAGCTGTTCGAAGACTGGTCGAGTCGCGTGCTGATCGGAGGCCGCGGCGAGGACAAGGGCCGCGACTGGGGTGGGTTGCGCCGCTTCGTCACCGAACATCGCCGCGAGGAGACCGACTACGTGCGGCGTGCGGTCGGCGACCTTCGCGAAGCAGTGCAGAGCTTTGCGCGTTGCGTGACCCGGGGGATGACGGAGGATCGAGACGACGACAGTGGCTTGCGCGTGCAGTGCGCGAGGCTCTCTCAAGCCGCGGAGACGAACGACATCGAGCAGCTGCGAGAGCAAGCGGCACGTATGGTCGAGCTAACCAGTCGCGCGCTGGAGCGGCGGGAAGCGCGCCACGAACACCACGTGCAAATCCTGAGCGAGCAGCTCAGGAAGCTGCAGAACGAGCTGTCTTCGGCGCGAGAATCCGCAGCTCGTGATCCGCTGACCAAGCTGTATAACCGCGCGGCACTGGATGCGCAGCTCGAACGCATGGTGGACCTTGGACTACTGCTCGGAAAGCCTCCGTGCGTGATGATGGTCGACATCGATCACTTCAAGGCCATCAACGACAACCTCGGTCACGTGATGGGCGACAACACCCTGCGCGAAGTCGCAAACTGTCTGCAGCGTTCCTTCCTGCGCAAGGAGGACTTTGTCGCTCGCTATGGGGGTGAGGAGTTCGCCATCCTGGTGCTCGACTGCGACGAATCCGGCGCCGAACGCCTCACCACTCGAGTGCTCGAGACGGTGCGACAAATCTCCATTCCCGCGAGCTCGAGCCCGATTCGACCCACAGTCTCCGTGGGCCTCGCGTGGCTGCAGTCTGGAGACACGCCTGCCACCTGGGTCGACCGTGCCGACGGAGCGCTCTACCGAGCCAAGCACGGTGGACGCAACCGCGCGGAAATATGCCCTCGAGAGGTCGAGCCGCCGCGAGCTGAGGAGCGTCGGGGCAGCCTGCGCCCAGACGCGCGCGCCAGCCAAGCGCCCCAGCGCGCGAGCCGCCCCCCCGAGGGACGCCCCAGCGCACGTCCCGGTACGCGGGCGAGCGGCCAGCAGGTGATCGACGTAAGCTTCACCGAAGCGCCGCGAACGCACGCGACTCGCGGGCCGGCACCTGCGCTTCCCGCGCGCAAGCGCGCGTGAGCCGTCGATGGGCGGGGTGCTTTTCAACACCCTGCTTGCTACGCGTGGACTACCATGACGCGGTGTTTCCCCGAGCGTTCGCTCTGGTTCTCCTGTGCTCCGGTTGCGGCGGCACCCCATCGCCTGCTGCCGATCCGCAGGGCCCTCCCGAACCGTCCCCATTAGCAGCCTCGACAGCCACGCCCACCGCTCCTCTGTCTCCAGACGGGGAGGCGACCGGAGCAGCCGAGCGCTGCGCACCGCTCTCTTTCAAGGTCCCCGAGCCGCGGACCGCAGCGGTCAGTCCCCCGCTACCTGGCATAGAGCACCCAGAGCGCCTCCAGAACTTTTTCCGCCAGGCAATCAAGATGCAGCAGGGTCAGCTCGGGCGCCCGCTGCGTATCGCCTTCTATGGTGACAGCAACCTGACGCTGGACTTTCTGAGCGGCGAGCTGCGGCGCATCCTGCAGTTGCAGCACGGAGACGGCGGACACGGCTACGTCGCGGTTGGCAAGCCGTGGCGCTGGTACCAGCACATCGACGTTCACCACGACTGGGTTGGCGAGTGGCGCTTCTACTGCCCGACTACTCTGCGCGACCGGAGACGCCTGTATGGTTCCGCAGGGATAGCAGCCGCGACGCGATCGCCAGGAGCGATGGGCAAGTTCGCAACGGCGACCGGCGACTCACCCGTGGGAAAGACCGTCACGCGCTTCGGCGCCTACTACCTGATGGCGAGCAAGGGCGGTGACTTTGCGCTGATGTCTGACGGCGAAGAGAAGCGCGTCGTCAGCACTCAGGGTGAAGGGCCAGCGACTGGGTACGCCGAAATCACCCTGCCAGACACGGCTCACAAGCTCCAAGTCGTGGCCAAGAGCAAGCGGGAGATCCGCCTGTTCGGCGTGGTGATGGAGCGTGACCAAGGTGTCGTCGTCGACAGCTTGGGGATCGGTGGCGTGGGCTACTATGCACTGGCCGAGCTCGAACCCAAGACGACCGAGGAGATGCTGCACCAACGGAGCTACGATCTCGTCATGTTCTTGCTCGGCACGAACCTGTTTCGCGCCGGAGACAACGCGCGGGCCCTTGGGGAGATCATCGCGCTGCACCGCAAGGCCAATCCGAACGTGTCGTTCTTGGTGATGAGTCCGCCGGATCAGGTGGCCAACAAGGGCGCCAAGCACAGCAAGCCGTCAATCGTCAAAGTCAGCGAACAGCTCAAGGCTGCAGCAGAGGACAACCAGGTCGCCTTCTGGGATTTCCGTGAGGCAATGGGCGGCGACGCATCCATGGCGGTGTTCTACCGCCACGGCCTCGCAGGCGGCGACCTGTACCACTTCACGCAGACGGGCGCGGCGTTCATGGGCAGCCGCATCGCCCACGTGCTGTGGCGAGAGCTCGACACGTTCTCGAAAGCGCAAGGCTGCTCCAAGTAGGCCGCCGCCGGAGCTACTTGCGGCGCTGCACTAGGCAACGAGGCGCGGTCAGTCCTTCTTCTTACAAGGCCGCCAGGTCAGCGTGATCGCCTTACCGCTGATGCTGATCTGGCCGTTCGCGGTGTCATAGAGCTTTGTGAACTTCAGCATCACCGGAAATGAGGAGCTGTCGGTGCCGGTGCCCTTGTAGACGGTCACGTCGCCGTCAGACGACGTCTTTTCGAGCTTGAAGGTCATACGTCCACCGCCCTGAGAAACCGGCTTGCCGCCCTTGGGAGTGACGAACATCGCCAGCGCACAGCTCGACTTCAGCGTGTCGCCGTCGTCCTCGATCTCCACGTCGCATTCCCGCGCGGCACTAAGGAAGCCGCGACTCGAGACGCCGCTCAGCGCGATCAGCGCGCAAGCCTTGCTGGGCGCCGGCGGAGCCGTCGTCTCCACGGGCTTTGGCGCCTCGGTGGGCGTGGGTTCCGGCGCCGCAGCGACGACGCAAGCCCCGCTGACGCACGCCTGACCGACGGGACAGTCCGTGGCGACGCTGCAGGCGCCGGCTTGCTTCTGTTTGCACGCGAGCAGCGGCGCGAACACAGCGGCGAAGAGCGCCGCCGCTCCAAGCAACCGCCCGCCGCCTCGAAGCCACCTGAGCGACCTCTGACTCGGCTGTCTGGTGAGCGGCGCAGCAGGCTGCGCTTCGCTAGTTTTTGACCGACGGCCCGGTTTTGCAGCTCCCCCCAACATAGCGCCTAGGGTAGCGCTCCCTGACCGGTGCCTACTAGTCCTTCTTCTTGCAGGGTCGGAACGTCAGCGTGTAGCGGTTGGCGCCGGCGTTGAGCTGACCGTTGGCGAAGTCGTACTTCTGCGTGAAGGTGAGGAATACGCTGCGGGTCACTCCGCTCTCACTGGCCGTGCCGCCGTACTTGATCTTCCCATCCTCTTCGCTGCGGCGCTTGAGGTCGAAGCTGAAGCGGCCGCCCTTGAGTTGCCGCGCGGCTCCGCCCCCCTTGGGCGTAAAGAAGCTCGCCATGGAGCAGTCGCTCTTGAGGGTCTCGCCGTCGTTGATGACCTCGACGTCGCACTCGCGACCGATAGAAGCCGTGCCCGCCGGGCCTGAGAGGCTGACGGCGATCAGCGCACACTGCTTGGTTTCGACTGGTTTCGCCGACGCCGTTTGCGCGGGCGTGGGCTCTGGCGGGACGACAGGCGCCGCCGGAGTAACACACGCACCGCTCACGCAATTCTGACCGGGCGAGCACTCCGCGTCACTCGTGCAGCCGCCCCCGGCCTTCTTGTTCTTGCAAGCCAACAGCGCAACACTGAGCACACCCAGCGCAAAGAGCGCACCGCGTAGGCCCGGCCGCAGTCCCGGCGTTCGTTTCCTCGTGGCAATCTCTAAGCTTCTGGAGACCGAACGTTCGTGACCGAATGCCTTGCTCGCGCCTTCGCTCCCCCACCCACCAGCAGAGTTCCCCAGCATTGGTAGATCCTTACTCCTTCTCGCCAGGCGGGCGATGGTCAAAGTCAAGACCCCCGTACAAACCGTGCATGCGGATTTCCCGCACACGGCTTACCAGTAGCCACTCAGCGCACAGCATTACGCGGCCTCCATGATTCTGGATTGCTCCGGATAGCGGACAGTCCCGCGGAGTTGGTACAGGCCCAGACGGTAGAAGTAGTCGCGATCCCAGCGGTCGACTTGTTTGGGTTTCAGGTGGCGCCCCTTACGGGCCATCAACAGCCCTTGCAGCTGCTTCCAAACGTACGTGTCGAGCTGATTGAATCGCTTCGCGGCATTTCCCGTGCGGAAGTAGTTCCCCCAGCCCCGTAGCACGGGGTTCAGCTGCTTGATCACATCGCGGATATCCGCGTGGCATCTCGAGCGGGGGGTGAGGTCCTTCACACGAGTCCGGATCCGCTGCATCGCGCGCTGCGACGGCCAGCGATGGAGGAAGTAGAGCCGCTCGCCCGACCTCTCCAGCACCTTGCCGCTCAGCCGCTTGTGCAGATGACAGCCAAGAAAGTCGAAGCCCTGCTTGCCATCGTAGAGCTCGACTCGCCTCGTCTTCTCCGGATGTAGCTCAAGGCCAAGGCGTTGCAGGATCACTCGGATCCGCGCCTCGGCCAGCTCGCAGTCCTTCTTGGTGCGACAGATCACCACGAAGTCGTCCGCGTAGCGCACCAACGTTCCATAGGGAGCGCTGTGGCGGGTCCACAAGACGTCGAGCACATGCAAATAGATGTTGGACAGCAAGGGGGAAATCACTCCCCCCTGTGGCGTGCCGCGCACCGACGCCTTCACGACGCCGTCCTCCATCACTCCTGCTTCGAGCCACTGCCGCAGCAACTTCAGCACCCGACGATCCGAGATGCGCCGCCCAACCAGCTTCATCAGCTTGGCGTGGTCGATGCTTCCAAAGTAGTCGCGGATGTCAGCGTCCAGCACGTGGTGACCACCCTTGGCGCCCAGTTTCCTCAGCGTCTCGAGCGCCATCGGCGCGCTGCGCCGGGGACGAAACCCGTAAGAACAAGGCAGAAAATCCGCCTCGAAAATGGGCTCAATCACCAGCTTCGCCGCCATCTGCACCACCCGATCGCGCACCGTCGGGATGCCTAGTGGCCGCTTCTTACCATCGGCTTTGGGGATGTACTGCCGCCGCACCACCTGCGGCCGATACCTCCCCGCTTTCAGCTCAGCTTGTAATTCCTCGAGGAATCGCTGAGTCCCGTACTCCTCCACGTCGCAGATCGACTGGCGATCCGCGCCCGCGGCTCCTTGGTTCTGTCTGACTCGCTTCCACGCCTCCTGGAGGATGTCACCCCGCCAGATGTGGTCGTAAAGGGCGTGAAAGCGCCTATCCGGTGCCCGCTTGGCTGCTGCATATAGTTGGCGTTGTAGTTGTTGCGCTTTTCCGTGCGGCTTACGCCTACCGGGGTCGTTAGGTCCGGACTTGCCGGCCATTCCCTCACGCTTACCTACGCTTCCAACACGACTACCGCAGGGACCCTTCCCTCCTGCCGCGTTTTGCCGCACGGCATTCGTTCCCGCTGGTTGCCCAGCGGTCTTCGGTACCATGATCCCCTCGGACTCCCGCTGTGCGGTGGCCGATTTCGCCTTTGGCTTATACGACACACCTCGCCCTGACCTGGGCCGCACAGACGGGCCTCCCGAGTTCCGCGTTCCTCCTTGCACACGTGCTACCCCCTCTACCCCGCCGGAGTCGATAGAGAGCTTCGGTACTCCCGCCATCGATGTTGCCTTCGCCGTGACATGAGCGGCTCGGCCTCCGGATTGTTTCTCTGTCGAGGCTGCAGGTTTCACTTCATGTTGCGGCCCGCGTGCTTGCTCCCCGCTACGCAGCTCTCGCTGCTTCACGAGCTTTTGACACCCCGCTCGGGCAGGGAGATCTCTCTCCACTACCTGGGGCCTGCTACCCGGCGCACCGACGCTTACCGGGACGGGACTCTCACCCGCTGGAGAAACGCAGCTAGCGAAACACCCAGCATCCTGCGAACAGGCTTCCAAGTCTTTCGCGTCACGGCGCACCATGTGTCGGAGTCTAGCATCTCAGCCAGCGCACCCCATCGAACGCTGCCTTCTATGAGACCGCACGGCACTCAGTTGGCTCTCACGGACGAGCGTCTGAGTTCTGTTCCCGCTCTGGTGGACTTGT
>JBFXBK010000476.1:0-6527 GCA_050183255.1 Polyangiaceae bacterium | reverse complement strand
GGTTCGTATCGGCGTACAGCCCAGTGTCCCGCCAGAACTGAGCCAGCGGATCTTGCCCCCGGAGGCCATTCCAGAACGGATCGAAGTCGACGACGGTGAACCACATCACGAAGCGCGCGCCGAGAGCGTTCGCATCCTTCAGCAAGCGCTCGACGTACGCTCGCTGGTTCTCCTCCGTGGCTTTCACGTTGACGCCGTAGGTCGGTATCACCAGGTCCTCGGCGATCCATCCAGTCTCCGCGATCGCAAGGGGTTTCCCCGGGGCAATCTCCTGAGCTTGGGAGAGCCAGTCGTTCGGCAGGTTGTCCGGGTCGCCGGCGTTGGCGTGACCGTAGAACACATAGCCGTAGGTGCTCACGCCAATCCAGTCGGTGCAGGGCAGGAGCTTGTCGAAGTTCTGCTGCATGGTCTTGGCGTCCGCCGAGTCTGGATGCTTCAGCGCGATCGAGACGAACACAGGCAGGTCTGGGTGCTGCGCTTTGATGCGCGTGTAGACGTTGCACGCGAAGCCCACGTATTTGCCGAACGCTTGTGCGTCGTTCAGTAATAGTTCGCTCACCTCGATGCCGTCGTTGAAGTAGTCCGGATTGAAGCGGTCGATCAAGTCGAGCGCGAAGTTGCCGTATGCGGTCTGCACCTCCGCGGAGTCGAAGTCCCGAGTCGCCCAAGCGCCTTCCCGCGGCATATTGGAGGACGCACCCCACGTGTCAGCCAGTTGATTCCGTGCGGGATTGAGGGGCGCCAGCGCGAGATACGTCGGCTTCTTCGCGTCCAGATGGGAGACGCGTCCCTTCAGCTCGTTCTCGACATTGGTCGGATAGGGTGCGCCGGTGAGCGCCTCTTCCCAGGGGATCCCTCCGTCGATGTGATGTGCGTTCAGATCGCCGTGGGTTGCGATCTTGTCGTAGGTGTCATTCACCGCGGAAACAGTCGCGTCCCAGGGCCAAGGTGAGAAGCCCATGCGCATGCTACGGGCGTTCTCGGTTCCGCCACTCCCAGCTACCCCAGCGCTGCCCCCGCTCGCGCTGCCTGCGGTCCCACCGGCTCCGGCGCTGCCACTCGCACCGCCGCTGGTGGCGCTACCCGAGCTTCCGCCAGCTCCTCCCGGCGCCCCTTTCGAGTCACTGTCATCGGACGAGCAGGCCCCGATACACAGGGCACTGAGCAGCGGCAGGAGCAACCATCGCATCTGGGTTTGGGGGGGAGGAGCCATGTAGCTGGCACTTTAGCAAGGCGCGTGCCTTGGAATCGCAAAACTTCCGCGCCGCTCCGTGCAGGTCTACGCTCGGCTCATGACTGACGAGGCGGGGATCGAGATCAATGGCATGGCCCACGTGCAGCTGACCGTGAGTCGATTTGCTGAAGCTCGCAAGTTCTACGGGCGGATCTTGCCGTTCCTGGGGATGCGCCCGGTGATGGACTTCGACGGCTTCTACTATTGCGTCGGGGGACGCACGGGTTTGGCGATTTCGTCTGCGGACCCGGAGCACGCGTCCGAGCGCTTCGTGCAGCGGCGCGTTGGGCTACATCACGTGTGTTTCCGCGCGAGAACGCGTGAGGACGTGGACAAGGTGCACGAGCTCGTAAAGGAGCTCGGTGGTACCGTGGTGCACCCGCCGGAAGAGGCGCAGTGGGCGCCCGGCTACTATTCCTTGCTGTTCGAGGACCCCGACGGGATCCGTCTGGAGATCAACTTCGTTCCGGGCAAGGGCTTGCTCAAGGAAGCTTGAGTAGCTGCTGCCACAAGGCCTGCGCGGCGGGACCTGGCGCCGGCTTCCTCGGCCTGAGCAGATAGAGCGGGATGCTCTTGATATGGAAGTCTTCCACGTCGAGCACCACCAGCTCGCCAGCGCGCAACGCCGGCATCACCACGTGCTCAGGCAAGCCTCCCCAACCTAGCCCAGCACGAATGATCTCGAGCTTCGCGGAGACGTCGTTCACTCGCCAACGGATCCCGCCTTCGAGCACATTGATTGCTGCGGCATCGGGCTCGTTGTCGCTGAGCACGATCTGCGGGTGTTGGAGGAGGAGCGCGGGCGGCACCTGGCGGCCTAACCCCCCCAAGATATGCTGCTTGTGAGCGACCGGATAGATCCGGATGTCGCCGAACGGGACGCACTCGACGTTGCGTGCGCTGCGTTGGCCGGTGCTGCTGTCGCTGCTGACGGCAACGTCGAAGCGGCCTTTTGCGACGTCGCGCGCTGGCTGCAGCATGGGCTCCTTGCTGAGCTC
Source organism: Polyangiaceae bacterium (assembly GCA_050183255.1). Lineage (GTDB taxonomy): Bacteria > Myxococcota_A > Polyangia > Polyangiales > Polyangiaceae > JAHBVY01. The sequence continues at coordinate 4,295 of JBFXBK010000476.1, read as the reverse complement.
AATGCGTGCCGTGGGGAAATGGCGGTGGACGTGGCCCAAGGCTTCGAGTACGGGGGTGAGGGGACAAACACACTCCAACGCGACGCGGATGTGACTCTCGACTCCGCCGGAGAGCGCAGCCGCGAAGCTCTCAAGGGCGCTCGTGCTATCGAGCAAGGCGCGTGCGCGCTCGTAGAACAGTCTCCCTTGGGTGGTCGGCAACGGCCGGTAGCTCGAGCGGTCCAGCAGCTCGAGACCAAGATGCTCTTCCAGGTTCTTCACCAGCTTGCTCAGCGCGGGCTGGGACTTTGCGAGGCGCGTCGCAGCTTGGCTGAAGCTGCCGTGCTCCACCACGGCCACGAAGGCGGCGAGCTGGTCGTGGGTCATCGGCGCAAGATTATGCGTTTTGGTTATCAAGAATAGAACTAATTATCGCTTTCTTTTCTAATGCGCGGCGCCAGGTAAAGCCGACCGTCGCCTGGCAAGCTCGCCAGGCGCTGACTGGAGGCAAGCATGAGTAAGCGAGCAATCATCACCGGGGGTAGCAGCGGGATCGGGTTTGGCATGGCAAAGCGTTTCCTCAAGGAAGGAGCCTCGGTCGTGCTCAACGCCCGGGACGCGGAGAAGCTCAAGGTGGCCGCCGCAGAGCTTGGTCACGCGGACCGTGTCGCGGTTTTGGCTGGGGCGATCGGTGACCCGAAGACGGGTAAGCAGCTCGCGGCCCTCGCCAAGCAACGCTTTGGTGGCGCCGACGTGTTGGTGAACAACGCGGGGATCTTCGGCGTGAAACCGTTCCTCGAGAGCAGCTCGGAGGAGCTCGATGCATTCCTCGGCACGAATCTCAAAGGCACCTACCTCGTGACCCAGGCGGTGACGCCGCTGCTGATTGAAGCGGGTGGGGGTGCGATCATCAACATCGGCACGGTGTTGGTGAGTCAGGGCATGACGAATCTGCCGGTGTCCGCTGCGATGGCGAGCAAAGGCGGTGTGCACGCACTCAGCGTGAGCTGGGCGGCAGAGCTCGCGAAGCACAACATCCGCGTAAACACCCTCGCTCCTGGCATCATCCGCACGCCGCTCATCGGAGACAACGCAGATGACTTCGCGGCGGCGCATCCTCTCGGGCGCATCGGCGAAGTCGAGGACACCGCGGACGCTGCGTGGTTCCTGGCGAACGCACCTTACGTGACGGCGAACGTGCTCAACGTGGATGGGGGCTACGCCCATGGCCGCTGAGGCGTGGGCGTTTCACACCCTCGTGGCGCTCGAGGTTGGAGATCAGGCTGGCTACGCGCAATACCGCGCGGCAATGTTTCCAATCCTGGAGCGGTATGGTGGTGGCTTCTCGTATGACTTCGAAGTGGGCAAGCTGCTCAAGGCACCGACAGACGCCAAGCTGAACCGGGTATTCGTGATCAGCTTCCCGAGCGCGGAGGCGTCGCAGCGCTTCTTCGCGGACCCGGCGTACCTGGCCGTGCGTCAGCAGCACTTCGAACCCGCCGTGCGAGTCACGCAAAAGGTGGCCGACTGGGAAGCTTGAACCCTTTGTGTGGGGCGTGGCTCTCACCTCAGAATTCCGGGAGTTTTTCATGACGGTGAAGAGCGAGTTCGAAGGCGTGGTGAGCACCGCGCCCCCAAATGCCCCCGAGTCGACTGGAGCGCAGGGAGCCGCGCAGGCGCGCAAAGACGGCAACGCATTCCTGGCCAGCGGCCTCGGCATCGGTGCGTTCGGTGTGGCGAGCGGCGTACTGCTGGGCGCGGTGTGTCCGGTGTGCGTGGTCGCTACGCCTGCGCTGATTGGTGCTGGTGTCTACAAGCGGGTGCGTGCCTGGCGCTTGGAGAAGCAGCAGGCTGAACGCGACTAGAGATGATGGCTGACTTCGACCAAGAAGCCATCCGGCGAGCGCCAGTAGCAGAGCACGCCTCGGTTGTTGCGGATCACGTCGGAGACTTCGAAGCCCTTGGCGCGGACGGCTGCCTGGAAGCGCTCGACTTCTGTGGGGTCCTCCACCAAGCAGCCAAAGTGGAAGTCTTCCGGGTACGCGGCGTCGGATTTTTTACGTTGCAACACGAGGGTGAAGCCAGCGCCGTCGGTCATGAAGACCAACGCGGCTGACTCTGGGTTCGAGGTGCAGCGAAAGCCGAGCAGCTCCTCGAAGAGGCGCGCTGTTTGCGAGACGTCGGAGACTTGAAGATCGAGGTGATTGAGTTTCATGGGTGGCCCTTCGCGGTTGGGCACTGCTTCGTCGTGCCAGTAGGCACGGCAGTGCGTCGCGTCGCGGGAACTCACCTCACCTGGCGCTCTCTTCGAGCGCCTCGCGGTGCGGGGGACATGGGGGCGAACATCGCCTGACCGGGGCTCACCTAAACCGGTCCACCTTTTCCGACTTGAGGAATCTAGCAGTTGCGAAGCGTCAGGCTCGTGATAATTTCTTGGCCTGGGTGCCGCAGGGGTGCCCTTCCCGCCGGAAAGAGTCTTCACCCTGGTTCTCATCCGTGCGGATGAGAGGGAGGTGTCTCCGATGGGGAACAGCACAGCGCGCATGTCGCGCGGAAACGCAGCTGCGGCGCAAGACGCAGCTGCGGCGCAAGACGCAGCTGCGGCGCAAAACCCAGTGAAGGAACTCAAGCTGCGTGCGAAGTTTCTGCACCGTGGCGTCACGCGCAGCGACCCAGCAGCCGTCAAGCGGCTGCGCGTGCTGCCCGAGCTGCGCCGCGCCGACGATGCCGCGATAGTCGCTCAAGCCGGCGAGCTCAGGCGCAAGCACTGCCTGGCGGTTGTCGCGCGGGAGTGCGGCTTCCCGAGCTGGGAGCACGCGCTGCGTGCCCTCAGCGGTGACGTCGAGATCTCCGAGCACGGGACGCTGCTCTACAGCTCGAGCGGTGTGCTCAACCACTGGTTCAAGGACTACGACGAAGCCCACGCTGCGTGGTTGGAGGCACGTCACACAGGCCTCGCTTTTCTGCTCGCTTACAAGCGCGACTACTTCGTGACGGGTGCGGCGTTCGTCGAGTCCCTGGGTCTGGATCCGGAGGACCCAGATTGGGAGGCGCTCGGCTGGAACTGGGTCAGGCCCACGAACGTCGAGGCGCGGGCCAGGCTGTTCTACAAGCGGCTCCGAGCTCGAATTTCTGCGTGAGACAGTATCAGAGACCGCCGGTGCGTGCCGGCGGTCCCCTGCCATCTGACTACTTGATGCCGAAGAGCGAGTACGTTGAGTTGGTTGTCGCTGCCGTGAGGATAAAGCCGTCGGTTGCCATGCTACTGGCGCTGCTGCTGAGTCCGCTGCCGGATGTCTGGGTTACGACGGCGGAGAAGCTCTCGGTGCTCCCCGCCTTCTTGATTCCGATCAGGCTGTAGGGGACTGTGTTGGCCGTTGCGGTGGTGACGACGTATCCCGCAGACGCCATGGACGTTGCGGTGCTCGATAGTCCACTCCCGCTCGTTTGCTCGACGCGCGCCTCGTACTTTTCCGTGCTCCCAACCACGCGGATTCCAATCAACGTGTAGGGTACCGTGTTGGCGGTGGCTGCGGTGACGACGTAGCCCTCCGCGGCGAGTGCCTGCGCGACACTCTCGAGGCCCGAACCGGTAGCCTGTTCGACCTTCGCTTCGTACGTGAGGGTGCTTCCTGTCTCCCGCATCGCGAATACGGTGTACGGCACTGTGTTGGCCGTGGCGGCGGTTACCGCGTACCCCTGCGCCGCGAGTCCTTGGACGACGCCTTCGAGGCTGGAACCGGTGGCTTGCTCCACCTTCGCTTCGTAGGTGGTATTCCGCGAGGAATCTTTGATGCCGAACAGCGTGTAGGGGACGCTGTTTGCTGTAGCGGCTGTAACGACATAGCCTTCGCTCCCCATCTGTGAAGCGGTGCTGTCCAGTCCGGATCCGCCGGTCTGCTCCACCCGTGCACTGAAGGTCCCGCCGGGCGCGAGTAGCTTGAACCGCAGGTCGGAGATCGGATCGCAGACGCATTCATCCCACTCCCCGGTCGCGGTACAAGCTTGCGTCCCGACGCAGTCGTTGGCACCGGTGCAAGCTTGCGTCTCGTTCCCGGTGCACACAGGGCCGCTGCCTGCGTCTCCACCGGTGTTGTTCGTGCCGCCGGTGCTCGTCGTTCCACCGCTCGTACCGCCACTCCCGGCGCTGCCGCCGCTCGTCGCGCCGCCGGCGGTGCTGCCAGCGGTGCCCCCGGTCGTGCTGCCAGCCGCGTTTCCGCTACCGCCGGTGCCGGCCCCGCCGTTTCCACCCGGGTCACCGCCTGAGCCAGGGTCGTCCGAGCCGCCACAGGCAGTGATGGCACGGCAGGTAGCGA
>JBFXBK010000475.1:0-6528 GCA_050183255.1 Polyangiaceae bacterium | reverse complement strand
GCCGGAGTTGCCGCAGTCCAAGTCTTGTTTCGGTGCATCCAACCCGCCGAGTCCGACGCCGTGACACACCAGGCTGCCCTTGGAGTCATCGTCAAAGCTGACCCCCAGCGCGCGAAACGCGTTCAGCGTCGCGACGTTGTCTTCCCCGTAAGAAAAGCCGCGAATGCGGCTGCTGCCGCGGCTCAAGGCGCCGAAGATCAGCGCGCGGTGCCCGATGCTCTTGTCGCTGGGCACTGGAACACTGCCGCTCAGCGGTTTATCCGCCGGAAAAATCTTGAGAGTCGTCACAAATCACCGTCCTGCACGCCGGGACTGGTGGTCGCGTTGATCACCTTCGCTTGCGGCGGGACGCCGAGGTACACGCTCAGCTTGTCGAGCAGCACACCGAGGGCTTGGCCATCGATGGATGCGACGAACTTCGATTCCTTACCGTCGGCCTGCGCTTCGAGCTGCTGTACGGGGTTACTGACGCCCAACAGGCTCGTCAGCCAGCCAATGGACTGCAGGGTCTCCTGGAGACTCAGGAGCGACGCCGTGCCCGCTTTCGCTTGGTCTTCGTCGCCGTACACCGTCGTGCCCGCCAGGTGCATCCCTGGGGATTCGAAGTTGCCGACCATGCGCACGGACTTCATGCCGTTCAGGAACGGAAACTGATCCGCTGCAGCAGCGACGCTGTCTTGCTCCGTCAGGTCGAGGCCAGCGATCAGCGGCGCCCCGGGCGTGTTCAGGAGGTCACCCATGTACTTCGGGACCTGGTGCTTCACGCGCCCGTCAGCAATCCGGTCGAGCACGCGGCGCATGCCGGTTTCGTTACCGAACACTGCCGTGTGCTCGCTCAGCACCACGAAGCCGACGTTCCTCGACACATAGAGCGTCTTCCCCGCGTAAGTCTGCTTCACGAGCGGCGCGCCGAGGGGCGTGTTCGTGACGCCGTCTGCTGCGGCTTCAATCGCCGCGGGGTTGAAGGTACCCGTCGCCGCGGCTGCGACATCCAGGCCAGTCATCGAATAGAAGCCGACGTAGAGCTTCTCCAGGTCGCGCTTCGGGTCGAAGCCGGCGCTCGGAGGCACGGGCGCGCGTTCACTGAAGATGCGCTCCATGCGCTGCCCGAAGTCCGACGCGAACATCACCTTGGCGTCGACCACCAACATGCCAACGGCGCCGCTCGGAAGCAGCGCCATCGGGTCTGCGTCAACGTCCGTCGGCTTGGCGTCCTCACCTGTCTTGGTGATCACCTCTTCGTCCTTGGGACAACCGGTGGTCAACAGGCCGAGCGCCGGCAAGCAGCACAGCAGCGCCCGGCTGACGAAACGCCCAGCGATCATGGGCTACCTCCCAGCTCAGCCTTGAGCGCGCTCAACAGGCGGTCGTTTTCTCGGGCGGTGCCAACCGTGATGCGAACGTATTCGGGACCCACAGGACGAATGATGACACCGCGCTTGAGCAGCGCATTGAACAGCTCACGCGCGGGCTGCTTCAAGGCACAAAACACGAAGTTGCACTGGCTCGGGACGGCCTCGAACCCGAACTCCTTGAGCGCACTGAGGAGCCGCGCCCGCTCTTGGGAGTTCTCGGCTACCGAGCGCTCCACGTGCTCCGCGTCGTCGAGCGCCGCCACCGCGGCGGCTTGGCCCAGCGACCCGACGTTGAACGGTGCGCGCACGCGGTTCATGTAGTTGACGAGCTGCTTCGGCCCGATCGCATAGCCCACGCGCAGGCTCGCCAAGCCGTAGATCTTCGAGAACGTGCGGGTCAGAACCAGGCGCTCCCGGAGACCACGCAGGGTAAGCCCGTCGGCGTAGTCGTCGGCGTCGACGTACTGGATGTACGCCTCATCGAGCACGATGATCACCTCGGGCGGCACTTCTTGGAGCAGCTTGCTCAGCGCTTCACGCCCTACGTGGGTACCCGTGGGGTTATTCGGGTTGGCGATGAACATCAGCTTGGTATTCGGTCGCACTGCGGCTGCCATCGCTGGCAGATCGTGAACCCAGTCTTTGGTGGGCACCGCCGTGAAAGGCACCCCGTGAGCCAACGAAGCGAGCTTGTAGACAACGAACGCCGGCTCCGCGAAGACGACGTGATCTTCCCGCGTGGAAAAGGTACGAATCAAGAGTTCGAGGATCTCGTTGGAGCCGTTGCCCTGAATCACCTCGTCCATCTGAACGTCATGAAAAGCAGCCAGTCGCTCGCGCAACTTGAACGCCGCCGCGTCAGGGTAGCGATGGCCCTCCGAGAGCGCGGCGCGCACCGCCTGCATCGCCTTCGGGCTCGGCCCAAGCGGATTCTCGTTGCTCGCCAGCTTGATGATGTCGCTGAGGCCGAGCTCTCGCGCGACCTCCTCGATGGGCTTGCCAGCTTCGTAGGGCGTGAGCGACTCAATCTCGGGGGTAACCAGACTCGCCATGTCGCGGCGAGCCTACTGACTCACCCCGCCGAGGGGCACAAAAAGCGACCCGGGGAAGCCGTGGTTCGCGCCGCGTGAAAGCAAGCGCTTGGAACCCAGCGAGTCGCGAAAGGCGCTGGCTCAGGTTTCGCTGGGGAACGAGCCCAGCACCTTCAAGAAGCGCGTGCTGCGCTTCACGCTCTCGATGGCTGTGACGAGCGAGCGATCCGTCACGTGCCCGCTGAGCTCGACATAGAACAGGTAGTCCCAGTTTTCACCCTTCACGGGGCGAGACTGCAGCATCTTGAGGTTCACCCCGCGCTCCGCGAAATGTCGAAGCACGTCGAACAGCGCGCCCGCGGTGTCATCGACGCTGAACAGCAGCGCCGTCGTATCCCGTCCGGAGCGTCCACTGGGCCGAGCCGTCGCGATGCCGAAGCGGTAGCGCATGTCTCGCTCGTCGCTGACGTTGCCGCGCACGACCTGGTACTCCCCCAGCTCCGAGCCGCTCGGCACGATCGCCGCCGCCCCTGCGTCGCCGCTCACCAGCTGCAGAGCCACCACCGGAGACCGCACGTCGAGCACGGTGGCTTTCGGCAACTCCTTTCGCAGGAACTGTTCACACACGGTGTGTGCGTGCGCCGTGAGGTAGAGCTTCTCGATGTCTCCCAGGTTCCCGGTTTGGTTCACCAGATCCAGGCGATACGGCACGCGCCGCTCCGCGGTTAGCACCAGCTCGCTGTTCGCGAGCGCGTCGAGGGCGCTCTGAGAGAGGCCTTCCTCACTTGATTCGAAGGGAAAAACCGCGAACGTCGCGCGCCCCCGGCTCACTTCCTCGAGGCAACGAGCGATGCTTGGACACTCCACGAGCTCTGCAGAGCGGCCAAAGTGTGCCTGGGCAACCTGAAAACCCAGGCCGCCCTCGGGACCGAGGTAGGCCACGGCGGTCGGCTGCTCGAGAGCAGTGGCCTCGGCGCGCACCTGAAGCAGCACCGCTCTGATCGCTTCCGCGGGGATCTTTGCATTGGCGACCCGCGCGACCAGCGCATCCGCCCATGCATCGCGCCCGACATCCTGCTGGTTTCCAGCCAGGTACGGCTGAACCTCGAGGCTCAGCGAGAGGCGCTGCTCGAGCGCCCGCAGCAGCGCAGAGTCCGCCTCCGCGATGCGCTCGCGCAGTTCACGTATCCTGAGTTCGACTTCCGACATGGCTTCCCTTGGTCTCCCGAGCGCGACAGACTCAATCAACTTAAGGCCAAGCGACCGGAATGTCCGCCACTCGGTTGGTGTTCGAGCGAAAGAATCGCTCGCCGCCGTGAGTGCAAACGCCGTGCAGCGTCAGGCAGCTTCAGTTTTCTTCGCGCTGCTGCCGCCCTTGTCGCCGCCCTTGTCGCCGCCTGAGCTGCCACCCGAGCTGCTGCTGGAGCCGCTGTCCGAGCTGCTGGACGCGCCGCCCTTGGAGGCGTAGCCGTCGGCGTACCAGCCGCCGCCCTTGAGCACGAAGCCAGCCCCGCCGGAGATCTGGCGCTTGGCCTTGGGCTTGCCGCAGCTTGGGCACTTCTTGAGTGGGGCGTCGCTCATCTTCTGGTCGGCTTCCCACTGGTGGCCACAGGCCTCACATACGTATTCGTAGGTCATGAGCTTTTCAACTCCTCGGCGTCTCACTGGTGGCTGGCTCTGCAGGTTCGAGGGTTCGAGCCGGCGCCACCTGACCGGGTTCAAACGCGGCCTGAGACGGGGCGCGTAATTTGTTCGGTCTGGCGCCCCTGTCAACCCGAACGGCCACTCACGGCGCGAGTTTGGTGCCACACCGGCTGGCGGCTCCCAAGCAGCCGCACCGGCGAGCTCAGGGGCTCCTCCCCCCCCACCGAAAAAAGCTAGCCTCCTGTTCAGACTGCTTGTGCGCGCAGTCATGGCGGTGTACGACTGTACAGTGCCTAGCATGACCATACATCACGCTAGGTGAACATACGGGCAAAGGTTTGAGCACCCACTTCGGGGTGCCCCACTGATGGGCGTTGTGGCGAGGTTGTTGCCTCACCGTGGCGCTCCCGGAGTCGGAACCGGCCCGGTCGAGGATGCGTCCAGCTCCACCACGAGCAGCGCGCGGCGGCTTCGGCGCCAACTGCCAGCACGGCTCGGCAGCAGACTCCGTGGCTGGCTTTTCGTCCATCCAGGACGGAGGCGGACGCCTTTGGGCGTCACGGAACGTGCCAGCCGGCTCGCGCCCGCATGCTGCAGATCAGCGACATTTCCAGCTGGTTTTGGGGGTGAGGGCGCAGCGCAGTCCATCGATCGGTACGGAAACGCACTTCGCGGCTCAACGGAACCACACGGAACGAGCTTTGCTTGCTCTTTCCCGCGTTCCTGCAGGCATTCGAACGAGAAGGCTGCATGGCGTTCTGCGTTTGCTAAGCCCGTTCAAGGGAGTGATCCTGTGTGCGCTCGAGGCGCCGGGAATGATTTCCTCGGGGAGCAACGCGTGCGCGTTGCGAGGACATATCGATGCACATCAAGAAGATCGAGATCGCTGGCTTCAAGTCGTTCGTCGACCGAACGGTGATCCACTTCGACCACGACGTCATTGGCATCGTCGGCCCCAACGGCTGCGGCAAGTCGAACATCGTCGACTCGATCCGCTGGTGCATGGGCGAGCAGAGCGCAAAGCACCTGCGCGGCCGGGCCATGGAAGACGTCATCTTCAACGGCTCGGAGTCTCGCGGCCCTCACGGCTTCGCGGAGGTGACCATCACCTTCGACAACACCGCGTCGGAGTACGCGGCGTCCCTTCCGGAAGAGGTGCGTGACTTCCCCGAGATCGCGATCACGCGCCGCCTGTTCCGCGATGGCACCAGCGAGTACCTCATCAACAAGACCCAGGTTCGCTTGCGAGACGTCACCGACCTGTTCCTGGGCACTGGTGTCGGCACCAAGGCCTACTCGATCATCGAGCAGGGCCGCGTGGGACAGATCGTCAGCGCACGCCCGGTGGATCGCCGCCTCTTCATCGAAGAGGCCGCAGGCATCACCAAGTACAAGCAGCGCCGCAAGCAAGCGGAGCGCAAGATGGATCTCACGCGGCAGAACCTGCTGCGTATCACTGACATCGTCAACGAGATCGATCGCACCCGCGCCTCCTTGCGCCGCCAGGCCGCCAAGGCCGAGCGCTTTGTCCGTTACCGCGAGGAACTGGACGAGCTGATGCTCCACGACGCCTCGCATCGCCTGCTCGAGATGATCGTGATGGAGCGCGTCGAGCGCACCGGCCTCGAGACTTCGAAGGAGCAAGTCGCCTACACCCGCTCGGCGCTGGAAGAGGAGGATCAAGCCCTCGGCAGCGCCCGCTCCGAGGCGCAGCAGATCGAACAGCGCGCAGACCAGGCGTCCCGCGCGGCGTTCGAGACCGACAACGAGGTCACCACCCTGCAGGGCGAAATCCAGCGCTCGATGGACCGCCTGGGTCACCTCGCGGAGCGCGAGAAGTCTGCAGTCGTCGAGCTGGCCGACGTCGACGAGCGCATCCTGCGCGCGCAGACGGAGGGGGCCGAGGTGTGGGCCAAGCTCGAAGAGCTGGATGCCGCTCAACGCACCCGTGAGGCGGACACCGAAGCCGAGAACACCGCGCTCGCTGACTTGCACGCGGGTCAGACCGAAGCCGAGGCGAAGCTCGCTGGTTTCCGCCAGGAACTAGCTGAGGCGCGCACTGGCGCGGCCACCGCGACCGCGCGCCTGGAGGCCATTGCACGGCGCGTGACCGACGCGCGCGTGCGGCTGGACAAGCTCAGCCTGGAGCGTGAAGGCCTCACAGAAGAGCACAACGATCTGGTGGCTCGTGAAGGTGCCCTGGCCAAGAGCGTGGCTGAGCTGGCTGAAGGTCGCCGCATCTCCCAGGAGGAGCGCACGGAGCTCGAGGCGGAGCTGCCGGGCTTGCAGCAGCGCGCTTCGGAGAGCGAAACGCAAGTCGAGGGCGAGAAGAACGAGCTCTCCCAGCGCAAGTATAGCCTGCGCGCGCTCGTGGATCTACACCGCCGCCTGGACGGCGTCGGCTCCGGCGTGCGCTCGGTGCTGAACAGCAAAGACGGCTCGGTGCTCGGCTTGGTCGCCGATCGTATCGAGGCGCCTGAAGAGCTCACAGATGCCTT
>JBFXBK010000474.1:0-6530 GCA_050183255.1 Polyangiaceae bacterium | reverse complement strand
CGCCACCGACTTCCTCGCTCGCAAACTCGATCGCATCCTCGGCGGCGTCGAAGTCGAAATCGAAGGCCAAAGATCGCGCTCCCCAAGCCACGACGTTGCCGCCACGGGCTGCGGCGCGCTTGGTCAACGCGCGCGCCGTTTGCAGGTGGTTCGCCTGTTCCGGCAACCGAACCTTCACCCGCTTGGAGTAGAAGCAAACGATGATGCGTTCCGACATGGATTTCTTGGGGAGAACTCAGACCTCGCGGCGCCTCATGTATCCACGCGAATGCGCTTCTTGAGCTGCGCTAGCTCTTCATCGACCTCGCTCGTCACGCCGCCACTTGGAGACTTGGTGCCGGCTTCGAGCGCCCGGAACTTCGCCTCCACTTCGTCTTTGGTCATGCCACCTGGGCCGAGGCTGGGCGCCAAGGCAGCTTCCACTTCGCGCTGAGCCGCGACCGTCGCTTCGACCGCCTCGAGTTGATCCTCCATGCGCCGGAACTCCTCGAACGCGCCGCCACCGACACCACCCTTCGTCGATGCCTGCCCCAGCTGCGCCGCGCGCGCTTGCTCTGCGCGAGCGACGATCTGAGCCTTCTTCGCGCTGACCTCTTCGAGCTTGGCCTCCATGCGCTCGAGTTCGGCCTTCATCTCGAGGGCGTTGGTGCGCTGCTGGGCGCGCAGCCCTTCGGCACGATCGCGTTCGCCGGAGAGTCGCTTCTTTTGCACCAGCGCTTCGCGGGCCAGCGAGTCGTCGGAGTGCTTCACCGCGAGTTCGGCGCGCTTCTCCCACTTGGCGATCTCGGCATCCAGGTCCTCGACCTTTCGCCGTAGCTGCTTCTCGGCAGCGACGCTGCTCACCACCTCTTGGCGCGCCGCGCGCACCTGCTCGCGCATCTCGCCGAGCGTGAGGTCCACGGACTTGGAGGGGTCGTCAGCGCTGTCCAGCAACGAGTTGAAGTTGCTCGAGATCACCTTCCCCATGCGGTCGAAAATCCCCATGACCAAAACCATGCCACCGCCCTCGAGGCGGGTCCACAGTCCTGGCTAGGGTTTCAGCGGTTGACGATGTGGATCGCGTGGCCCAGGGCCGCTTGAGCGGCCTCCATCATCGCTTCGCCCAGGGTCGGGTGAGGATGGATCGTCAGGCCCATGTCCTCGGCGGTCGCCACCATCTCCAAAGCTAGTGCGCCTTCGCTGATTAGATCGCTGGCGTTGGGCCCGCAGATGTGGATCCCCACCACCCGGCCAGAGTCCTCATCCAGCACGACCTTGGTGAAGCCGTCGGTCTCCCGAATGCTCATGGCACGGGCCAGCGCGGCGAACGGAAACTTGCCCGCCTTGACCTTGAGTCCCTGCTCCTTGGCCTCGGCTTCCGTGAGGCCAACGCTGGCGATCTCGGGGTCGGTGAAGATGATGGATGGCACCGTCACCCAGTCTTTGCCGGCGCGCTTGCCGGCGATGACCTCGGCGCACACCTCGCCTTCCTTGGTCGCCTTGTGGGCCAGCATGGGCGGGCCGCTGACGTCGCCGATGGCGTAGATCCCCTCCACGTTCGTCTGGCACACGTCGTTGGTCATCACGAAGCCGCGCTTGTCGATCTGGACGCCGAGCTCCTCGAGGCCGATACCCTTGGAGCGCGGGCGCATCCCCACGGCAACGAGCACGGTGTCACACTCGAGCAGCTCCTGGGTGCCGCCCTCGCCGCTCACCTTGACTTCGATCGTGCCGTCAGCACGGCGCGCGTAGCCCTCGGCCTTGACGCCGGTCAGCACCTTGCCGCCGTGCTTCTTGATCTTGCGCTCGACGACCTTGGTGCACTCCGGATCGGTGCCCGGCAAGATGCTCGGGGTGAGCTCCACGATGGTCAGCTCGGAGCCGAATTTCTGATACACCATGCCAAGCTCGCAGCCGATCACACCACCGCCGATCACCACCAGGCGCTTCGGGATCTCCCGCAGGCTCACCGCCTCACGCGCACCGATGATCTGCTTGCCGTCGAACTCGAAACCGGGGATCTGAATCGTGGCCGAGCCAGTCGCGATGACGATGGCCCGCTTCGCCGTGAGGGTCTGCTTTCCGCCAGAACTCGTGACCTCGACGGTGTTCCTGGACGTGATCCGTGCGGTACCGCCGATGGCCGTCGCCTTGTTGGCCTTGAGCAGGCCGCGCACGCCGCCGGTAAGCTTCTTGACGATGCCGTTCTTCCAGTCTTGCATCGTGTTCACGTCGAGCTCGACGCCGCTCACCTTGATGCCGACTTCACCTCCAGCGAGGGCCTTCTCGTAGAGGTGTGCATTGGCGATCAGCGCCTTGCTCGGCACGCAGCCCCAGTTCAGGCACACGCCGCCGTACTCTTCCTCTTCGACGCAGGCCACGTTGAGGCCCAGCTGGCCCAAACGAATCGCGCACGGGTAACCACCCGGGCCGCCACCGATCACGATTACGTCGAACTCTTTCGCCGCGTCAGTCATGCGGCGTTGTTAGTGGCAAGCGCTGCGGGGAGCAAGCGCTGGCGCTTCAGTGCTGCTTCGGCGCGGGACCGGCCGCGCGCAGCTCCTCGAGCTGCTCTTCCAGGTGCCAGGGGCGGGACGCGTACACGTCGTCGAACAGGGTCTCCGGCTCCGGCGGACCAGCTGCCTCCACCTGCTCGATCGCCGCCGAGAGCTCTGCTCCGAACTCCGTCTCCAGGCGCTGGTCGAAGGCGTCATCGACCAAACCGCGGCCGACCAGATAGCGACGCAGGCGCTCGACCGGATCCTTCTTGGCCCACTCTTGAACTTCTTCGTCGGAGCGATAGCGCGTCGGGTCATCACTCGTGGAGTGAGCGCCCATGCGATAGGTGACGCACTCGATGAACGTCGCTCCGCCGCCGCTTCTCGCGCGCTCCACTGCCTCGCGGATCACCTGGTAGCAGGCGAGGATGTCGTTGCCGTCGACGCGTACACCAGGCAGGCCGTACGCCTGCGCCTTGACCGCGATGGTCTGGCTGGCCGTCTGGCGCTCGGTTGGCACGCTGATCGACCAGTGGTTGTTCTGACAGATCATCACCGCTGGGACCTTGAACACGCCGGCAAAGTTCAGCGCGTTGTGGAAATCCGGCTGGCTGGTCGCGCCGTCGCCCATGAACCCCACGGCAACCACCGGATCGCCCTTGATTTTCGCGGCCCACGCCGCGCCCATCGCTTGGGGGATCTGCGGACCGATGCAGCTCGACCACGAGACCTGGTTCACCTCGCGAGCGCTCATGTGGCTCGGCATCTGCCGTCCCTTGAGCACATCGAGTGAGTTGCCGTAGACCTGCGCCAAGTATTTTACGAGCGGAAATCCTCGCACCAGCATGATCGCGCTCTCGCGCAGCGCCGGGAACACCCAGTCCTGCGGGTCCGTCGCGAACGCGGTGGCGATGGGCGGCGCCTCCTGCCCGGCACACGAGCCATAGAAGCCGATACGCCCCTGACGCTGCAACATCACCATGCGCGTCTCCATGCTGCGAATGTTGCGCATGTGACGGTACATCCCGAGCAGCTGCTCCTCGCTCAAGCTCGGCTCAGCGCGAACCGTGCCGTCGTCTTCCAGCACACGAAACAGACCCAGCGCAGGATTCGTGGTCATTCTGTCCGCTCTGTTAACACGACCGCGACAGGCCTGGCGAGGCCAGCGAACCGCCTAGAGTGGTGCCCCGCGCTATAGTTCGGCTTCGTCAGTGCAACTGGCGCGAATGCCGGATTTTTCGGGGGTGAGGCGCGCCGCATCCCGCATGCTTCACCCCTAAAGCAACATCCTCACCGGGTGTGCGCCAACGTAGCCATGCTCCAAGGCGCCGGAGTCGCTCACTAGGCACAGCGCGTCACTGTGCGGTCGCTCGAGGACCACGCGCACGCTAGCGAGCTTCGAGTTGAGGCAGTCGACGCCACCGCCGGAAGGGTTGTCGTAGCGTAGGCCCGCCGTCTCCCCCTCGAGCGCCTGCACCTCGACCCGCAGCGTGGCCGCTTCACGACGCGCGCAGAAAGACCACGAGGACGGCGAGCGCGCCTCCGCGGAGCGCTGCCAGTCGAGCACGCCGAAGGTCAGGCTCTGCCCCCTGAAACGCAGCACCACTCCCCCCACCCTGCGCCCAAAAAGCAGCGGCGCACTCACCGCCTCCAGCACGCAGTCTAGCGGCGGGCGCCGCGTTTCCTCGCGAAACTGATTGCAGTGAAGCCAGGCGTAGTGCGGCGTGTGGCGGCGGGCCCAGTTGTGCCCGAGCATGCCCCGCCAGCCGTTCACCTCGACGCGTTCACTGCCGACCGAGTACACTCCTTCGAAGCGCAGGTCTGGATGCTGACTCACGAGCTTGCCCGTCGGGAGCGCGTCCCCGTAGAAGATCGTGGGTAGCGGGAAGAGCGGCAAGTCGAGGGGGCCGGGCGCAAAGCGCAGCTCCCAGCTGAGCGCGTGAGCGGCCTCGCTGAGAGCGCCACTCAGCGTGCTCTGACCGAGCTGACAGCCGCCGAACCCAACCTGGAAGCTGCCCCTAAACGCGGCTCGCAAGTCCGGCTCGTGGAGGCGCCACGCCCGCTTCACGGCCCGGGGAGGACGGCCACGCTGAAACGCCACCGCCCACGCCTCGGCCAACGTCTCGCAAGCCTCCCGAGCTCTCGACGCCGTGAGCTTCAGCCACAGCGCCCGCTCCCCATCGGGCGAGTTGAGCTTGGCGAAGTAGCTCTCGACCAGTGGACCAGGGTGACCAGGGCAGCGGGGCGCCGCCGCTTGTTTCCGCACGGCTTCCAGATCGGTAGCTGCGAAGTTCACTCGGAGTCACCCGGAGCGAGCTCTTTCAGTGCGTCGTTCACGGTCGCAGCTTCGACTGCACCGCTCGCCTTGAGGCTCTCGAGTTCAGCCCGCGCCTCGTTGATTCGCGCCTTTCCAATCGCGACCACGGCGTGAGTGCGCGTGTCCCGACTCCAGGACCGAAGCCCACGCAACAGGCGCTCCTTCGCCTTGGCGTCTCCCATCAGCGCTAGCCCCACGCGCGCTTGCCACACCGCTGGACCGCCGAAGAGGCCGAAGGCGCGGCGCTCGAGTCCAGGGCGAGCCGCCTGGAGGCACTTCGTTCCGGCGGCATCCACGGCGGCGATCTCGTCTTCGGCCGAGAGCTTCGAACTGAAGCTATTCAGGGCCTCGACGAGCACGCGCTCGGCAGCGGACTCGCCACGTTTCGCGAGCCAAATCGCCGCCGCCACGCGCACGTGGAGGTCATCGTCCTTGAGCGCCCGTTCGGCGCGCAGCGCGATTTGATGGGGCAACTCCCGCTCCTCGTAGCGCTCCTCACACAAGCGCAACGCGATATAGCGGATCTGCGCGTCATCATCCGTGAGGCAACACACGAGGGGCGTATCGTCGTGAGGCACCACGCGGGAGAGCGCGATCACAGCCTGATAGCGCAGCTCTGGAGAGTCGCTCGAAAACGCGCGGCGCAGCTCTTTCGCCACCTCCTTGTCCCCGGCTTCGGCTAGCTCGCCCAACGCGACCAGCGCCATCTGGCGCACCCTCTGATTGCTATCTCGACACGCCTCGAGCAGCGCGTCTCGCGCACCCTCTGCCTTCGCATCAGCCAGCGCGATCGCTGACTCCCCGCGCACGGCAGCCACCTTGTCGGCGAGGCCTTCAATGAGTGCAGCGGTGCTCCGTTCGCGTTCCTCTGCGTCACCCGACGCGGCATAGCGCGCGAGCTCTCGAGTGGCTTCGATCCGAACCAAATCACGGCTGGCGCTGCGGGCATCGCGCACCGCAGCGTTGAGCGTTCGAGGAAGGGGCCGGAATCCGAGCACGGCCAGACGTTAGCGGACCCCCGTCGAGGAGCAAGTGACTGGCAGCCGCTTTCTCTGGTTGCCAAGCCTTCAGCGTCCTTCCAAAGTCCCGCGGTGCACGCGCCGCCTTCTGAGCGCACCCCTCACCCCCGCCCCAGCGACGATGCCTTGGACGGCTACGTCCGTGCGAGCCTGTGGAAGGCGGTGATCGCACTGCTGATCTTCGTCGGCGCGATCGGGCTCAGCAGTGTGCTGTTCAAGGAGCAGCTGAGCGGTGTCGCCCACGTGTTGCACCGCGTGCTTGGCGTGCCGGGGCTCTGCCTGATCGTCTTCGTGTGTGACTCCCTCACGGCGCCGTTTCCTCCAGACGTCGTGCTGGTGATTGTCGCGAAGAGCGACCTGCGAGCTCACGCCTGGAGTCTGGCCTTGTTGTTCGGCGTGGTGAGCGCCTTCGCAGGCAACGCGGGCTATTGGCTCGGCACGCACATGCAACGCTGGCCGCGCATCGCCCGCGTGCTGTTGCGCGCCGGCGCCAAGCCCCAAGCCTTGGTGGAGCGCCACGGCAGGAGCGCGGTAGCCCTGGCTGCCCTCACCCCCATCCCCTTCTCCATCACCTGCATCCTGACCGGACTCTTGGGCATGCCACACGCGCGCTTCTGGCCGGTCACGCTGCTACGAATTCCGCGTTTCTTGCTCTACTTTGCCCTGATCTATTGGTTCTAGATCGGTTCCGCCCAGAAACGACTAGAGCCCTTGGTT
>JBFXBK010000473.1:0-6531 GCA_050183255.1 Polyangiaceae bacterium | reverse complement strand
GTCGAGCTCGTTCACCTTGCGAGACGGAGACTTGTTCTCCATCAGGTACTTCGAGTTCGCCACGTCGAGCGTATCCGCGAGGAGCTGAGCCTTGGGGTTCTTGAAGGTGTTCGCCAGGTGCTCGAAGGAGACAGCCAGCGCCAAGAACTCACCCAGGGAGTCCCAGCGCAGGTGACCTTCCTGCTCGAACTGCTGCACGTGCTTCGGCGCCGAGCCGCCAGCGCCGGTCTCGAACAAGCCGCCACCCGCCATCAGCGGCACGATGGACAGCATCTTCGCCGAGGTGCCGAGCTCGAGGATCGGGAACAAATCCGTGAGGTAATCACGCAGCACGTTGCCGGTGACGCTGATGGTGTCCTTGCCGTCCTTGATGCGCTCGAGAGAGTACTTCGTGGCCTCCACCGGGTTCTTGATCAAGATCTCGAGGCCGCTCGTGTCGTGATCCTTCAGGTAAGTCTCGACCTTCTTGATCAACTCGGCGTCGTGGGCGCGCTGGCTGTCCAGCCAGAACACCGCGGGGGTGTTGCTGGCGCGGGCACGGGTCACCGCGAGCTTCACCCAGTCTTTGACGGGGGCGTCCTTGGTCTGGCAGGCGCGCCAGATGTCTCCAGCCTCGACGTCGTGGCTGAGCAGCTCCTTGCCGTCGCCGTCGACGACGCGCACCTTGCCCGCGGCTGCTATCTCGAAGGTCTTGTCGTGGGAGCCGTACTCCTCGGCCTTCTGCGCCATCAGGCCGACGTTGGGCACGGAGCCCATGGTGGTCGGGTCGAAGGCGCCGTGCTCGCGGCAGAAGTCGATCACCGCCTCGTACACGCCGGCGTAGCTGCTGTCCGGGATGGTCGCCTTGGTGTCCTGGAGCTTGTCGTCCTTGTTCCACATGCAGCCAGAGCTGCGGATCATCGCCGGCATCGAGGCGTCGACGATCACGTCGCTCGGCACGTGCAGGTTGGTAATTCCCTTATGAGAATTCACCATCGCGAGGTCGGGGCCTGCCGCATAAGCGGCCTGAAAGTCGGCCTCGATTTCAGCCTTCTTGTCGGCGGGCAGACTCTGGATCTTGCTCACCACGTCGCCGAAGCCGTTGTTCGGGTCGACGCCCAGCTCGGCAAAGGTCGCGGCGTGCTTCGCGAACACGTCCTTGAAGAACACCTTCACGCAGTGACCGAAGATGATCGGGTCGCTGACCTTCATCATCGTCGCCTTCATGTGCAGCGAGAACAACACGCCGGTCTGCTTCGCGTCGGCGATCTGTTCCTCGAGGAACTTGACCAGCGCCGCCTTGCTCATGCACGTGCCGTCGATGATCTCTCCGGCTTGTAGCGGGAGCTTCTCTTTCAGCACGGTGACCTTGCCGTCCTTGCCGACGTGCTCGATGCGGGCAGTGGTCGCAGCGGCCAGGGTGACGGAGCGCTCATTGTGGCAGAAGTCGCCAGCGCTCATGGTGGAGACGTGGGACTTGCAGTCCTTGCTCCACTTGCCCATCGAGTGGGGGTTCTTGCGCGCGTACTCCTTGACGGCCTTGGGTGCGCGGCGGTCGCTGTTGCCCTCGCGCAGCACCGGGTTGACGGCGCTGCCCTTGATGCGGTCGTAGCGCGTCTTGGCTTCCTTCTCGTCGTCCGTCTTCGGTTCCGCGGGGTACTCCGGAACGGCGTAGCCGTGGGCTTGCAGCTCGGCGATGCAGGCGTGCATCTGAGGCACCGAGGCGCTGATGTTCGGCAGCTTGATGATGTTGGCCTCGAGGTGCTGCGTCAGTTCTCCCAGCTCCGCCAGCGCGTCAGGCGCCTTCTGCTCGGGCTTCAGCTTCTCGGGGAAAGCCGCCAAGATGCGCCCAGCCAGCGAGATGTCTCGCGTCTCCACTTCCACCCCAGCCGCCTTCGCGAACGCCTGGATGATGGGCAACAGCGAGTACGTCGCCAGGGCCGGAGCTTCGTCAGTCTTGGTGTAGATGATCTTCGGTGTCGTCATGGTCTTCGAGACTCGGCGGCGCAGCGCACCCAGTGGCGCGACGCGGGCGAGGACGCTTGACCTAACTCAACCCGCGCGACGCGGCTAGTGCTTGCCGCCCACGCAACGATTGCCTCTCGTTCGCGCCTGATTGGCGCGAATTCTGCGCAATTTGGGCGGGTTTTGGGGGTGAGGAGCGGCGTTTCTGGCTGCGATCGCCGGGCTCAGGCGATGGCGAGCGCCTTGTAGAAATCGCTGCCCAGCTTGCCGCCCTTCTTCACGATGAAGCCGGCAACCTCGTACTGGTCGCTTGTATCAGCCTTGTACACGAGCTTTCCCTCTTCGAGCAGCTTCACGTAGCGCGTCAGGAAGTCTCCGAACGAGTCGCCAAGCACCGCGAATTCAGCCTCCGAGTGATTGTAGATCAGCTGCCCGGCTTTGCCCTTCGGCCCAGGGACGAAGTCGAGATAGAGCCCCGCCGTAGCCATCTCCGCGTACGCGATCGCGACGCGTTGCGGATGATACGCAACCGAGCGCACGCGCTTCTTGCACTGAAAGGTCTCGAACCCGTCGGGGTCATCGGAGCCGAACGACTTCTCCATTTTCCATTGGTTCATGATCTGCTTCAAGGAAAGCAGCTGGGCGCCAGCAGGGAGCCATGAAATGGTCACTGTTTTCTGACCATCGTGAATCATCAGCGACTCTTTGAAATCCGTGGGGAACTGCACACCAAGTGCCTTCTCGGCCTTGGTCACCGCTGCGGCGGTTGCCGGAGGACTCAGCTTGAGTGACTCCCCCGTATTCGCATCCATCCAGCTCTCCAACCGACCCCAGAGTTTCTTCATGGCAGGAGGATGCCAATTGGCCCTGATGCGCTACAAGGGCGGTTAGCCGAGCTTGCGCACTGCCCGCCATAGCGGGCGTCGGACGCCCGCCTGTCAGTCCGATCACGGACGCCTCATGAAGCGGGCTTCGTCGTGATCGCGAATTGACCCGCGTTGCGAGTGATTTCCCGCTGGATCTCTTCCTCGCTGGCGTACGGCGGACCGAAGAACGCCGGCCGCGGGAACGGCACGCAGAGACCCGTGGCGAACGAGGGACGGGCGTGGAGCATGTCTACCCACTCCCGCAGGTGCCGCATCGCCGAGATGTCGACGTTCGCCCAATAGGCGCTGGCGCAATACGCAAAGCACGCGACGTCGACCAGCGTGCAGCGCTCGCCGAGCACGAACGGCCCTCCGGATAGCTGGAGTTGGTCGTCGAGCATTGTCAGGCAACGTTCAGTTTCCGCGCGGAAACGTCCAATCGCAAAAGGATCGTCGTGACCGCGAACCTTGGCGATGCGCTGGAAGTACATGGCCTGCCCCATGCTCGGACCGAGGGCGCTCACCTGCCAGTACAGCCACTGCTTGACCTGGAGATGGAGCTGCAGGTCCTCGGTGGGAGACGGCAACAGTGAACTCCCGAACCGAGTGGCGACATACTCCAGAATGGCTCCGGACTCGGCCACCGTCACGCCATGCGCGCGGTCGATCAGCGCGGGGATCCGACCGTTGGGGTTGACCGCGAGGAAACGTGGACTCTTCTGCTCCTCCTTCTCGAAGTCCACGAGCGCCCAGTCGTAGGGAACGCCCATCTCTTCGAAGAGGATCGGGAGCTTCCACCCGTTCTGGGTCGCGTAGATCAGACAGCACACCTCACTGTGCGGCGACGACTTCCCGGCGTCCTCGAGAGCAACATGCCTGGCGAGCGTGGACGTCAACGTCATGTCCCGGATATTCCGCGGAGCTGGGCTATTTCGCTAGAGCTTCACGCCGAAGTGCAGTCCAGGCTCGAAGAGAAAGTAGCTCGGCCACTTGTCCTCCTGCTTCTGAAACGACTCGGGCAGGTTGGTGTTGATCGGCCAAGCCGTGGCCGCGACCGATGGCTCGAGGAAGAAGCGATTTTCAAACAGCTCGATGTGGTAGCCAAGCCGCAACGTAAGGAACAGCTGGAAGCCATTCCCGAGTTTTTCGCCTGAGGAAGCGACGAAGGTCTGATGCATCGGCAACGCGTGCAGCGCGGAGTAAAGCCCCTTCCAGATGAACCGCTGATACGCGAGGCCGACGCCGTACGCCCTGACGTAGCCGGGGAAGCGCTCCTCCTCGGCGCCGTAGTGGGACCCGTACGGGACGCCGAGGGGCGCGTGGTACTTCCAGGTGATCGCCTCGAGGGATAGAGCGTCTTTGGGGGTCACTCGATACCCGTAGTTCAGCTGGTAGAACGACGGCGGTTCATCAAGAGGCACCAGGTTCATCAAGACGAACATCGAACTGCCCAAGAAGTGGCGGCGGTAGTTGGGATCCGATGGCTCGGTCTGGGCCGAGGCAGGGAGCGAAAGAAGCAAAACGGCGAAGAATGCGGCTCGCATCAAGGCCACTATTGATGTGCGTGGAGGCTCATTCAACGTGTTGATTTGCGCACTGACTGTGCGAGCCTGCACAGGTGGTTTGGGACGATCTGCGGTACATCCTCGCGCTCTCTCGCGCACGCACGCTGAGCGGCGCCGGCGCGAAACTGAAGGTCCGGCACACCACGGTCGGACGCAGGCTCGACGAGATTGAGAAGTCCCTCGGCGTGCGCCTCTTCGATCGCACGCCTGATGGATACATGCCGACGAGCGCCGGCCAGGATCTCGCCGAAGTGGCTGAGCGCATGGAGGCCGAGGTGTTGGCCGCAGAGGGTCGAGTGCTGGGGCGCGACGGCGAGCTCGAGGGCGCGCTCCGGGTGTCGACGATGGACATGCTCTTTCGCGGCTACCACGAGGTGTTCGCGTCGTTCATGGCGCGCTACCCGAGCGTGAAGCTCACCGTCTCCACCACCGACGACGAGGTCTCGCTCAACCGCCGTCAAGCAGACGTCGTGCTCCGCCTGACGAGCAATCCACCGGACCACCTCGTCGGGCGCAAGGTCGCGCGCATCGACTTCGCCGTCTACGCGAACAAGCAGCTCGTCAGAGACGTCGGCAAGAAGGCGCCCTACTCTGCGTACCCGTGGCTCAACTGGGACGAGCGGCTAAACCTGCGCTGGCTCGACGAATGGCTAGCGAAGAACGCTCCCGGAGCGCGCAGCGCGCTGTGGTTGGACACCAGCACCCTTGGCTTGCACGCAGCAGTCGCAACCGGACTCGGCGTGCACTTCCTGGCGTGCTTCGAGGGGGACCGCGATCCGCAACTGCAGCGAATCGGCCCCGTCGAACCGGCGTTCTCACGGGATGTCTGGTTGCTGACTCTGCGTGAGCTGCGAAGCACGCGACGGGTACTCGCGTTCATGGATCACGTGGAGGAGGCCCTGCGCGCGCCGCGAGCCAAGCGGTAGCCCCTGATGCGTTGACGTCGGACTGGGACTTCGCCCGTCGTTCCGTAGGATTGAGCTGCTCGAATGCCGCTCGCACTTGGTCGAGCTGCCATGCTGCGTGCTTCTCGTCCACCTCGGCGCCCGACCAGCGCGCGAGGTTGCCAGTCATGTAGACGATGGCCTCGGTCAGCGTCTCAACCAGGTCTTCTGCACGCCTCATCAATGGGTCTTCGCTTCTGATGACCGTAACTCTCTCCGAAAGCTAGAAGAACTGAATCCTGGAGTTGATCGAAGAGACGGCCCGCTCGCCACGCTTTCCGAATCGAGTGGCGCTCGTGCCCACTGTGCGAAGTCCCGGGTGGCTGGCAATCACCGGCACCAGCTCTGTGGTCGCCTGAGGTGGCAACGCGAGATCTTGAAGTCGAGGGAACGCCTCAAGCAACCACTTGATCCCGCGGTCCGTGACCAACGTCTTGCGCAGCATGATGCTCTTGAGCTTCGGCAAGCGGGCAAGCTGCATGAGTCCACGATCCGTGATCTGCGCACCGGTGAAGTTCACATAGGTGAGTGCCGTCATGCCCCCCACCTCCTTGAGCTTCGCGTCGGTGACCGATGGGCCCTCGAAGAAGCCCAGGTCAGCGCGCTCGGAGGTCGCACCGTCCGTTGCCTCTTCCGCGGGGATCACACCGCCATAGTCGTCGGAGCAAACCAGCTCCCCTGATTCGAGCCCCGCTGCGACCCGCGCCAGCAGCTCTCGCAGGGATGCCGCGACCACGCTTCGCACGGGGTCATCGTGGAGGACGCGAATCACTTGGCCCCGGCGCCCGCCCTTCGCAGGTGAGAAGTCCAAGCACAGGACATCACCGGCTCCGTTCTCGCCAACCGGTAACCAGCCCTCGTGCCACCACGCGGCGCGCACCCCCCGCTCTGCGACCACCGACGCTTCATCGAACGCACCGACGCGCAGCAGCTTTCGCCAGCGCTTGGCATCCACGACGGACTCTCGCAGCGACATCCACCGAAAAGGCCCGGCTTCGTCCTCGAGGACGGCACAGCCACGCTGCCCGTCATGAACCTCGTACGGCGCCTTCGCAGTTCCCAGAGAGAAACCGGTGGCGGCAACCAAGTCGAGCGTGGCTTCCGACACTGCTGCCTTGAAACGGGGGCTAAGTTCAGCGAGCTTTTGGATTCGCTCGAAAACTGTACGCAACGGGCGCGTGCTCATGGGACGTCACCGATGCGGATCGCTCA